>CAJOLE010000086.1 GCA_905235325.1 uncultured Prevotella sp. | reverse complement strand
CACCTGGAAGACGTTGGCACGCAGCACCTTGGCAGCGAAGATGTCGCTGGTGCTTGAGGTCTTCGACAGCACGTCTTCAACATCCTCGAGTGCGCCGGCATAAAGATAGATGTAGCAACGGTTGAAGAGGTCGCTGGCCTCGTCAATCTCCAGCTCGGCAAGATTGTTATACTGGTTGGCCGTAGGCATCTGGTCCCAGTACTGTACGAAGAAGCCGGCATTGTTGAACATCTGGTCGCCGACGGCATCGGCAAGGGCGTTCTCAATGGAGGGGAATACAAGGTCGGCCGTCACGTCGGCATTCGACGGGTAGTTCGGGTTCTCGTTGATGTCCAGGTCACAGCTGGAAAGCATCATCAGACCCGCAGTGGCAAAATAAAATATCTTTTTCATATTGTTTCCTTTCTCATTTTAGAATTTGACATTAACGTTGAAACCGAACTTACGCGAGCTGGGGTTGGCCGACCACTCACCGTAGTTACCCGTAAGGTCGTTACCGAACGAGGTCAGCTCAGGATCGACGAACGTGTTGCCCGAAGGCGTCCAGAGGAACAGGTTGTTGCCGAAGAACGACACCTTTACGCCCGAGAGGAATGTCTTTGCGAACCACTTCCTTCGAGGGCAGGTCCCAGGAGAGAACCACTGAGCGCAGCTTCACGTAGGACTTGTCAATGAGGAAGCCAGCATCGCGATCCCAGCCGCCATTGTTCCAGAAGTTGTAGATCTGTGTCGGAGTCAGGCCGACAGTATTTTCTGCATAGATGGGTTTTTCTTTGTCGTCGACGCCTACCTGTACCACTGAGTTAGGCACGATGAACGGATTACGGTCGTTGTAGGCCGTCTGCATGGCGTTACCGGTGAAGTAGCTGATGTCAGCAGTACGCGAGTACATCAGGCCACCCTTGCGGATATCGAAGTCGACGCCCAGGCTGACTCAGCGTGGTGCCCAGACCCATCTGGTAGTCGTAGTTCATGGTTCCAACCTTCTCCAGGTCGTCGCTCACGATAGGAATACCCTGTGCATTGACAATGACGTGACCCTCGTCGTCGGTCTTGGCACGATATGCCTTGAAGACACCCATCTCCTCGCCCTCGATGGCATAGAGTCCTGTGCCGCCGGAGAGCCCATAGATGTTCACCTCGCCGCCAAGTTCCTCAGGCAGGCTGACCACCTTGTTCTTGTTCTTGGTGAAGTTCCAGGTCAGGCTCCACTCCCAGTCCTTCGTGCGGACGGGAACGACGGTGACCAGGGCTTCGATACCCTTGTTGCTGATCTCTTACCGAGGTTGGTGTTCATGGCCGTGTAGCCGGAAGCGGGATCCATGTTCAGGGAGAAGATCTGCTTGTCAGAGGTACGGTCGTAGTAGCTGAAGTCGAACGACACACGGTTCTGCAGGAATGCCATGTTCAGACCAAGCTCCCACTCAGTGGTCATCTCAGGACTGAGGTCGATGCTACCCAGCGTATTACCTGCTGTGTAGGCATTGGTACCCGTCTTGGTGAAGGGGAATGAGCTTGATGCCCAGCCGCTGGAGCTGGCTCCACCCTGTGCATAGACCGACTGTGTCATGTAGACAGAGGCGTCGTTACCCGTCTTACCCCAGGCTGCGCGCAGCTTACCGTAGTTGATAATCTTCTTCAGGTCATCGTTGAACAGCTCCGAGAAAATCCAGCTGGCGGTGATGCCGGGATAGAAGAACGAGCGGTTCTCCTCGGGCAGCGTCGACGACCAGTCGTTACGGCCGGTGACGGTCAGGTAGAGCATGTCCTTCCACGACAACTCTGCCTGTCCATAGAAGCCGTACAGACGGCGTTTCCACTGGTACTGGCTGACAGAAGGAATCTCGCTGGAGTTGCTCAAGTTGTAGAACGTCGGGATGGTGAGGTTCTCAACATGGCCATAGAGGTAGCTGTAGCGACGCTCGTTACCGTTGAAACCGGCTATGGCATTGATGTTGAAGTCGTTGACGGGCATGTTGAACGTCACGAAGAGGTCCTGGTTGATTTCACGCTGACGGGTGGTCTGCTGTGAAACGCTACCCTTAGCACCGGCGATGGTCGAGGCATCCTCGTTGTAAGTACCGGCAAAGAGGCTCTCCAGGTTGGGTTCGCCACTGTTGCGCTGCCACGTCTGGGTGTCGAGACCGAAACGGTAGGTGGCACGGAAATATTTCAGGAAGTCGTAGTCGAGCTGCAGCTTACCATAGAAGCGCTCGTTCTCGTACTTGCTCTCGTAGTTGTTCAGCACCCAGTAGGGGTTGGTGATGCCGTAAGGCGTATAGTAGTAGCCCGGTGTGTTGAATGGATTGGAAAAGTCCTTCATCTCGGTAATGGAGATGTCACGCGGGGTCTGCATCATGGCGTTGTACATCGAGGCACCGCCCTGGCCCGTGTTCACGAACGAGTTCTTCTGGAAGGCGTAGTTCAGGTTCGTGCTGATGGTCAGATCCTTCACCTTGTGGCTGCCATTAGCAGTGAAGGTGTACTTTGTGTAGCTGTCGCTGTTGGTAGGAACGATACCGTCGTCGTGAATCTGCGAGAGGCCGACGTAGTAGCTGTCCTTGTCGTTGGCATTGCTAATCGACACACTGTTGCTGTAACGGAAACCAGTGTCGAAGAAGTCCTTCAGGTTGTCCTTGATGGGCACATACGACTTCATGTTCTGCGAGTGGTCGTAGATGGCACCGTAGCGCAGCATGGAACCATCGAACTTCGGGCCCCATGAGCCGTTCTCGTCCTCGGTCTTCTCACCGTACCAACCCATACCGAAGTCGTTCTGCATCTGCGGCAGACGGAGCACCGTCTCCCACTGGAGGCCGCCGTTGTACTCCACGCCAACACCCTTCTGAGCCTTTCCGCTCTTGGTGGTAATCAGGACTACACCATTGGCAGCACGGCTACCGTACAAAGCCGTAGCAGCAGCACCCTTCAGAATGGTCATGTTCTCAACGTCGTCGGGGTTCACAGCGTTGGCACCGTTACCGAAGTCGTACTGTGCGTTCAAGTGGTCGCTACTGATGATGGCCGTGTTGTTCATGGGCACACCGTCAATGACGTAGAGCGGCTGGTTGGAGCCGTTCAGCGAGCTGATACCACGAATGATGACTGAATTTGAGGCACCAGGGTCGGTCGATGTGGTGCTGATCTGCACACCAGCCACCTTACCAGCCAAGCTCGACATGATGTCGTTGGTGCGGCTTTCGGAAATGTCGTCACCATTGAGCGATGTAGCCGAATAGCCCAGGGCCTTGGCTGAACGCTTGATGCCCATGGCAGTAACCACAATCTCATCAATGGCAGTGGCATCGAGTTCCAGGCGCACTACCATGCCGTCATAAGCATTCACAGCCTGTGTCTGCATGCCGATGTAGGAAACGCGAATCTGCGTCTTACCCTGCGGCATGGTCAGCGTGAACCGGCCCTGACCATTTGTCACCGTACCAATGTTGCTGCCCACAACGAGAACCGATGCGCCAACGACTGGCTCACCGTCCTCCTGAGACACCACGGTACCATTGACTTTCGTCTGTGCCATTGCACTTCCTACGAAAAGGAAGAGCACGGCCAGCATTGTCATGATTCTTTAATCTCTCTCGTTTTGTTTGTTTATAAAAAAGTTGTTAGTTTTTTCAAGGTGCAAAAATAAAATAAAATTTTTAAAAGAAAGAAGAAAATGCAAGTTTTTTCGCTTTTTTCTTAAAATTATTGAGAATATGTTATCTTTGAGGCTTTTTTTGTGTCAAAATGTACGAGTTGGAGCAGCAAAGATAACAATGAGGGCGCATCACACTTTGATGCGCCCTCATGATGTTCAGTATGGTATGATTACTTGTGGAAGAGCTTAAAGCTTGCCGGAAGGTTCTTGCGCACCTTCGTTAGCGGTCGAGCAGTGGCCGTGCGCAGGTGTCCAGACTTGCGCGAAGCGTCGTCAGCAGTAGCCTTTACAAGCGTAGCAGTGCCTCCGGCAGGTATTTCCCACCACCAGCCTTGAGTATAATCAGGATCGGTTGCCAACACGCAAAGGTCGGTAGACACTATGCCTTCGGGCGTGATGTCGAACACGATTAAATCCTCTTGTGACGCGCTCAAAAGGATAGTGCCGTAGTCTCCCTCGTTAGGATCGGTCAGCGTACCCAGTGCCTGGCTGTCAAACACGTAGAGCTTGCCGTCTTCGACGTAGGCGTAGACCTCGCTGCCAGGGACGTAGAAGTCCTTCAGCACAACATCACCCTCTTCGGCATCTTCGCCAGTGTATTCCTCAATGGTGAAATTGCCCAGGTTGTACGTGTTGCTGCCAATCCAGTAGAAGGTGTAGGTGCCAAAGAACGGGTCTTCCTCCTGCGGCTCTTCATCAGAGCCCTTCACGGCCTCCTGAGTGACGGTTATTGTCTTGGTAATATCCAGAGACTGCACGGTGACAGTGCCTTGACGGGCTTCGCCGGGGTTCTCGGCAACGGCGATGGCAAGCGTATCGGCGGCTTCGTTCAGCTCACAGGTAATCCAGTCGGCATCTGCCGTAGCTGTCACGGGGCGTGAGTGCTCAATGAGAACAGTCTGTGAGCCACCTTCACTGGGCAGGTCGACGGCAGCCTTCTCCAATTTGAACAGGAGCGGGTCCTGGACAATCAGGATGGTGTCCTTCACGGAGCCGGTCTGGATGGCCACATAGCCGGCACGCTCGGCCTCGGTGTCGTTCGATGCGGCCACGATTTCAACCATGCTCGTCTGGCTGTTGAAGGTGCCCGTCAGCCAGTCGGCCAGACATGAAACGGTAACACCGGCTGTTTGGGCGACAGGAACGCTGACCTGAGAATTGGCAGTGTCAGCAACGCGATACACGTAACCATCGGAAAGACCATAGATAATACCGCGCTGAGTGACATTGACCTCCTTGACGGCGGTGGCAGATTTCAGCACGACATTTGTTGAACGGCCCTCGAGCTTGTCGTTGGCGGCAACCGTCAGCGTGACGGTGTTTCCGCTGACGCTGGCGGTCAGCCAGTCGGCATTGGAGGTGGCTGTGATAGACTCAGCAGTATTGACAACGATAGAGCCCGTCCCGCCGGCAGCCTCAAAGAATGCGTCGGCACTCTTCAGCGCGAGCTGTGCCGGAGCGGTGTAGGTGGGGTCGTCGTCGCTGCAGGCCGTGATGGAGACGATGCCTGCCAGCAATATCATGAAGCTTAATAATTTTTTCATAAACAGTAATCATTTAATCGTTAAACGGATCAAGATTCTCGTCCCAGACCTTGATGACATTGTTTGGCATGTCATCGTCGGCGAGCTGAATCCACGTAGGCGACTTCGGGTTGTCGCATGTCAGGGTGAAGGTTCTTACGACAGGAACCACGCTGTTGCTTTTGTCAAGCTGTGTGCTGCAGCCAAACGGTGCTATCAGATAGTAGAAGGCGGCATTCTTCACGTACCAGTCGCCATTGCTCTGGTTGCCCTTTGCATTGTACACGAGCTTGACCTTGTCGTCGCCAACCAGCTGGTACTGGAAGCCGATGACACCAGCGTAGCCGCTGCTGTTGAAGGTGAAGCCCCAGTAAGAGCCGTTCCTGCCGAAGTAGAAATAGTAGAGATCCTCACCCAGCGCAGGCATGACCTGGGTCTTGATAGCATTCCATAACGGCATACCGTATTCGCCCATGTTGCTCATGCTGCATGCCCAGAGGCCGTTGACCAGGGTAACGTTGATGGGCGGCACAATGCCGTTCAGCACGATGTCGGCATCGGTGGTACATTGGAAGTCGTATGTGTCGGCAGCATACTTGAATCCGCCGATCTCCTTGCCGTTAATGGTGACAGGCTCGTAGAACTCGATACCTGTGTCGGTCACCACGTAAGGCACGTAGATGGTGGTATCGGTGTTGGCTGTCGCGTATGTCATCTCGAAGTTGCGATACGACTTGGCGATGGATACTTCCGTGGTGTCCACCATCATCGTGTACTGGGGGAAGTTCATGTCTTCCTCGACGCTGTTGATAGTCGTGATATAATCTGCCCAGTTGTCGTCCTTGCAAGGAACCATAGTGGCATAGTTGCCGCTCTTCTTGCCCTTCAGGACAATCTTCTCGGGCGAGACGGAGATGAACTCAAAGTCGTAGTCGCCTCCCCAGCCCTCGCCGGCAGAGCCTAAGACGGGGTCGGGCGTTGAGAAGAGGTGGAAGATGTCGTTGAAGGTGTCGAACGACAAGACGACTCCTGCACTCTGCGTAATCTTGTAATAGCTCTCGGCCGTGGCGTCAGCATCGTCAATGTCGCTGGCCACCGTCACCTTGCCGTCGGCAGAGAACTTCAGGAAGACATTGTATCCGCCATACGTACGATAAGGTGAAGGATAGTACTTCATCAGCCATCCATTCCCCGCACTGGTCAGAACCTGGTAGTCGGCAGCAATGGCCTCCTCGGCTCTCTGGGCCGAAGGCTTGTCAAAGATGTCTTCCTGGTCCTTGAGACAAGACGTCAGCAGGCCAAGGATGGCAATACCCAATAATATTTGTATCTTCTTCATATTGCTTCTTAATTAAGTGTTTGCAAATCTAACATGGTAACGTTGGCAGAGCGGCGCTGGACAATCTCGCGCAGCTTGTCGAGGTCGATTTCCCAGGCGGTCTTCAGCCAGTCGCGCACGATGTCGAGCTTGGTCTCGATATAGCCGCGGCCGCTGCGGTCGATGTCGGTGCTCGTAACGGCAGCAATGCCGTCGGCTTTCAGCTGGGCCTCCCCGGGCTGTACGCCATAGTAAGCCTTTTCGATGCTTGCACCGTTAGAGGTCGTTCCTTTGTAAGTGAACTTCACAGCCTTTTCAAGCTGCTCGTCCCACCAATCCTGGTCGTGAGTGATGTAGTTGGCGATAATCTCGACGAAGTCCTCCTGCGTCTCACGGCTGGCATAGTCGGAGATGAAACCGAGTGCAAGCCACTCGTCTTCATCAAGGTTCACCCAGCTCTCAGACTGATAGTTGGCAGCCGTAACCTCGTTGAAGTTGACAGGGTAGGGCTTTGTCTGGTGCAGGATGTGGGCAAACTCATGGTGCATGGTCTTGAAGAACCAGTAGTTCAGGAACTCGATGTCGGGATTCTCGTAGTCGATGTTGTTGACGTTGTAGAGCGTAATCTTCATACCGCCCTCTGCGACGCCGAGCGTGACGGAACCTCCGGAGTTGTAGCCGTAAGAGCCGACGAAGTGCATGATCTTCGGGCAGTACTGGCGTATGAAGTCACGCCCCTTGAGTTCCTCGTAGGACTCGATCCACAGGTACTTGGTCAACTTTGCGAGTGCAACAGACTTGTCGTAACGGGCCGGGGCGAGGTTCTTTGACACGTCGCTCTCCTTAAACTCGAAACGATATTTCAGCTGGATGTTGTAGGGCTGCTGGTAGTTCACCTCCAGCCATTTGTCAAGCTCGGTGGAACTGGCTGTCGTCTCGTCGGGGAAGATGCTCTTCTCGTCGAGACTGTCCTCGCTGCACGATGCCATCAGCAACATGGCACCCGCTGCTAAAAGATAATATCTTATTTTCATAACGCTATTCCTTTCTTATTATTTGTTACGTGGATTGGGGGTCAAGCCGGCAGAAATCACGTCGGCAGGCAGCTGCAGCGCACGGCGCGGGTCGTCGAGCAGCAGCTTGTCGTCGGGCAGTCCCTCGCGGTTGTGGGCAATCTCGATGCCCCAACGCTTGATGTCGCACCAGCGGCCGCCTTCCTGCATCGTCTGGCAGCGGCGCATGTGGAGAATGAACTGAATCATGTTCTCCTGGTCGGAGCCTTCCTCGCCGATGGTGAATCCTAACGGGTGGAGGTGCTTCTTGGCAGAGCCATTCTCGGCACTGGCAGCAATAGGCCCGCCGTTGCCGTCGTCCATGTACTTCATGCCAGTATCATTTTCCGCGTCGTAAGTGCCGTAGCGCTGGTTGACCAGCTCCTGTGTAGTCTGCAGGTTGGCTGAGTTGGTCGACAGCCAGAGGTTCATGTCCTTCAAGGCATTGGCCAGGTCGCCCTTCACGGCGTAAGCCTCTGCGCGGCAAAGCAGCGTCTCGTCGCCACAGAACTGAACATAGACGTTGCGTCGGTAGCCGATGCGGTTCACCTTGTCGGTATATTCGAAGTAGCCATAGTACTTAGAGATGTTCAGCGTCTGCACCGGTCCCCAGCAAGAATGCGACATATACAGTCCGACATTTACAGGCGAGTCCCATGCTCCCCAGATGCCGGGAGCGCGATAGGTCTCAACTCTGGTAATATTGGTCTGCTCATGGCCATAGCGCGTGCCGAGACTCCAGGCGCCAAGGATGTAGCCACTGCTTGATGCTGCTGTCTGCAGGAGGAAGTTGGCGTTCTCGCTGGCATTGATATATGCGTTGCAACGGGTCTCATAGTCAGAAGCCAGTTCCACCACGAGGTGATACCAGTTGCGCAGGAAGTTGGCGGGATTGCTGCCTAAGGCGGCGTTGGCGTACTCGATACACTTGTCCCACTTCTGGTAGAACAGGTTGAAGCGTGCTCCGAAAGCGTATGCGGCGTTCTTGTTGAAGTGATACTTGGGAGCCGTGTACACCTTGTCGTTGATCAGGGGCAGTCCCTCGTCGATGTCGTCGCTGATATGCTTGTAGAGCTCGGCCATCGTGCCACGCTGATAGTCGGGCTTCACCTCGGTCTCAGGTGCCAGGGAGTAGGGCAGTCCCATGTCAGTGTCGGCTGTTGCGGGGTTGTAGGCCAGGCAGAACACGTTGGCCAGCTGGAAGTGAGCCCAGGCACGGCAAAGCAAAGCCTCGCCTCGGTAAGCGCTCAGACTGGCGGGATTTCCCATTTCTTCGATGGCAGCCAGGGCCTGGTTGGCATGTGCCGCAGCCATGTAGCAGGCATCCCATACAGACTGGGCGGCGTCGTTGTCGGTACTGGTCTGGTCTTTCCAGAGATAAGCCTCTTCCTGCTCCAACTCGTCGAAGTCGTAAGAAGTACCGTTGTCGCGGGCATTGTCCGACGACATCTCCAATATCAGGTTGGAGTTGCTGCCGGCATAGGCACTGACCAGCAGCTTGGCTATTTTGTCCTCGGTATTCACCTCTGCACGGTCATCGGGCACCTTGTCGAGGAAGTCGTCGCAAGAAGTCAGTGCCAGCAGGCTGGTAGCAAAGATATATACTAAATGTAGCTTTTTCATATTTCTTCTGTCATTTAATTATATGAGATTAGATACCCAATTTCAGTGTCATCGTGAACTGCTTTGGCATAGGAGCAGCCACACCGCCGGTATTGAAGAATTCGGGATCCTGGCCGTTGAGCTTCTTGTCGGCGTAGATCAGGAAGAGGTTGGTGGCCTGCAGCTTCAGCGAGAGGTTGTTCAGCTTCAGAGGCTCGATGAGCGTCTTGGGGAAGTCGTAGCTCAGCGAGATTTCCTTCATGCGGATGAAGTCGCCCTTGGCGATACGCTCTGTCGAGTAGTTGTAAGCGTTGTAGGCGCGGCGCAGGTAGGAGTCGTTCTCGTCCAGACGCTTGTCGGCGATGACGGGGATGTTGGTAAATGCCTCGTCGCCGGCTTGTGTCCAGCGGTTCTTGAACTCCTTGGGCAGAGCGTCGAGGTCGGAATAGCGGCGCGAGAAGACGGGGTCAAGGCGCACCACATTGCCGAAAGCGTAGGTGATGAAGACGTTCAGCTTCAGGCCCTTGTACTGGAATACGTTGCCTAACGAACCGGTCGTCGTGGGGTCTGTCGGTCCTTCGTAGATCAGGTAGTCGCGATTCTCGCGGTCCTGGAAGTTGAACGTGCTGACGGTCTCTTCGCCCAGCTCGTTGATGAACGTGGGCAGACCTTCGTCGTTAAGCCCCTTGAAGTCGATGGAGAACAGCGACCTTACGGGATAGCCTTCGAGGGTGAAGCCCGTGCCGGTAATCATGTCGATGATGCGGGCCTTGGTGTCAAGGTCTGTCACCTCGTTCTTGGCATACGAGAAGATGAAGTCGGTGTTCCACTTGAAGTCCTTGGTGACGATGTTCTTGGTAGAGAGCGTGAACTCGACGCCGTGCGACTTCATTGAGGCGACATTGGCATACTTGACGGTCTGGCCGCCGATACCCATCGTGTTGATGGTGCCGATCAGGTCGTAGTTGTTACGCTTATACCAGTCGAAGGCGAAGTTGATACGGTTGTTCAGGAAGCC
The DNA here is from genome assembly GCA_905235325.1 of uncultured Prevotella sp. Classification (GTDB taxonomy): domain Bacteria; phylum Bacteroidota; class Bacteroidia; order Bacteroidales; family Bacteroidaceae; genus Prevotella. The sequence goes on along the minus strand of CAJOLE010000086.1, from coordinate 11,791 downwards.
CAGCTCGGCGCCGATGTTGAACTCGTGCTTCTTCTCGTAGGTCAGCTCACTGTTCTCGAGGTCGTCGATCTCCAAGCCGCTCTCGCCGACATTGGTGAAGGGTCGCCAGGGGTTGAAACTCTGTATGATGACCTGCGAGTTAGAGACCGACGAGGGTCCGCGGTCGCCGGTCAGTGAGTAAGAAGCCTTCAGCGTGAAGTTTGACAGCGCATTCTGGAAGGTGTCGTGGAACCAAGCCTCCTCGTGGGCATTCCATGCACCGGAGATGTTCCATGTCGGCAACCAGCGAGCCGAACGGCTCTTACCGAGCTTGTTGGTACCCTCGTAGCGCACGGTGCCGTTCACGGTGTAGCGGCCCTTCCACGAATAGGTGGCATTGGCGAAGAAGGCGGCCGACCTGTTGTTCGTGTTGGTCACGGTAAAGTAGGCAGCATTCTCCTCCTCGGTCTGCTTGAAGTAGTGATAGTCATACTTGGCCAGCATACCCATGTCGTACTGCATACCGACGCCGTTGAAGAACGTCTTGCTGCGCTCGACATTGTTCACCTCCAGACCACCGAACAGGTTGACGATGTGGTCTTCGTTGAACACGTCGTTGTAGTTGGCCGTGGCACGGAAGTCCCAGCTGTTCATCTTGTACTTGGTCTGACGATAGAAGCCGCCGTATGGGAGCACAGACTCCTTCAGGCTGTTCTCGACGTCGGGGTCGCTGTAGAGCCAGGGGTTGTTGTCGCGCATCGTGGCATCGTCCATCGCACGGTATGCCATGGCCTGGTTGGAGCCGTCCTTGATGTAGTGGTCCTGCGAGGTCGTCGAGTACTTGTAAGCGCCAAGTACCGACAGGGTGACCTTCTGGATAGGCTTGTATTGCAACTCAGCCTGGAAACGGGTGTCGACCACGTCAAGGTCCATATAGTTGTTTTCCAGCTCGTTCAGGATGTTGAACGGGGCATAGTTGCGGACGTAGAACTCGTTGGCGGCCAGCGTGCGCGACGTATTCATCGAGTAGCTGTAGGGGTTGATGTCGAAGTCGCGGCGAACCTCACCATACACCGGGTCGATGTCGGAAGCCAGCGTGCCGGGGGCCTGCTGCTTGCGGTAAGAAGCGTTGCCGATCAAGTTAAGGGTGACCTTCTTTGAGATGTTGTAGTTGGCGTTGATATTGGCCGTGTAGCGTTGCACTTCGCTCTTCTTGTACCATCCCGGGTCGCTCATCAGCGAGAACGAGGTGTAGTACTGAGCCTTTTCAGTGCCTGACGAAAGGCTGATGGAGTGGTTGTGCTGGATGGTGCTGTTGAACAGCTCGTCAAACCAGTCTGTGTTGCGGTATTCGGCCTCGCGCAGATAGGCAGTGCGTGCTGCATCGGTATTGGGCATGGCGAACTGGCCGGTAGCCTCGTCGTAGGTGTTGATCAGCCGATACATCTTGCCGTAGACGCCGCTCTCGGAGGCACGGTAGGTCTCGGCCATGTTCAGCCATCCGCCTTTCTCCATCTCGCGATAGACCGACATCTGCTCCTGAGAGTTCATGATGTTGAAGTTTGAGTAGCTGGGCTTGAGGCGCATGGTGTACTCACCGGTATAGCTGATACGGTTTGAACCGGCCTTACCTTTCTTGGTGGTGACCACAATCACGCCGGCCATCGCGCGCGCACCATATATAGAGGTGGCGGAACCGTCCTTCAGAATCTGGAACGACTCAATGTCGTCGGAGTTCAGGCCGGCAATGGCACTCGAAATCAGCGTCTCGGCGTCACCGCTCGACAGGTCGTCGGCATCCACCTCGGTCACGTCCTCCATGATGACACCGTCGACCACCCACAGGGGCTTCGACGAACCGTAGATAGAGGTGGCACCGCGGACGCGGATCTTGGGAGCCGTACCGAACGTACCGCTGACGTTCTGCACACTGACACCGGCAGAACGGCCTTCGAGCGAGCGCGAGATGTCGGCGACACCGTTCAGCTTGGCGTCTTCAGCGGCGATTTTTGTCGTCGCACCGGTAAACAGCCGTCGGTCGGTCTTCTGCATACCCGTGACGACAACCTCGTCGAGGGCCTGACCGTCGGGGATGAGCTCGATGCGCATCGTGCTTTGGGGATTCAATACTTGTGTGGTCATGCCGATGTAGCTCACGCTGAGCTTCTTCCCCTGGGGGACGGTCAGCGAGAATCGGCCGTTCACATCTGTAACGACACCGGTCTTGGCTCCCTGGACTACGACGGAAGCGCCGATGATGGGCTCGCCGTCGTCCTGAGAAACGACCGTGCCGCTAACCTTAGTCTGGGCAAATGCTCCTCCCAAACACAGGAAGAGGACTGCCAGCAACAGAGTTAGTCTTTTCTTCATAATTCTCTCTTTGTTTTAACAATTGTATAAAAAACTGTGCAAAGTTAATGGTTTTTCTGAAAATAAACAAATAAAAGTGAACAAAATGTTCATATTGGGGCAAGGACTCTGTCATTTAGTCACCGTTGGGCCATGACAAATAGCCAACGATATAGTTACGAATAACAGGATACATCCTACACTTCCTACACTCCCTACACCTGCCCGAAATTTTTAGGTGTGTAGGAAGTGTAGGATAAAACCTGCGAATGACAACTATATATGCAAAAAAGGGCGGTTTCATCGAGAAAAACGGCCCTCGACGACCGCCTTCAGAGGTGGAACCGACACCAGAACCGACACCTGAGCGTGGCGGGTGATGGACTGAATGGGCAGGATGGGCTGAATGGGAAAAGGCGGCGGGTTTTGGTGAAAAGGCGCCGGGTTTTGGCGAAAAGGCGGCGGGTTTTCAGAACGCAACTAATTCGGGCGATGCTATTCAGTCCACTTAATGACGGGTGGAGCCGGATTCCGGTGTTGCCAGACGGCGCGGGTGGTGGCGTAGCTCCAGCTGGTGGGCTTGTGCTGCTCGTCGAAGGCGGCGAACACATCGACGGTCGATGATTCCCTGCCTTCGCCCAGCTGCATGATGCGGTCGAAGATGACTTTGCGGCTCGGGGCATTGAACGGGCTTTTGTTCTGGCGCATCATGCTCTCCTCGGTCGGGCGGAATACGCCTTTGGCGTAGGTGTAGCCTCCTTCGTAGATGCCGATGTTCTCCGAGCCGAAGCGGCTGTCGCCGATAAAGTCTTTCCATGCCACTTTGCCCTTGTCGTCGGAGTCGTCGACGTTCAGCATCCAGCTGTAGCCATGGTAGAACTGAATTTGCTTGACAACATCGTCGGTGGCAGGCCCTTTGTAGTCGTAGCCGTACTCATCGGCCAGCTTGGCCAGGCCGTGGCCGATGGCCTCATGTACCAGTACCTGGCGGAACTCCTCGTCGCCGATGCCGTCGTGGAGGGTGCAGAGGGCAATGGCGCGCTGGCGGGGCTTCCCGCTCTTCTGGTCAAGGAGCAGTGTGGTGACACCGTTGTGATTGTTGCTGTTGACGATGACCACCGTCAGCGTGTTCTCGAAGTCGATGCCGTTGACCTTTTTCGTGTATTCATCTACCTTGTTGGCATTGAACTCTATCTGCGGGTCAATGTTGCTCGGCACGGTGCTGAAGACGGTATGGTAGTCAGTGCCCACGCCGTCGCTCCTTGAGACGGCAGTGACGGCATACACGTTGAAATAGTCGCGCAACGACTTGACGGGCTCTTCGCTGAAGATGTTCTCCATGGCTTTCTCCATAGCCTGCGAATAGGTGCTGTCGCTGATGTCCTTGTCGGCAAAGCCGTCGCCCATCAGCACGATGGGGATGCCCTTCCCGACCGTTGCCTGTTGCATGACCGTGACCTTCCCGTCGGCCGAGAAGTCCTTCGACTCGTATTCGCTGAATATGCCGCTCTGCGAGACGTAGGCGGTGTCGAGCCCCATCCATTGGCCGTCGGATGTAGGCATTGCCAGGATGTATATGGCCGTCCTGTTGCTGTTGGTCTGGTTTGGCGCAACCGTCAGTTCCTCGGTCTTGCCCGACCATTCTGCCCGCGTCTGGCGACTACCGCTTGGCCAGCTGATCCAGTCCTGCTGGGAGTATCTGATTTGCAGATTGTCGCTCTGCTCCAGATTGCTCTTGAAGCTGAGCCACACTTTACCCCCGTCGGCTGAAACGGTATAGAGCTTCTGGTCGAAGATGGCATACTTGCCGCTCTGCACCACGGTGACGCTCCGTTGCTGCGCTCCGCACCTGATGGTGATTGATGTCGACCGTGTGCTCTTGGTCTTGTTGGTGGCAGCTGTAGTTACCTTGATGGTGTTCTTTCCGCTGCCGCCTTTCTTGGGCGAGAAGCTCACCCAGTCGGCAAGGCAGGTAGCCGTCCAATCGCCTGACGACTCGAAAACGAGGTCTTTGCTCTGGTTGACAGCAGGGTACAGCTCCACCACGCTCCCTGATGTGAGCGTGATGGAGCTACTGCTGCTCACCTCTTCGCATCCCGTTGACAGTAAGACGGCTGCCAGAGCGAAGAGGATGTTCCGGCAAAGCTTGAAGACCTTCGTTTCCAGCATTCCTGCGTTATTTGACCAGTACTACCAGATACTTGCTCGTCGACCAGAACAGCTGCGGGTCGGTGATGCGGAGCACATACTGCTTGTTGGCATCGCGCTGCAGCGTGTAGGCACTCGACGGGTGCGACGTCAGGATCTTGGCTGAGCTGGAGTAGAGTTTCACCTCCTTGTCGACGCGGATGTCGATCTTCGTGAAGTACTCCTTGTTGAAGCTCGACTGCAGCACCTTGCCGTCGACGAGGATCTGCTGTTCCTTCAGCTCGTCCTTGGTGCCGAACACGAACCAGGCCGTATTCAGCTGCTTGTCCTGCACGGAGATGGTCTCGGCACGCTGGTTCGACTCCGTCGTCAGTTCCTTGACGTCGGTGTTCAGGTTGGCCACCTGCTCGTCGAGTTCCATGATGTGTACGTCCTTCTCGTCTAACTGTTCGCGCAGAACCAGCATCTGCTTCTCGTTCTCCTCCAGCTGTTTGCTCAGGTTCTCCACGAGCTTGCGAAGGGCCTCGCTCTTCACGCTGCTCTCGCGCAGCTGCTGCTTCAGCTTGTTGATGAGCTCTTTGTTCTGCTTCATCGTGGTCTGGATGAACTGGATGTTCTCACGGATGCGCTGCTTCGAGTTGACACCTTCGCCCTGCTGGGCCACCGACACGCGGTTCTCTGCCTCGGAAATCTGGCGGAAGCCTTCTTCAATCTCGCCAAAGGTACTCAGCATGTCGTTGATCTCGTTGTCCTTTTGCTCGATAATCTGGTTCAGGGAGTCAACCTTGACATTCGACACCAAGTCTACCTTTGCAGCTTTCTCGTTGCAGCCGGCCATTGCCAGCACGCAAGCGGCGAATAATACTAATTTCTTCATAATCGTATAATTGTTTTTGATTTTTCACTTCTCACTCTTTACTTCCCCCTTTCCGCCCAGAACGATGACAAACTCGCCACGGGGCTCGTGCTCCTTGAAATGGGCGATGACCTCTGTCAGCGTGCCGCGGACACTCTCCTCGTGAACCTTCGAAATCTCGCGGCAGACGCTTACGGGACGGTCGCCGCCGTAAGCCTCGGCAAACTGTTCCAGCGTCTTCAACACACGGTAGGGCGACTCATAGAACACCATCGTCCGCTCTTCGTCGGCCAGGCTCAGAATCTTTGTCTGGCGGCCCTTCTTCTGCGGCAGGAAGCCCTCGAAGGCGAAACGGTCGCAGGGCAGGCCGCTGCTGACCAGTGCCGGAACGAAAGCCGTTGCGCCGGGAAGGCATTGCACCTCGATGCCGGCCTTGACGGCCTCGCGCACAAGGAAAAAGCCCGGATCGCTGATGCCCGGTGTGCCTGCATCGCTGATAAGTGCCACATTCTCGCCTGCCGACAGACGGCCGACGACCCCCGCCGCCGTGCCGTGCTCGTTGAACTTATGGTGCGACAGCAGCTGGTTCTTGATGTCGAAATGCTTCAGGAGAATGCCCGATGTCCGGGTATCCTCAGCCAGCACGACGTCCACCTCTTTTAATATACGGATGGCACGCAGCGTCATGTCTTCCAAATTGCCGACAGGCGTCGGAACAATGTATAATATGCCCATTGTGGGTGCAAAGTTAGTAAAAAATGGGAAATAACAGCTTGTGGCGACATTTTTTTCACGATTCAATCTCCACTTTTCACTTTTTTTCGTAATTTTGCACTATGAACAACAATATTAACGGTGAAATACGCCGCCACGGCCGCATCGAGGTCGTCTGCGGTTCCATGTTCTCAGGCAAGACCGAGGAACTCATCCGGCGACTGCGCCGGGCCCAGTTTGCAAAGCAGCGTGTAGAGATCTTCAAGCCCGCCATTGACGTGCGCTATTCCGAGGAGGACGTCGTCAGCCACGACCAGAACCACATCCCTTCGACGCCCATCGAGTCGTCGGCGAGCATCCTCCTGCTCTCCAGCAACATCGATGTCGTCGGTATCGACGAGGCGCAGTTCCTCGATGCCGGACTACCCGATGTCTGCAACGAACTGGCCAACCGTGGGGTGCGCGTCATCATCGCCGGGCTTGACATGGACTTTCGCGGAGCGCCCTTCGGCCCCATGCCCGCCCTTTGTGCCATTGCCGACGACGTCACCAAGGTTCACGCCATCTGTGTCAGGTGTGGTGCTCTCGCCTACGTCAGCCACCGCATCGTGGCCGGCGACCGCCGCATCCTGCTCGGCGAAACTCAGGAATACGAGCCTTTATGCCGCGAATGCTACCAAAAAGTGCTCGAAGAGAAAAATTCACCCGAATAAATTTGGCTAATTCAAATAAATGTCGTAACTTTGCACCCGCTTTACGGCAAAACCGGGTAGATCCGCTAGCTCAGTAGGTAGAGCACCGCCCTTTTAAGGCGGGTGTCTTGGGTTCGAACCCCAAGCGGATCACCTTCATCACAACGGAGGAGATGTCTGTACCGCGTTGCTTGACGGACGAACCATCTCAAAAGGTATCAGAGATTATGCAGAACATGATGAAAGACAACGCCGCGGCTCAGGCATTCCTGGACGTGGTACGCGACCGTTATTCCTGCCGCAGCTTCAAGGCGGAGCAGGTGAGTAAACAACAGCTTGACTATATCCTGGAGGCCGGGCGTCTGGCTCCCACGGCCAAGAACCTTCAGGAGCAGCACGTCTATGTGTGCCAGTCGCCGGAATCTCTGGCAAAGATCGACGACGTGACCCGTTCCCGCTATGGTGCGCCAACCTGTCTGGTCGTCGCTTGGGACACGGAAAACACCTTCGTCTATCCCGGCGAGAAGTATGACTCTGGCGCCGAGGATGCCACCATCGTTGCTACACACATGGCACTCGCGGCTCAGGCTGTCGGACTCGGCAGCTGCTGGGTGAACGCTTTCGACCCGGACCGGCTCCACGCTCTTCTCGGCCTGCCCGCAAGCGAGCGCATCCTGATGATTCTCTCGCTGGGCACGCCGTCGGAGAATGCAGCCCCCAGTCCCAGACACGCCGACCGCAAGCCCGTCGAACAGACCGTGACGTTTATGTAAGCTCCAAGCCCCTCTCCCTGCCCCTCGCTGCTCAGGGAGCTTGGGGAGGGGGCAATGCTTGGTGGGTGAGTGGGAGTATTTATCATTACTTAACATCGTTTCTTTGGCTGTTCAGCCGAAAAAGCGTAACTTTGCACGCATGGAAGACTTCATTCACCTACACGTACATACCTATTACTCCATACTCGACGGACAGTCCAAGATTTCGAAGCTCGTAGACAAGGCCATCGGCAACGGCATGCGCGGCATGGCCATTACCGACCACGGCGATATGTTCGGCGTCAAGGAGCTGCACGACTACTGCGTCGGCATCAACAAGAAGCGGCAGAAGGAGGGTCTGGAGCCCTTCAAGCCCATCTTCGGCTGCGAGATGTACGTCTCGCGCCACGGCTCCAAGTCGCTGCGCCGGGGCAAGGAAGACCAGAGCGGCTACCACCTCATCGTGCTTGCCAAGAACTACCGGGGCTACAAGAACCTCATCAAGCTGGTCAGTAACTCATGGGTCGACGGCTACTATATGCGGCCGCGCACCGACCGCGACGACCTGCAGCGCTACCACGAGGGACTCATCGTCTGCTCGGCCTGCCTTGCCGGCGAGGTGCCCCGCAAAATCAGCCGGGGCGACATGGCCGGTGCACGCGAGGCCATAGAGTGGTACCACAACCTGTTTGGCGACGACTACTATCTGGAGCTGATGCGCCACGAGGTGAAGGACCCCACGATACGTGCCAACCGCGACACCTTCAAGGAGCAGGAGCCCGTCAACCAGGAGCTCATCAAGCTGGCCCGCGAGTATGGCATCAAGCTCGTCTGCACCAACGACGTACACTTCGTCGACGAGGAGAATGCCGAGGCCCACGACCACCTGCTCTGTCTCTCGACGGGCAAGGACCTCGACGACCCTACCCGTATGCTCTACTCGAAGCAGGAGTGGTTCAAGACGCGCGAGGAGATGAACGCCATCTTCAGCGACGTGCCCGAGGCCCTGTCGAACACGCTGGAGATTCTGGATAAGGTGGAAATCTACAGCATCGACCACGACCCCATCATGCCCTTCTTCCCCATTCCCGAGTCGTTCGGCACTGAGGAGGCATGGCGGCAGCGCATCAGCGAGGAGCAACTCTACGAGGAGTTCACCCGCGACGAGAACGGCGAGAACCCCATGCCCCGCGAGGAGGGCGAGAAGAAGATCAAGAAGCTCGGAGGCTACGACAAGCTCTACCGCATCAAGTTCGAAGCCGACTACCTGGCCGAGCTGGCCTACAAGGGCGCCCGTCAGCGCTATCTGCCCGACGAGGAGCTGAAAATGGAAAAGGTGGAAGTGGTAACGGGCAGTCCGGAGTCGTCGTACACCATTCTGCACTCGTCGCTGCCCAAGGAGGTCGACGACCGCGTGCGCTTCGAGCTGCACATCATGAAGACGATGGGCTTCCCCGGCTACTTCCTCATCGTGCAGGACTTCATCAACTCAGCCCGCGACGAGCTGGACGTCTGGGTGGGGCCGGGCCGTGGCTCGGCGGCCGGAAGCGTGGTGGCCTACTGCTTGGGCATCACGAAGATCGACCCGCTGAAGTACGACCTGCTGTTCGAGCGTTTCCTCAACCCCGACCGCATCTCGCTGCCCGATATCGACACCGACTTCGACGACGACGGCCGCGGCAAGGTGCTGAAGTGGGTGATGGACAAGTACGGCCACGAGAATTGCGCACACATCATCACCTACGCCTCGATGGCCACGAAGAACTCTATCAAGGACGTGGCCCGCGTCGAGAAGCTGCCCTTGTCAGAGTCGAACAAGCTGTGCAAGGCCATTCCCGACCGGCTGCCCGAGGTGGACGGCAAGACGCCGAAGATGAACCTTGCCAACGCCATCAAGGCCGTGCCCGAGCTGCGCGATGCCGAAGCCTCGCGCGACCCTGCCATGGCCAACACCATCAAGTATGCCAAGATGCTCGAGGGCACCGTCCGCGGCACGGGCATCCACGCCTGCGGATTCATCATCTGCCGCGACCCCATCTCAGACTGGGTGCCCGTCTCGACCGCCGACGACCCCGACTTCAAGGACACGAAGACGAACTGCACGCAGTACGACGGCCACGTCATCGAGTCGACAGGGCTCATCAAGATGGACTTCCTCGGCCTGAAGACCCTCTCCGAGCTGAAGGAGGCCTGCGCCAACATCAAGCAGCACCGCGGCATCGACATCGACCTCGACAACATTCCCATCGACGACCCGAAGACCTACCAGCTCTACCAGCAGGGCCGCACCATCGGCACCTTCCAGTTTGAGTCGGCAGGTATGCAGAAGTACCTGCGCGAGTTGCAGCCCACCGTCTTTGAGGACCTCATAGCCATGAACGCCCTCTACCGACCGGGCCCCATGGGCTACATTCCCCAGTTCATCGACCGCAAGCACGGGCGCGAACCTATTACATACGACATTCCGGTGATGGAGAAGTACCTCAAGGACACCTACGGCATCACCGTCTACCAGGAGCAGGTCATGCTGCTCTCACGTCTCCTCGCCGACTTCACCCGAGGCGAGAGCGACGCCCTGCGCAAGGCGATGGGTAAGAAGAAGAAGGACATCGTCGACGCCATGAAGCCGAAGTTCATCGAGGGCGGCAAGAAGAACGGGCACGACCCCAAGGTGCTCGAGAAGATCTGGGGCGACTGGGAGTCCTTCGCCTCCTACGCCTTCAACAAGTCGCACGCCGCCTGCTACTCCTGGGTGGCCTACCAGACGGCCTACCTCAAGGCCAACTACCCCGCCGAGTTCATGGCCGCCATCATGAGCCGCCGCCGCGACCAGATCACGGAGATCACCAAGCTCATGGACGAGTGCAAGCAGATGGGCATTGCCACGCTGGGCCCCGACGTCAACGAGTCGTACCAGAAGTTCGGCGTCAACCACAAGGGCGAGATACGCTTCGGGCTGGCAGCCATCAAGGGCCTGGGCGACTCCGCCGCCCAGGCCATCATCGAAGAGCGCGAGAAGAACGGCCCCTTCACCAGCATCTTCGACTTCGCCCAGCGCGTCTCCTTTGCCAGCGTCAACCGCAAGGCATACGAGTCGCTGGCCCTCAGCGGCGGCTTCGACAACTTCGTCGGCGGGCGGCGCGAGGTGTTCTTCGCCCCCAATGCCAAGGGCGAGCTGTTCATCGACACGCTCGTGCGCTACGGGCAGACCTATCAGGCTGAAAAGCAGCAGGCCCAGAACTCGCTCTTCGGCGGCTTCGACGACGGCGTAGAGATTGCCACGCCGCCCATCCCGAAGACCGACGTGCGCTGGAGCGACATCGAGCGGCTCAACAAGGAGCGCGACCTCGTGGGCATCTATCTCTCGGCACATCCCTTAGACGAATACAAGATCGTGCTCGACAACCTATGCAACACCAAGTGTCAGGAGCTGGCCGACGTCGAAAAGCTCTCCGACCGCCAGGATGTCGTCATCGGAGGCATCGTCACGGCCATCAGAACGGGGCTCACCCGGACGGGCAAGCCCTTCGGCATCGTCACCCTCGAAGACTTCGAGGGGGCAGGCGAGCTCGCCTTGTTCGGCGAGGACTGGGGATTACGTTCGGGATTCTTCAGCATGGGAGCCTCTGTCTACATCACGGGCAAGGTGCAGCCGCGCTTCAGGAACAACAGCGACGGGCCGAAAGACCTGAAGGTCACGGGCGTGGAGTTCCTGCAGACCATCAAGGAGAAGGCCGTCGACCGCATCACCATCCAGCTGACCACCGACCTGCTCGACGACCAGATCGTCGCCGAGCTGGGCGAGGTGGTCAGCGAGCACCCCGGCAAGACGAAGGTCTTCTTCCAGCTGCGCGACTCGCTCGGCAAGCACCACGTGCTGCTGAAGTCGAAGACGTGTACCGTCGATGTCCATCACCAGTTGATTGACTATATCGAGCGGACCGAGGCGCTGGACTACAAGATAAACTGATTTGCCTTGGCCATCCACGCCAAAAACCAGGCCGAACAGACCGTTCACTGTAAACGTCAGTACCTAAAAGAACTTTTTCTGCTCAACATCCTTGCGACTTTCGCAGAAAATGATTAACTTTGCAGCGATGAAGCAGGAAGCCACGTCGCCCCCTGCTGCCAAACATAGAAATAAACAGAATGTAGAACCCTTAAAACAAACGACCCAAGAAACAGACAGTACAGATGAACAGCCGGGAGGCGCAGCAGGCACAAGGTGCCGCCACTCCCAAACAGGAGAACAGACAACACTAATTCATTATTAACCAAGAGATTGTGCGTCGCTCCCGTTC
>CAJOLE010000085.1 GCA_905235325.1 uncultured Prevotella sp. | reverse complement strand
TAGGCCAACAGACGGCGGTTCTGCTCTATCTCCTCGGCCTTGTAGGCCACCACACGGTAGCCGCGACGGCCATGCGAGCGTTGTGGCTGGAAGCCCAGCGACCGCATGGCAGTGCCTATCTTCTCGACCGTCAGTCGCAATGCCGGGTGGGCACCGACGGCCAACAGGATATCGGTGGCAGTGAAGAACTCGCCACGCTCGTTCCCGTGGGGCTGGCGGAAACTCCTGCTGATCATCTCCTTCTCCTGACTGGGTGTCTCGAACACCTCGTTATGCGCCCTTAGCACCTCTTCCTCGGCTTTCGAGAAATAGTAGCGGAAGCCCTGCCGATAGAGGGCATAGGCCTCGCTGTAGATGGCCTCGTAGTCGAAGGGATGCTCACGGGGCGAGTCGATGCTCTCTACCTCGAAGGGCAGCCAGCGGCGGTTGCCCGACGAGTCGTTGAGGAACTGCAGGTTGTTGCCCGTACCGCAGAACGAGGCCACATGGGGCATGTGCTCCATGTAATGGCCGTAGGGACGGCGCTCGTCGATGAAGGGCATCGTCACCACCGTCTTCATCGTGTTCACCTCTGAAGGCCGCATCACGTCGAGCTCCTCATAGCACACCAGCCCGAATTGCGACATGGCTATCAGGTCGTCCTTCCCCACCTTGCTTGAGTTGACCTTGATGCGGAAGTATTGGCGCAGCTGGGGCGGCAGCAGATGACTGAACCAGGTGGTCTTGTACAGGCCCTGCTCGCCGATGAACACCAGCACGCTCTGGTTCACCACGTCGTCGTCGAGCCAGCTGGCCACCATCGCCACGAGCCATTTCCTCAGGTACTCATAGAAGAGCATCTGCTTGTCCATGCCGCCCTTCACACTGACCGAGGTCGAGAGCAGCAGGATATGGTTCTGGCCGTCCCAGGGCGGCAGGCGGTTCAGGTAGTAGAGAAACGGATGGAACTGCGGCACGAATCCCGAGCCCAGCACCGTCTCAAGGTCTCGCTCACGCGTGGCCTTCACTGTCTGAAGGGCTGTCAGCAGCGTCTTAAACAGGCGGTCGCCCATCGGCTGCCAGTCGTCGGTCACAAACTGAGCCAGCTCACTGTTGCAGCAGAAGGGGTCTTCCGACGGCAGACGGGCCTCCACCTGATGCTTCACGGTGTTGAACCTCAGGTAGACGTGGTCTCTGAGAAACGCCTTGATCTCCTCCACCGTGGCATACTGCTCCTGCCACGGCTTCTTGTGTTCCTTCATCTCCCCGCCCTCGGCAGGGGCTTTCTTCTTTGTCTTTGTCATAAACTCATAGAGTTAAAGAATTAATTATGCACAAGGGTAGCTGTATGCATTCCCAAAATTAATTACACAGGAATGCTTACTCACAATTCTTTTAGCCAACAGACACGTCTGATGCCTTAGGGATTGTGTAAAGAAAAGGGATGCACCGCTAATTACGGTGCTTCCCTATATGATTAGGGGAGTTTTCGCGCAGAGCGCCATTTGTTATGTACGCAGCCCAATAACATTGACCTGGGTTGCAAGGGTCGATGAGCATCATAAAAACTATGTTTTTAGTTTATGGTGCAAAATTACAACATTTTTATCAAACTACCAAATATTTATGATGATTTTTTTCATAGAATAACGTCTAAAACGCAAAATTTATCTATTCGCATGTTATGTAGATAAAGGGAGACAGGAGACAGGAGACAGGAGACAGGAGACAGGAGTCAGGAGACAGGAGACAGGAGACAGGAGTCAGGAGACAGGAGTCAGGAGACAGGAGACAGGAGACAGGAGTCAGGAGACAGGAGTCAGGAGACAGGAGTCAGGAGACAGGAGACAGGAGTCAGGAGACAGGAGACAGGAGACAGGAGACAGGGAGATAAAGGAAGATAAAGCCTCCTGTCTCCTGACTCCTGTCTCCTGTCTCCTAAAATCAACCGAAGCTTGCGAAAGTTAAATTTATCTATTTATTGTGATGTTCAGCAAGACCCGGGTGCCGAGCTTGTAGTACGGGTCCATGAAGAAGAATCCGTGCAGCCGCCTCATGGCGATGGCCGTCAGGCGGGCATCAGGCTCCCGGCCCGTCGGGCCCGTATCGGTGACCGACACGGTCAGCATCCCCGGCGCCCCCTGGTCGGTGACGCACACGTCGATGCTCCCCTCGCGCGTGGCACTGACGGCATCGGTGAGCATACGCCGCACGATGCAGGCGAAGCTATCCTCGTCGGCATACAGCATGTACTGGTCGGGCACCGTACTCGTAAAGCGGATTTGCACGCCATCGTGCAACTGTATCTGATAGCCGGCCATCAGATGTCTGCAATACCCGTTGACGGGTATCATCTTGTTTTCATTATGTTTTTTTCTCATCATCATTAAATTAAAACAAACTTCTTCATATACTTGCTGCCATAGGCAAACTTATACATCACGCTATTGGCAAACAGCCGCCGTCTGAGGTTGTACGACCGTGTCTGGTTCAGGATACCCAGCAGCGAGTTGGCCTTCGACAGCAGCTCCTCCCTCACGCGGTGGTCGCGCAGCCTGTATTCCGGCGTGCGGTTCATCCTGACCACCTCTATCTGCATACGCTTCAGCGTCTTCGTCTTCACATACCGGCGGTAAGGTTTCAGATGGATGCCCAGAAACGACACCCCGTGCCGCACGTCGGTGAGCTTCGTCTTCCTCAGGTTCAGATGCAGGCCCAGGTGCTGCCGCAGATACCCGTCGGCCTGGGGCACGAGAGACAGGAGCCACTGGGGATCGTTGCCGATACAGAAGGCGTCATCCACATAGCGCCCGTAGTGTCTCACCTTCAGCACGCGCTTCATATAGTGGTCGAAGCCGTTCATGTAAAGGTTCGAGAAGAGCTGGCTGGTCAGGTTGCCGATGGGCAGGCCCACGTCCTCCGGAGAGTTACGCAGCGACTTCGACGGGGGCAGCTGGAGGAACAGGCGCAAAGGGTCGCGGTACTCGCAGTTCTGCATCGGGTCGTAGAGCACCACCATCTTCACCAGATACTCCACCCAGCCATAGATCTTCAGGTCGCGCAGGAACCGCCCCTTGCGGTCGCGCTGCGCGCCGATGCGCACCATCAGCTCCTGCACCATGCCGTAGAGCCGCCAGCGGTCGATGCTCATGAAGTAGCTGCTGATATCTATCTGCAGGGCATAGCAGGGCTGCGTGTAATTACGGGAACAGGAACGTATATGATGTTCAAGACGATCAATACCGAAACCCGTACCCTTACCCTTCCTGCACGAATAGCAGTCGTGGATCAGCAGTCGCTCCAGATGGGGATTCAGGAAGTTAAAGATCAAGTGGTGCACCAGCCGGTCGCGGAAGTCTGCTGCGATGACCTCCCGCATCACGGGCACGGTCACCAGGAAACAGATGCTTGGCCGCATCACGTAACGGTGCTCCAGAATGCTGAGTGCCAGCTCCGAAATCTCATCCTCACGGTTCATGCCGAACCGGATGCAGTTGTTCGTCGAAGCCTTGTTCCTGCGCGCGTCGCGATAGGCACGTTGCAGATAGCGCACCAGCAACAGGTAGTCTGCCTGCTGTTGTTCCATCACTGAAATGTTTAAGAAGAGATGGTCGTGACAAGCGCAGATGCCTCGGCAAACAGGCGGACGGAGAAGCCGTTGCCTGGTTGATTCCAATTGTTACCGTTCACGTTCGACGGGTTGAAGTTCATGTTCCAGACGTTGGAAGCATCCCTCGGCGTAGCCGACCAGTAGTTCCCATTGGCCTGATTGGTAGCGGAGGAGGTGCGCCGAACGGTACGGCAGTCGTAACCACTGACGCTGTGCCTGCAAGGAGGGGGCGCGTGATGTTCGCTTTGGCGCCTCGATCCCCACGAGGACCCTCCACAGTCTGTCGGGAGGATATAACCAGCAGGCAGGTGCCTGCCGGTGGGTTACCGAATCTGCATTGTCTCTCTGCGGCTGCGCGGCTCATCACTGAACACCGCTCTCGTGCAACCGCACTCCAGACTGCCCTACGCGGGCCTTGTCACGATTTCACCTCTGTGACTAATTTTTACAATTTTATTTTCGCAAGCTTCGCTTGCTCTTAGGAGACAGGAGACAGGAGTCAGGAGACAGGAGACAGGAGTCAGGAGACAGAAATACTCTATTTCTTTTCTGTCTGTTTCTTAAAATAGCTCTCCCACTGCTGCAGCTGCTTGGAGATGTCGCTCACCTTGATGCTCAGCTGCGCCGACTGCTTGTCCCTGAACAGGTTGAGCTCCTGAGCCAGCTGGAACAGGATACGCACCTCGACCAGCTGGTGGCGACACGCCCCGATAGCCTTCAGCTTGTCGTCGCAGATGTTGGCCTGGTAGATCAGCACCAGCAGCTTCTGCAGCTGCAGCTTCAGCTGTTCGCCCAGCGTGAAGCGGTAGTCGCGCTGCATATTGCCACTGATGCGATACACTTGCAGCAACAGGTCGAAGGTCGACTTATAGACGGGCAGGTTCTCGTAGTTCATACACTTCAGGCCTTTCCCTTTCTCAGCATACGCTGCAGGTCGGAGACAAACAGCATCGCCTCCATCGGCGTGGAGCCGGCCAGATTGAACTGCCGCAGCAGCTGCAACACTTCATCCTCCACCCCCTCCTCGCCTGCCCCATCCACCGATACGGGCTGCGCCTTCGGCAGATAGGCCTTCCACTCCTGGAACGCCTGCTCGTCGACCTCGGCATCAACGGGGATGCTCACCGTGCCGTCGGCATTCTCGACATAGGTGCAGCCTAACGACGGCAGCGTCTTCTGAGGGAAGCCCAGCGACACCACGTCGCCATTGCACACCTTGTAGTAACGGCACTGCACCTGATAGGGGCGCACATGGTTTACGAAGAGGTAGGCACTGCGCTCGTAGGCCTTGAAGAAGAGGCTCCCCTCGCGGTAGAGCCGGATCGTGAGGCTGGTTCTGGACTCTGCTTTCAGTATATCATTTATCGATGCCATCTGCTTTTTTTCATTTTCGGCCCGCCTGACGGCGGGCTACGGGGGCGGGCGGCGAAACCGCCCGCCATGAATTAATGTTTCGAGATGCCTTCGGCATAGCTATTCTTTATCGGCAAACAGGCGGACGGAGAAGCCGTAGCCTGGTAGATTCCAATTGTTACCGATCACGTTCGACGGGTAGAAGTACATGGTCCAGACGCTGGAAGCATCCCTCGGCGTAGCCGACCAGTAGTACCCATTGGCCTGATTGGTAGCGGAGGAGTACCAACCGGGGGCGTGGTCGGCAGGACTTGTATAAGGTGAGTAGCCGCAAGCAGGCAATACCAGCGTATAGTCAGGATTTGCCCACCAGCTCTCGACGCTGATCATATCAATATCGACCGACGGGTCGGCGCCGACATAGATCACCTGAATCGTCAACGAGGCACCACCGCCGACACTTGCATCGGCAGTATTATACTCATAGCGGTAGGCGCAGGTGTATTCGCCGTTAGTGGTGGAGTTTTCCCTGAAACGCAGGCCGTAGCCGATATAGGTATGCGCCACATCGTTCGGGCAATTGTAGTCGTTGTAGAACAGCCGGTTCACCTCGTAAGAGTATGTGCCTGCATTATTTGTCACACCCCAGGCCACCGTCTCGGTCATATTAGTATGTTTGCCATTTTTATAAGTAATACGCTGACTAACATCTCCGCTCATAGCGGCATCGGTGTTCGCAGCCGTCTGGGAATTCGTCGCGGCATGATACGGAGCCACCACCGAGCACCACTCAGCCTTCGAGGGCAGATGATAGCCTGGCACGGCCGTGCCGTTGATGAAGTTCTGAATATTTGTTTTAGCACTGGTCCATGCAACGGTCCCAACGCCATTAGAGGCGGCAGAAGTGTTCTTCCAAGTGAAGTATGCACTGCTTAAAGCATTGTTGTCAGCGGAAAACTCCGTGTTCGAAGCCATGTTATACGGTGCCACATACTCGATCGGCAGCTTCGGTGTGGTGACCACGTCGAAGTTGCGGTAGGCCGTCGTCAGGTTGTACTTGTTGGCCAACTGGAACGTCAGATAGTCACCATAGCCCGGCATGGCCGCCTCAGTGATTTCGATGGTCCAGTCCTGCACGATGTTGCCGTTGCCGTCGTTGGTCACCTCGCCCGGTGTGATGGTCACGCCATCGGCGGTAACCGTCTCATGGTCGGCCTTCACATAATGTCCCAGGCAGTTGAGCGTAGAGCCGATGTTCCTACCCGTCACGGTGAGGGTGATCGTCGTGGCAGTGGCCCTGCTGACGATGATGCTGCCGGGATTGGTATTCGTGGCGGCATCGGCATCAAGAGAAGTATAGCCTTTGGTCTTCTGGCTGCTCGTCAACTGGAAGCTGGGCTTCGTGGGGTCGTTCAGGTCGCCGTAGACGATGGTCTCCAGCCCCGTCCAGTCCTTCACAACGATGTCGGAGCTGATGTCGCCCACACCCACACCGCTGCCGTCGGCGGTCAGCGTGACGGTATAGATGGTGTTACGCTTGGGCTTGGTAATGACAGCCGTGGAGGCATCCTTGAAGCTCACGGTGTGGATGATCTGTACACCCTTCAGCGTGCCGCGGATGGTCACCTCGGTGACGTCGGCATCAGCGTCGCTGTAGTTCTCGTAGCCGTAGATGACACCCAGCCACTGCTGGTCGTCGACATAGTAGGTCGATGTACCTTCCACGTATGCGCCAGAGGCATCCACCTGGCCGCTGCCCGTACCGCGGGTGTAGGTCTCGGTGGCGGCGGCCTTCGTCAGTCCGTCCATCGTGGTGGCATTGCCGCTGCCACGGGCCAGCATGGAGGTCGTGTAGCGGTTGCTGATGGCGACACTGGTGATCTGGAAGCCCTCGATGGCCGTGGCGTCGATGTCGAAGCGCACGGCGGCACGGGTGAGCGTGACGGAGCCCAGCTCGGTGTCCTCATTGCCGTCGACGTCGACGAGGGTCTTCGGCGAGGTCATCAGGAAGTTTGTTGATGCCTGCTTTGCCGTGCCCGGGTCGGTGGTCTCGATGAGACTGAAGAGGGCGTCGGCATCGGTGATGGCCGACTTGTTGGCATCGGTGGTAAGGTCGAGGGCGGTGTTGGCCACGACATACATATAGTAGTAGCCGCCGTTCTCCACGTCGAAGCTGTACTTGCTACTCACGTCGTCGTAGCTGAGACGATAGACGTTGTAGAGCGTACCGTCGGGGCGGAACACCACGGCATAGGAGTTGGCCGCCACGATGGCTTTCTCACGGGCGAAGCCCTCCATAGTGGGTGTGACGGCGGCACGGGTCTTGGCTGCGCCGTCGGATACAGAGAACATGACGCGCGTGCCATTGTCCTCAGGAGCAGTATGACTCCCCAGGAACACGTCGTTGCTGCACGAGGCCAGTCCGAGGATCAGGGTCAGAGCCAGAAAGCCTGTCTTGATATATCTGTTCATATTCTTTACCTTTTTTATGGATTATTACTAAGAAGCCGGCTGCGAGACGGTGAAGGAGGCCGTGCCTGTGGCATCGGCATCGAGCAGGTTCTCTACGGCAAAAGTAAATGAGCGCGGCGCGCCCGTGGTGTTGGCCAGGATGGTGACGGTGAACGTCTGTACGGGCAATCCTGCAGCACTGACGCTGCGGGCGCCCTCGGCCACGGTGAAGCCTTCCACCTGATCCTTGCACACCACCTTGGACAGTGTGGAGCCGGTATTGTTGACTGTCACGGTGAAGGCGGTCTCTGCTGCCGAAGTCAGTGTGACCGTGCCGGTGGCATAGGTCCAGCCTGTGCCGCTGGCGGCAATCGCATAGGTCGGCGCGGTGCGCACGGCCAGGGCGGTATGGCTCCGGCTGATGACGTCGCCCGTCGACCAGTCCTTTACGACGATGTCGGCATCCACGTCGCCCACATCGGCGGGGTCGGTGTTACGCGACAGGCGGATGGTGTAGAGGTGGTTGCGCTGCAGGGCCACGTTCTGGTGCTGGCTGTCGAAGCGCACGGCAGGCGTGACAAGCGTGCCGGGCGTGCCGTCGGCGAGGCGGCCCTCGATGATGAGTACCGACGACTGCGACGGGTCTTCATAGGCATAGATGGTGCCGGTGAGCTCCTTGCCTGCGCCGGAGAGGCTGACAGTGTACTCATGATCCTCGGAGTCGAGGCCCGTCATGCTGGCGTCGGCCCCGATGCGGGCCACCTTCGTCGAGGTGTAGCGGTTCTTCAGCGTCACCTTGCTGACAGAGGCCATCACGTCGTCGTCGATCTGGAGGTCGATGCGTGCCGAGGCACGGGTGACGGTGACGGGGCTGGCGAGCAGGGTGCCGTCAAGATCGCTGTCGATGTCGACCTCCACCTTCTCGGAGGTCATCAGGAACGCACCGTCGGTGGTGGAGGTGCCGGGGCTCTGGGTGGCCTCGATGCCAAAGAAGTTCTCTTTGGTCGAGGTGTCTGCCGTCAGGGTGTTGAGGGCTGTCTTCAGATTGTCGTCGGCATTGGCGATGAAGTAGACATCATAGAGGTCGGGGGTGCCGAGATTGGCACGCCAGTCGGCCGACAGGCCTCTGTCGCTGATATCGACGGCCTCGGCCCAGGTGGCAAACTTGCCCGTAGAGCGGTAGAAGGCCACGGCAATGACCGATGTGACACTCTTCTCACGGTCGAGCTGGATATCAGCGCGCGTCCTGCCCCGGTTGTCGCCCGTCAGGCTGAAGCGGATGGCGCCGTCAGCGACGCGCCCCTGCGAGGGACTGTCGTCGACCGTACACGACCCGAACGTTAGCGTCAGGGCCGCAGCCATGAGGATTAATAGATATTTCTGTTTCATATTATTCTTAACTTCTTTAACTCCTTAACTTCTTAACTCCTAAGACGCCGGCTGCTTGACCGAGAACACGATCTTGGCCCCAGACTGCGTGAC
The DNA here is from genome assembly GCA_905235325.1 of uncultured Prevotella sp. Taxonomy (GTDB): domain Bacteria; phylum Bacteroidota; class Bacteroidia; order Bacteroidales; family Bacteroidaceae; genus Prevotella. The sequence continues at coordinate 4,034 of CAJOLE010000085.1, read as the reverse complement.
GCCGCTGCCGTCGACATAACTGTAGGTGATCCGGACAGAGCCGATGCGGGCCGTGCCGCTCTCGTTGGCCGTAGCCGTCAGGCTGACACTCTTGTTGTCGGCGGCAACCGCTGCACTGAGCCAGCCGGTCGTGCTGCCTGCTGCCTCCCAGGTAGAGCCTGTGGTAAGCACCTCGGCGCTTGTGATGGTAACGCTGGTGGCATAGGTATCCGTGACCTTGATGGCCAGGCCGCTGGTGAGACGCGAGCGTAATCAGACGCGTGTCGCGGTTGTAGGTGCCCAGGGAGGCCAGTTCCGGATCGCTGAAGAACAGGGCATCCTCGAAGGTCGTGTTGACGGGTGTGCCAGTCCAGTCGGCAACGGTCAGCGACGCACGGATGCGGCTGTTGACAGTGACGCTGCTGCCATCGCCGATGATGACCTTGTAGCGGTAGTTACGCTTGATCTCCACACTCTTGTTGTCGGCCAGGGGGGTCTGAAGATTGGCTGTGGTGAACGGTATCTGATAGAACACGTCCACACCTTCGGCATAGGTCGTACCAATACGGCCGGTCACCTGGATGGCCAGCGCCTCGGCCTCGAGGGTGGCAGGAGTAGCGCTCTCGTAGACCTCGTCCTCGTAGCAGTAGAAGGCCTTCTTCAGCTCCGTTCCGTCGTCCGTGTCGGAACCTGTCATCGGGTGATCGGTCGACACCGTGTAGTTGTTGATGTCATCCCACACATTGTTGTAAGGCTGCAGGCCGCCGGTGGCACCGCCCACCTTGGTCATACCGCCAGGGATATCCGTGATGTCGCTGCCGTCCTTGTGAGGCATGAGGTAGGAATACGGGTTGGCATGTACGAGACAGAGGCCGGTGATGTAGAGGTTGGGGGTCTTGTTATAGACATCGATACGGGCCACGACACGGGTGAGGTCTACCTGCACGGTGATGGCAGAGGCCGCGCTTGCGTCGATGGGGATGATCTCGTTCTTGGCCGTACCCACGTTGTAGTAGGCCACGCCCGTCATGGGAAGGCCGTTGGTCGACTGGTCGAACACCGTAGCCAGACTGGCTCCGGCAGTCAGCGTACGTCCGGCAGAGCTGACGGCTGCCATGGCCGTGGTATAGGTATCCGTGTTCACCGTCAGGTCGCCGACGTCCTCGTTGGCCACGAAGATAAAGCGGCAGGTCATTCCGTCGGAGGGATCCCAAGTATAAGTGTACTTCCAGTCATCGCCGTTGGAAACGCCTGCCGAGCCGCTCAGGTCGACAGCCACCTTCGCCTTGAGCTTTTCGTCTGCGGCATCGAACACCAGCATCGTCAGGCTCTTGATACTGTATTCGGCAGCGTCCTGGATGCCACGCGTCTTCACATGTACTGGATCGCCGTTAGGCAGGGAGATGTTGAAGACAATGCTGCGGGTCACGGCCGTGTCCTCGCCATTGCCTGAGGTCTCGGACTCACTCACACAGGAGACGAGGCCACAAATAGACAGCAAAAGTGCTGCCGTCAAGAGGTTTCTCATTCTTTTCATTTTCACTTAGTTTTTAATGTTAAAAATATTATTTACCTAATCACTTATGTTATTAACTATCATATAGTCTTCAGTTTCCGATGATGCCACCGTCCTGCCAGTCGACGATGCGGCCCCTGCCGCCGACACTCACGTCGACAGAGCCGTCGAGGCGCACCTCAATGTTCAGCCAGTAGTCCTGTGCCAGCGTGCGGTCGGGGCTCCAGTGCCACTCGGAGAACACCTTGTAGAGGTCGATGAGCGGCGTGGCCGGCTCGTCGCCGCACCAGAGCTGCAGGCAGGGCACGTGGTCGTCGGTCCACCGCATGGTGACGAACTCACCGCTGATGATGAAGTTGTATGGCTCCACCTCAATACGGTGCTCGCCGAGGGAGTCGGTCAGTTCGGGATGGGGCAGCCCACCGATGACGAGCCCCTGTTGCCCCGCCGAATACGACAGCGGGACGCCATAGAGACGCAAGGTATAGTCGCCATCGGTCTCAGGGACGCCGTGCCACCATAGTCTCACATGGAGGTGGCAGTGGATGTCGGCCAGTGGCAGTTCCACCGTGTGGTGGCCCTCCTCCATCGTGAACGGTTGCATCGACCAGAAAAGGTCGTCGACGTTGCCGTAGGTTCCGTCGTCGCGGCGCGTAGCAGCCCGCAACGCCAGGCTGTCGAGCGTCAGTGTACTGTTGTCAATGAGCGAGCGGCTGGTGGCATTGGCGATGCACACCAACGTATAGCGTCCGTCGGGCAGGTCGTTGCGGTCGAAGAACTGCCGCTGGCGGTGATCCATGAGCAGCGTCCTGACACAATGGCCGCCGTCATCGTAGAGCAGCCACAGCAGACTGTCGATGTCTGTCTCATACTGCACGGTCATGGGCGTGGTATAGCTGAGCCGGACTTCCTTCACATCGCTGAAGTCCTCATAGATGAGGTCCTTCTGACAGCCTGCCAGCAACGGGAGCATCATCAGCAGCAGGGGCACCAGTCGGCTCCTCACCATCCCCAGCCTCCTTTCTTCAAAGAACGCCCCTTCAGGGGTTTCGACCGACGGCTGCTCCCTGCGGGGGCTGCATCGGAAGGCCACACATCCCATACCAGCGCCACCTCGGCCTTTGTAGGACCGAAATAGCGGCGACGGTAGTCGGCCTCCCACTGATAGCCCTCATCCTCAGGATAATACTTCTTGTATTTGCCGTCGATATAGCCGACGGACAGGGTGAAGTCGAGACTCCAGCGACGGCCAACGGGCCACGTGTAGCCCACGGCACCGCCTACACCCCAGTTGAAGTCGCTGCGCTGACCGTCGCCGCCAAACTCCACGTCGTAGCGGTAGACGGCGGCATACGGCCCCACATGCCAGCCCAGACGGCGCTGGGAAGGCAGACGGCTGTCGGCCACAAGCCAGCGACGCACCTCAACGTCGGCCACTGCCCAACGCCAGTAGCGGTGACGGCTATCGCTCTTCAGCCAGATATACATCCCGTTGGCCAGCATCGACCAGCGACCACCCATACCCCACTCCACCCCGACATTCGGGATGACGGCAGCATCGAAGAGCAGATTGGTGCGCAACGACAAACCGCCTGGCGGCTGGGCCCGGACAACCTGCATACAGCAGGCAAGGAGCAGGGACAAGAGATATCGGTTCATTATTGCGGATTGAGCATTGAGAGGGCCGGCGCACTGCCCGAGGCAGCAGCCAGGTTGAGATAGATGAGCGCACGCTCCTTGTTCTCGCGGAGCATGCAGAGCACACCTAAGTTATTATACGCACGCGCGTCGGACTCGTAGGGCTGGAGCAGCTGCTGGGCGCGGTCGAGGTCGCCCCTGACGAGGGCTGCACCTGCAGCATTGAGACGGGCCACATCGTTGTCGGGATAACAAAGCAGACAGAAATCGACGGCCGTACAGAACTCCTTGCTGCCGACAGGGAAACGGCAGGCCAGTTCGTAGAGGTCGCTCAGAGAGAGCACCTTACGGCCCTTGTCGACGGTGATCACGCCGCCAGCCGTGTCGTAGATGGTACGGCGCAGGGATGCCTTCCACTCCATGCGCCACAGCTGAGGGCACAGCTCTTCCTGCATCGCCTTATAGAACGAGCCGCTGCCCAGCATCATCAGCTGTTCCTCACGGCCACCGGCCGGCTCGACGTTACGGATGATGTCGGAAGCTGCCAGACGGAGCGTAAGCTGGCTGTGGTCGATAAGCGTCAGCAGGGAGTCCCAGTCTTCGGTCACCCAACTCACGTTCAACGCTGCGCCACCGAACTCGGAACTCATCAGATACTGCTTCAGGTCGAGACAGCGGGCTGCCGCATGCGTCTCATTGCGCTGACGGTTGCCGGCCGGTGCTCCGTAACCGACGATGCTGAGGGCCGACAGCTGCGTGCCCTCAACCTTCAACTCGTCGGCGAACCGCTCCTGCAGTTCTGTCAAGATCGCATGGTTGAAATCAGTTGACTTCAGTCTCAGCAACTGTCGGTCGTCGGTCAGCGCGATGGTGCCGCCGAAGGCATACTCTACAGTATGCG
>CAJOLE010000084.1 GCA_905235325.1 uncultured Prevotella sp. | reverse complement strand
TCCTTTCCTCCTTTCGTCTTTTCTCCTTTTTTAAGACACTTCAATCGACTTCGACACCTTGGCCTCCTTCTCCTGCTTCGGCAGGATGACGGTCAGTATGCCATCCTGAACCTTGGCCGAAATCTTGTCCTTCACCACGTCCTCGGGCAGCGAGTAGTTCTGCTGGTAGTTGGTGTACGAGAACTCACGGCGCAGGTAGTGCTGCTTCTTGTCCTCCTCCTTGTGCTCCATCTTGTTCTCGATGGCAATGCACAGGTTGCCGTCCTCGTTGAGGCTCACGCGGCAGAATTCTTTCTTTATGCCGGGAGCGGCGACCTCCATAGTGTAAGACTTCTCATCCTCCTTGACGTTGACGGCCGGAGACGTCGTCTTGCAGGTGCTCGGCGTGAAGTCACTGTTCAGAAACTCATCAAACACGGTAGGAAACCAACTGTTCTTAAACATTACTGGTAGCATAATCATTACCTCCTAATTCTATTGTTTTAAAGGGTTCAACTTATTGCTTATTGTCTCGATGGCCTTGTGGCCTTCATTGAGGTAAGTGCAAGATGCGTGCCAAGCGGAAAAGACTGCCAGAATGACGGTGCGGTGCGCCATTCTGACAGTCAGGATAGGATAGGGCGGGCCTGTTTAGATCTTGTCGAGGGCCTGGCGGATGTCGGCGAGAATGTCGCTGACGTCCTCGATGCCGACGGAGAGGCGGATGAGGTCGGGAGCCACGCCTGCCTCGCGGAGCTGCTCGTCGCTGAGCTGGCGGTGGGTATGGCTGGCGGGGTGGAGCACACAGGTGCGGGCATCGGCCACGTGGGTGACGATGTTGATCAGTTCGAGCGAGTCCATCCACTTGACGGCCGTCTCGCGCGTACCTTTAAGGGCAAAGGCAATGACGCCGCACGAGCCGTTGGGCAGGTACTTCCTGCCGAGTGCGTATGCCTTGTCGCCGGGCAGTCCGCAGTAGTGAACCCACGCCACCTTCTCGTTCTGGCTCAGGAATTCGGCCACCTGCTGGGCGTTGCGGCAGTGCTGGGCCATGCGGAGGTGTAGCGTCTGCAGGCCGAGATGCAGGAGGAAAGAGTTCTGCGGGGCAGGAATCGAGCCGAGGTCGCGCATGAGCTGTGCCACGAGCTTCGTGGTGTAGCCCATGCGGCCGAAAGCCTTCACGTAGGTCAGGCCGTGGTACGACTCGTCGGGTGTGCAGAGCCCGGGGAAGCGGTCGATACCCGACGGCGAGCCGTCGGGCGTTGGGGCGCCTTCGTGGGTGCAGGTCATCCAGTCGAAGTTGCCGCTGTCGACGACGGCACCTCCTACCTGCGTAGCCATGCCGTCCATGTACTTCGTTGTAGAGTGGGTGACGATGTCGGCCCCCCACTCGAAGGGTCGGCAGTTGATGGGCGTTGCGAAGGTGTTGTCGATGATGAGGGGCACGCCGTTCTTATGGGCGATGCGTGCGAAGCGCTCGATGTCGAAGACGGCGCAGCCGGGGTTCGATATGGTCTCGCCGAACATGGCTTTCGTGTTGGGTCGGAAGGCGGCCTGAATCTCGTCGTCGGAGGCCTCCTGCGAGATGAACGTGCAGTCGATGCCCAGCTTCTTCAGCGTCACGCCGAAGAGGTTGTAGGTGCCGCCGTAGATTTCGTTCGACGTGATGAGGTGGTCGCCGGCCTGGCAGATGTTGAAGACGGCGTAGAAGTTGGCGGCCTGTCCGCTGGATGTCAGCACGGCGCCGACGCCGCCTTCGAGCGTGGCAATCTTTGCTGCCACGGCATCGTTCGTCGGGTTCTGCAGGCGGGTGTAGAAGTATCCCTCCTTCTCTAAGTCAAACAACTTTGCCATCTCATCCGAGTCGTCGTACTTGAATGTTGTCGACTGGATGATGGGCAGTTCGATAGGTTCTCCGTTTTTGGCTTTGTAGCCGGCCTGTACGCAGAGCGTGCCCTGCTTGAATTTCTTTTCCATTTCGGTGATGTTGTTTTTTACGTTATTTCTCTATGCGCGATACGCAGGAGCGGGCGGCGATGGTGCCGCTCATGTTGTGTCACACGCTGAAGACCGCTCCGGGAATGGTGGCTATGAGGTAGGCGGCGAAGTGCAGCGTGGCCATAATCGCCTGCAAAGTTAAGCATTTTTTTCCATTCCGCAAAAGCCATCGGTGGGCAGACCATGACAAAAGCCCTGCTAATCTTTGTTAAAGTTGTGGAACCGTCGTGCTTTTCTTCAGGAAATAGGCTATCTTTGCGGCATATTCGGAACAAATAGTCAATAACAAATGGTTATCTCAATGAAAAGAACATCGTCGATTTCATCCTTACTGCTCGTGGCAATGCTGTTCTGTGCCTCTGTCGTGAGCGCTCAGAATCAGGAAGCGCAGGCTGCCGGCCAGAGCAGTATCTTTAGCAGACTGGTGGAGCTGCTTGACGAAATGACTGACGATGAGAAGGCATACGCCCGCGATAACTGGCTGGTGGCTCCGGCAGCGTACACCAACAGCCACGACCATCCCGCGTCTTATCTGATCAGCCCGAACCCGGCTCCCGACACGCAGCAGAAGGTGGAGTGCGCGGCTTGCTCGAGTGCTTACCTGCTGCGCTTCTATGGCGAAGAGGCCAATGGCGTGGAGCTGTATCACAGCGAGACGTTCCCCTGCAAGTACGAGGGTGGCGCCTACCCCAGGTGCTTCAAGGTCTTCTTCGAGGAGCAACGCCAGAACTACACGACGGCGTATTACACCGGTACGACCGACGACCTGAAGAACGCCGTCAGCAAGGGTGTCCCCGTGATTGCTTTGCTGCTGTATAACGGCCTGTCGATGCACTACGTGCCGGTGGTGGGCTATGACGAGACACACTTCTACATCCAGAACTCAGTGGAGAAGTACCGGAACGTGGCAGACAACAAGGCATACAACGAAGTGCTCGACATCGACAAGTTTGATGCCATGTGGAACATTCCCTTCGAGTCGTGCCAGCGTCTGTTTGTCGTCGTCAGGAAGGCTGAATAGGGAAGAATCGTTGGAACTCGCTCTCGAAGTTGGGCGTGAGAACGTCTTTCCCGATGGCCTCGCGAATCTCGTCGAGCGTCCAGAAGCGGCCGCCGTCGAGTTCGGCGGCAGAGGGACTGACGGGTCCGTCGTAGACGGTGCGGTTGACGTAGACCAGCTCGCGCTCGCGGCGGCTGTCGAAGACGTACTGCCCTATGCGCTCGGGCCGGAAATCGGTGATGCCCAGTTCCTCGCGCACTTCGCGTGCCAGCGCCTGCTCGGGTGTCTCGCCGTAGTCCATGTGTCCGCCGACGCTGGTGTCCCACTTGCCGGGTTGGATGTCCTTCCACTCAGGGCGCTTCTGCAGGTAGACTTCGCCGCGGGAATTAAATACATGGAGATGGACCACGGGATGTAGCAGCCGCGAACCGTTGTGGCACTCGCCCCGGGTGGCCGAGCCGACGACTCGCCCCTCCTCATCGACTATTGGGAATCTTTCCTCTTTGTTGTCTTGCATCATATCCTTATCAGTTTGCAGATATTCTCAAGGTGCCGGCGGTCGGTGTCGTCTCGTGGATGGCGGCGGCTACATTCGCCATTACCGCCACTGCGTCGGTCTCGCCCTCAACGAGGGCCTTGATCTGCTCCGTGAGCAGTCGGTATTTCTCGTCTTTATTCATGACTCGCCTTCTATGTTAACTCAAAGTTGTTTCTATATGGGCACAATTGTCGGCTGCAAAGTTACGCTTTTTTCCCCGTTCCGCAAAATATATTGATGACGATTGTGTAATACTCCGAATCGCTTAGCGGTTCGGAATTTTTGTCCGAAACCCGCCGCCTTTTGCCCAAAACCCGCCGCCTTTTTGGCAAAACCCGCCGCCTTTTGCCCCAAAAGGCGGCGGGGAATAAATCCTTTCTGCCTGCTGCCAAGGTGTAGGTTCAGGTGTCGGTTCCAGTCCCGATGCAGGCGTGAAAGGCCGTTTGTTGCCCTAATGCCTTACTCCTTGGCGCGTTATATATAGTTGTTATTTGCACTTTTTATCCTACACTTCCTACACTTCCTACACCTAAAAAAAGTGGGGCAGGTGTAGGAAGTGTCGGAAGTGTAGGATGTCTCCTGCTATTCGCAATCAGGTGGTGCTTTTGGTGAGCCAACCTGTTAGTAACAGCAAATCGGCCTGATTAGCCACCACGCTTCACAGTCCCCTGGCCTTCAGCAGGCTCGAGGCGTCGGGCTGGGCCATGCCGGTGAAGTCGGTGAACATCTGCATGAGGTCGCCGGTGTTGCCCCGGCTCAGAATCTTGTCGCTGAAGTCCTGGCCCGTCTCCGGCTTCAGGGCACCGCGGCGGGCGAAGACGTCGGCAATGTTGACGGCCAGCACCTCGGTCCAGAGGTAGCTGTAGTAGCCGGCGGCATAGCCGCCTCCCCAGACGTGGTTGAAGTAGCTGGTGTGGTAGCGTGGCGGAATCTGCTCGTTGAGCAGTCCCACGTTCTTCAGGGCCTCCACTTCGAAGTCTGATGCCTGGTCGGGGGTGGGAATCTTGTCGGCGGGCAGCATGTGCCATGCCAGGTCGACGCAGGTGGCGGCGAGGTTCTCGCCGAGGGCGTAGGCGGTCTGGAAGTTGATGCTCTTGAGCATACGCTCCTTCAGGTCGGCAGGCATCGGCTCGCCCGTCTCGCAGTGGCGTGCGTAGTGGTCGAACACCTCGGGGATGGCAGCGAACGACTCGTTGAACTGCGATGGCATCTCGACGAAGTCGCGGGCCACGGATGTGCCGCTCAGTCGGTTGTACTGGCAGTCGGAGAGGATGCCGTGCAGTGCGTGTCCGAACTCATGGAAGAGCGTCGTCACCTCGTCCCAGGTCAGCAGCGATGGTTTTCCCTCGGGTGCCTTGGCGTTGTTGCAGACGTTGAAGATGATGGGCAGCTGGCCCCACTGTCGGCTCTGCTTCTGGAAACCGTCCATCCATGCTCCGCCGCGCTTGGTGGGTCGGCGGAAGTAGTCGGTGTAGAAGAGTGCCTTCTGTCGGCCGTCCTTGTCGATGACCTCGAAGGCGCGCATGTCGGGGTGGTAGAGCGGTATGTCGGTGCGCTCCTTGAAGGTCAGTCCGTAGGCGCGGCTGGCAGCGTAGAAGACGCCGTTGAAGAGCACGCTGTCGACGTTGAAGTAGGGCTTCACCTCGTCGTCGCTGACGTTGAGCAGCTGCTGCTTCATCTTGGCCGAGTAGTAGAATCGGTCGTAGGGCTGCAGGCTGAAGTCGGGGCCCTCGCTCTGGCGGGCGAAGTCCTCGATGGCCTTCGTCTCGGCGTCGGCCTTCGGGGCGTACTGTGCGATGAGGTTCTTCAGGAAGGCGTAGACGTTGTCGGGTGTCTTGGCCATGGTCTTCTCGAGCGAGTAGGCGGCGTAGTTGGGGTAGCCCATCAGCTCGGCCTGCTCGGCGCGTAGCTTGGCAATCTCGCAGACGATGTCGAAGGTGTTGTACTTGGGGTTGGTGCCGTCGGTGCGGTGGACGCTGGCCTCAAAGACGCGGCGGCGCAGGTCGCGGTTGTCGAGGCTGGCGAGCAGGGCCTGCTGGGTGGTGTTGACGATGACGATGGCATACGGAGCCTTGCCGCCCCGGCTCTCGGCGTCCTTCCGGCACTGGGCGATGTCGGCTTCGCTGAGTCCGGCGAGCTCCTCCTCGCTGTCGACCCACACCACGGCGTCGTTGGTGGCGGCAGGCAGCAGGTCGCCCCACTTCAGCTGCAGGTCAGAGATGCGGAGGTTAATCTCCTTCATTCGCTGCATCTTGTCGTCGGGCAGCAGGGCACCCTTGCGGACGAACTCCTTGTAGGTCTCCTCCAGCAGCTTCTGGTCCTCGCCCTGCAGCGAGTCGTGCTGACGGTCGTACACCTGCCTGATGCGCTCGAACAGCGGCTTGTTGAAGGCAATCTCGTTCGACAGGTCGGTCAGCATCGGCGTCACCTTCTTCTCGGTCTCGGCAATCTCGGGCGTCTTCTCAGCTTCCACGAGGGCGTAGAACACGCGGCTGACGCGGTCGAGCAGTCGTCCGCTCTCCTCGTAGGCCAGGATGGTGTTCTCGAAGTTGGCCGAGTCTGTGCAGTCAACGATCTTCTGGATGTCCTCGCGCGTCTGGCGTATGCCCTCCTCGATGGCGGGCAGGTAGTCGGCAGGCTCTATCTTGTTGAAGTCGGGTGCGCCGAAGGGCAACTGGCTCTCAGCGAGCAGGGGGTTCTCACGCTGTGCCTGCTGGCAGGCGCCGAACGGCATGGTCATGGCCGTTGTCATTCCGATGGTCATAATGGCTTTAGTAATCTTCTTCATATTGTTTTGCTTTCAGTTTTGGTTACCGTTCCCGATTTGTTTTGGTTCTGGTTATCGTTTTCGTAACCGTCACCTCATAACGTCGGCCTTCTTCAGCTCCACCACGCGGCCGTACTTGGCTAAAGCCTGTATGTCGAGCTGCTTCTTGTTGCCGATGACGAAGTAGGCGCGGGGCTGCTGCCGGATGTTGTGCTGGTAGAAGTCCACCATGTCGGCCGTCGTCAGCTTGGGCACCTCTCTGACCAGCCCGGCCCGTGGGTCTTCACGGTGACCCAGTGAACGGTAGTTAGATACGAAGTCGGCCAACTGGCGGAACGAAGGGTAGGTGTTGTTGATGTCGTTCAGAATCTCTTGCTTGGCGACAGCCACATTCTGCTCGTTGACGGGCATGTGGCGCAGCAGCGAGTCGAGCACGCCAAGAGCCTGCATGGTCTTGTCGGCCTGAGTGCCCAGATAGGCGATGTAGCCCGACGGGTAGTCGTTGTGGCGGCAGCGGTTGGGCGTGATGGCCTGTGCGCCCGTGGAGTAGGCCATGGCCCTGAACTCGCGGATCTCCTGAAACAGCACGGAGCCCATGCCGCCGCCCATGTACTGGCTCCAGAGCCGCAGCTGGGCTTCCTCGCGCTCAGAGAGCGAGGGCTTCACGCTGCCGAACGTGCCGATGAGCATCTGTCGGCTGTCTGACATATCGTAGACGTAGACCACTGGTTCGGCAACCTGCTGCAGGCGGATTTCGTTGTCGTTGGGCGAGTGGCGCGTGCTGAGCGCCGGCAGGCAGGAGGCCACCGTCGCCGCCGGCTGACGGCCGCAGTAGAGCACGGCGCAGTCGTATTGGCGCAGGTCGTCGAACAGCCGCAGCAGTTCTTCGCCCTTGGTCTTCTTCACCTCGGCCACCGTCGGCTGGCGCAGGAATCTTGACTTCTCGCCTTGGGCAATCTTGCTGAACACCATCTGCATGACCGAGGTGTTGGTGTGGTCGAGCTGGCTGTGTTCGACCTTATATTCGCTGGCCAGTTCGCTCATGGCCTTCGTGTCGGGCTTCAGCGATGTCAGCACGTGGTTCAGCAGTCGGAGCGACGGCTCCAGGTTGTGCTCGAAGCCCGTGAGCGTCAGCATGAAGAAGTTGTCCGATGACTTGGTCTCGAAGGTCGTGCCCAAGCGCTGCCAGGCCTCGCCCAGCTGGTGCTTCGTCAGCGAGTCGGTGCCCAGCTCGCTGAGGTAGGATTCGAGCAGGGCTTGTCGCGGCTCGTCGCGCTCGCCCTTGAACCACTTCAGCGACAGCGTGAAGAGGTCGTTGGCGGGGTTGTCTACCTTATATAATATCGTATGGTCGCTGAGGCGGGTCGTCTCGGCGTCATGGTCCAGGTCGAAGAGCCGTGGCGTGCCGACGTCGACGGGCAGCTTCTCCAGCTCCTTGGCGTAGGCCGACTGCTCGTTGGCGTGCTTGGGCACCACGGGCTTGTAGCCGGGCTGCGTCACCTTGTCCTTCGGGTAGGAGCCGTACTTCTTCACGCAGCGCAGGTAGTGGTCGCTGAGCAGGTAGCGGTTGGCGGCACTGACGATGTCGGCCTTGCTGATGTGCTTCAGGTCGTCTAACTGCTGCAGGTAGTCGCTCCACGAGCGGCCCTGCGAAAAGACCTCGGTCATCACGTCGGCGCGGCTGCTGATGGTCTCCAGCTCGGTCTCGGCGTTGCGTGTCAGCTCCAGCTTCAGCTGCTCTGTCTGCTCGTCGCTGAAGTCGCCGCGCTTCAGCCGCTCTATCTGCTGCCAGCAGAGCCGCTCGGCCTTCTTCTTCGAGCCGAAGGGAATCTTCGGAATGACGAGCAACCCGGCGGCTCCCGCCTCGTTGAGGGCGAAGTTCTGGCCCATGGCCATCATTACCTTGTGGGCCGTGCGCAGCGAGTCGAGCATACCCGTCTCGTTGTCGTTGGTCAGCAGGCTCATGGCCAGCTGCAGGGCGCGGTAGTCGGCGGCCTTCTCCACCGGTCCGCGGAACATCAGGCCGACGGCCTTCACGATGGGAATCTTCACCTTGATGTCGATGGTCTCGCCGTTCCCGAGAGGCTGCAAGTTCTTACTGCCCGTTGCTTCATTCTTCACTTCCCCTCGCGGCAGTCGGCCGAAGGTGCGCTCCAGCAGCGGCTCGATGCCGTCGGCCTGGAAGTTGCCGCAGAGTATCAGCCCCATGTTGCCGGCCACGTAATACTTGCGGAAGAAGTCCTCCATGTCCTGCAGGCGAGGATTCTTCAGGTTCTCGGTGCTGCCGATGATGGGGTACTGGTAGGGATGTCCTTTGAAGGCGGCCTCCATCACGTGCTCCACGGCTCCCGTCAGCATGTTGTCGGCAGCGCGGTTCTTCTCCTCGTAGACCGTCTCTAACTCGCCTTGGAAGAGGCGGAACACGGGGTTGAGCATACGCTCGGAGTTCAGCCAGCACCACTGCTCAAGGAACTGCGGCGCAAAGGTGTTGTGATACTCCGTGCAGTCCCACGACGTCGAGGCGTTCAGGCCGGAGCCGCCGTACTTCGATATGAGCCGGTCGAACTCGTTGGGGATGGCGTAGTCGGCCGCCCGCTGGCTCAGTCGGCTGATGTCGTGCTGAATCTGCAGCCGCCGACCGGCGTCCTTCGTCAGCGACAGCTCGTCGTACTTCGCCGAGATGGAGTCGAGCCACAGCCGCTCGGCCGCGTAGTCCGTGGTGCCGATCTTCTGTGTGCCCTTGAACAGCACATGCTCCAGATAGTGAGCAATGCCCGTGTCGGGGCAGTCCTTTGCGCCGGCCCTCACCACCAGTGCCCCGTACACTTTCGGCTGCGAGTGATCTTCGTTCAGCCAGACGGTCAGCCCGTTGCTCAGGCGGATTTCCCGTACATCGAGTCCTTCGGCTCCCCGTGCCACTCCTCCGCACAGAAAGAGTGCGATATAGAGCAAGATAACAAGTCTTTCTTTCATAGTCTTCCCTTTTTTTGATGGCAAAGTTACGAAAAAATGAGAGAAGAACAAAAGAAACTCGTTTCTTTTTTTCTTCCGAGTGGCAGTAACTTCGCGCTGTAAGCGCAAAGTTACGAAAAAAGGTTGACTTTAAAGAGTAATTATGGAGAATTAACGCAGAAAGACCGTAAATAAAAGGCAAGACTGGGAATAACGGTGAAACCCAGATGGGATTGCCGTAATGTAAGTGGGAGTTAGTCGTAATGAAAGTGCGAATCAGAATTTGTACATGATACCGGCAAGAGCTGCTGAACGTTGGCTGTAGAACATATTTATGCGCCCACGACAGCAGCGTATCAGGCAGATAACAGCGGTTTTCTTCATGGTTTTCCCTTTTTTATGATTTCTCTCCTATTTGCTTCTGCATCACTACTGCGCATGAGGCGTCGCCTGTAATCGACATGACGGTACGGCCCATATCGACGATACGGTCAATGCCTGCCGCCACGGCTACGCCCTCGACGGGTATGCCTGCCGAGGCAAACACCATAGCCATCAGTGCCAGCGAGCCGCCGGGAATGCCCGGTGTGCCGATGGAAGCCACCGTCGCGGAGAAGGCGATGGCGAAATACTGACTCATCGACAGGTCGATGCCGCAGCAGGTGGCTATAAATACGGAGGTGACGCCCAGATAGATGGCTACACCGTCCATGTTGACGGTAGCCCCTAAGGAGAGCACGAAGTTGCCCAGGTCTTTCCTCACGCCCATCTTCTCAGTACACTGCATGGTGTAAGGCAGCGTGGCAACCGACGAGTCGCTGGAGAAGGCGAACAGCATGGCAGGACGCATCCCACGGAAGAAGCGTATAGGTGACATCCGCCCCAAGAGCCATACCAAAGAGGCATAGACCGCTACGGCATGGAAGATGAAGCAGCCATAGTCCATGCCGATGAGTGCAGCGTAAGAACCCAATACCGACGGGCCGTTGGTCACTACGACAGGCGTCAGCATGCAGAACACGCCAATGGGAGCCAGCGCCATGATATATTCCAGCACC
>CAJOLE010000083.1 GCA_905235325.1 uncultured Prevotella sp. | reverse complement strand
TGATTGATAATAAACAGTTAATAAAAAATAAATATTTTCCAATTATTTGGAAAGCAACATAGAAGTTTCGCATTCGCTCAACTTGCGAAAGTTGAGTAAGCATTTTTTCCTAACAGACAAACTTTTCACCTTTTCACGCTTTACCAAATCCTAATAAATCTCAAAAAATGGCACGAAAGTATGTCTTTTCCTCTTTTTATTTGTACCTTTGTTGAAAAATGAGTATGTGCCGACAACAGCACAAAGACAAAAATTAAATGAAAAGGATTCTCTTTGTCTGCCACGGGAATATCTGCCGCAGCCCGATGGCAGAATTTGTGATGAAGGACTTGGTGAAGAAAGCTGGGCTTGAAGACCGCTTCCTGATAGAGTCGGCAGCAACATCGACAGAAGAAATCGGCAATAGCGTCTATCCGCCAGCCCGGCGCAAGCTCGCTGAGCACGGCATCGGCTGCCAGGGCAAGACGGCGCGCCAGATGACGCGCGGCGACTACGACCGATTCGACCTGCTTGTGGGTATGGACCAATGGAACATCCGCAACATGACCCGCATTTGCGGGGGCGACCCCGAGGGGAAAATTCGGATGCTGATGGACTTCGCGGGCATTGCCCGTGAGGTTGCCGACCCTTGGTACACTGGCGACTTCGAGGCTACCTGGCGCGACGTGCTGTCAGGCTGTCAGGCACTGCTTCAGTTGCTCAAAAACGAAAAACGATAACGAAAACCAAAACGAAAAGCGTTCCCGTTAACGTTTTGGGTTTCGTTCCCGTTATCGTTTTCGTTTTGGTTTCCGTTTTCGTTTAGGTTTTCGTTCCCGTTATCTGCGGGCGAAGTGTCCACCGTTGGTATGTCCTGTGTTGTAAGCCAGGCGGTCGTTGTGGCGGCCATCAGGTTTTACCTGCTGTGAGGACGGATGACTGACGGCGGGCTTCTGCACGTGGCGGTCGGCATAGAAGCGGGCATCACGACGGTTGTTTCCACCCTTGTAGGTCACGAATTCCTTTGGATGCGGATTGTAGAAGTGCCCCCTCTTGTAGTGGTTGTACACTGCAAACGTCCAACCCCCAGACTTCAAGGTCACAGGGCGATAGAAGTAAGCGAGACCTACGTACTTGTCGAACTGCCAGGTGTTGAGAACGTAGCGGAGGTCAGTGTTGCGGCGGTTCCACCAAGTGCCGAAGACATCGCCTTGGCCGTTCAGGCTCATCAGGTAGTCGAGGTTTATCTCATAGACAGCCTCATACTGTGCAGCCGTGAGGTTGAGTTCGTAAGCCATCTTGTCAGACAAGAACAGGGCTTCGTTCTTTGCAACATTGTAGCTCATTGCGGTGGCCGAGATGGTCATGACCATCATCACTGCCAGAATCATCATCTTCTTCATAATCTTTTCTCCTATCTTTAAAGAGTTAAACAATTTGTTTCTTTTCTCGGTGCAAAGTACGGCATTTTTCCAGACTTATGCAAAGGAAAAATCCTAAACCGAAAGGGTGTTTTCCCTAAATCGAATAGGAAAAACACCCTAACAGTATGTGATGTAAGCCAACGATGAAAGCACCACCGGGGCGGCACTTCGCTAAGTCCAGAACTCACGTTCGCCCGTTTCCTGCATCCCGCCTTCATGTCCACTCGAGCAGTTGGGGCAGGTACGACGGTCCCAAATTCTGATGTTATCACTGCCGCAGTTCAGGCAGAGCCGCCCGACCTCGCTCCTATACGACGGGGCTACGTCGGCAATGATACCGCCTACGACAATGTTCTGGATGGTCTTACAGTCAGGGCACAGCATGGCCCTGATTTCCTGGCGGAAGAGCCCCCTACCCTCGTACACATCGGCCTCGTAGCCGCAGACGGGGCATCGGTATTTCAGTTTCCAAGCCATCAGAGGCGCTTCTTACTACCTGACGAAGTTCATGAACAGACGGCGCTCTTCGCGCTTCGGAGCAGGACTGCCGCTGCCATGAATCTTCTCCAAGAGGAAAGCCATGTTGTCAGCCAGCGTGCGCATGGTCTGCATACCCTCGGTGTCGAGCTTCACCTCCCCCTTGCCTGCACCGTAGGCGATGTTCCAGTACTGCGAGGTCACAACGGGCATATTCATCATCTCGAACATCATGTTCATGGTCTGTAGAGTAGCCGTCGCACCGCCACGCCTACAGACGGCCAAGGCTGCCGCCGGCTTGTCCTGCACGAGATGGCCTGCCGAGTAGAACAGCCGCTGCATCAGCGAGAGGATTCCGCCGTTGGGCTGTCCGTAATACACGGGGGTGCCAACGACGAGAGCATCGGCATCCTTCATCTTCTGGGCGATGACGGCAAAAGCGTCGTCATCGAACACGCATCCTGCTCCGCCGTTCTGTCGGCATCCATCACAATTGATGCACATGCGCACGGGAGTGCGGCCTATCTGAATGATTTCTGAGGCCACGCCATGTTTCTGCAGCTGCGTCTCAATCTCCTTCAGGCAATAAAAGGTGTTGCCGTCAGCCCTTGGGCTGCCGTTGACCAGCAGCACCTTACACTGCTTTCCAGCTATTGCGTTCAGCATGGCCGATACTGGCGACACGACTGCTGCTCCTGCAGCTGCCATTGTCGTTTTCTTCATAAATTCTCTTCTGTCCATAGTATAATAATAAAAACACTTAAATCTGTCTGCAAAAATAACTATAATTCACGAAATATTCTTATTTTTGCACTCATAATTACAATACTTTATATATTTATATAACCGAATGACCATGAAACAGACTGTCTTGACTACTCTGGCGTTGCTGCTTGGGCAACCTTCGGGGGCTGTACTTTATCAGCAGGTAACGACATTCCATTCCCAGAGCAGGCAGATGGTCAGCAATCAGGAAATAAACTCACTAAAGAAATTTATAATTTCAAAAGACTAAAGTTATGAAACAGAAGAAGTATTTCATCGCCATTCTCGCAGCCATGCTGCTGACGGCACCGGGAATGATTCAGAGCAAGAAGAAGCAGGCCCCCAAGGCAAAAGCCCTTGAAGTGTCGTTCGACTATCAGAGGCAGGCAGGCCACGGCTCCAACCAGTATGCCGTATGGATTGAGAACGAGAAGGGCGAAGTCGTCAAAACGCTCTTTGTCACATCCTTCACTACTAAAGGACGGACCCGTCCCGGAGAGGAGCCTATGCGCGGCTACGTCAAGCGTCCGAGCTGTGTGCCGACATGGGTGACGACAGCAAAGGCCGCCGCGCAGACCGACCAGCAGCTGGATGCCGTTACGGGAGCCACGCCGCAGACCAGCGGCAAGCAGACCTTCACATGGGACTTCACCAACCAAAAAGGCAAGGCCGTTGCGCAGGGTACATACAGGGTGTTCGTCGAAGCTACACTCTATCAAACCAGCGACATCATCTACTCTGGCACCTTCTCCACCAAGGACAAGGCGGGCGACGTCACGCTGAACTCGACAATCACCGAACCTGACGAGAACCACAAGGACATGCTGACGAACGTTAAGGCTGTGCTGAAATGAAAGTAAAGAAAATCGCCCTTTCATCTGTCATGGCATTATTCTGCCTGGCACTGAATGCCCAGAACGGGCTCAAGAAGGTCTACGACGAGGCCATCAACCCCATTGAGCAGATTGACAAAGCCGTGGCGAAAGCCAAGTCTGAAGGGAAGTTCGTCGTCTGCCAGGTAGGCGGCAACTGGTGTCCCTGGTGTCTGAAGTTTGCCGACTTTATCACGAATGACACAGCCGTCAGCAAGGTCATCGCAGACAACTTTGAGTATATCCACGTGAACTATAATCCCCGGAAATCGCAGGGAGCAGACAAGGCCGAACAAGGAAAAGCCCTGATGAGGCGTTTGGACAACGCCGGCCGTTTCGGTTTCCCCGTATTTGTGGTTCTCGACGGGGAAGGGAAGGTCATCCACATCCAGGATTCCAGTTTCCTGGAGGAGGGCGAGGGCTACAGTCAGGAGAAAGTGCTGCGTTTCTTCCGAAACTGGACCGTCAAAGCGGTGAGAAGTGAAGAACGGGAACGATAACGGGAACACTAAACATTAAAACACAAAACAAACAAAAACACTTATATGAAGAATGTTTTTACATGTTTGATAGCCGCCTTGGGCATAGCCTCAGCCAGCGGCCTGCCGTCATTCAATGTCGCCGATGTAAAGGATAGAGCCGAAGGGCCGGCGACGACCGACACTTACGAGGTGGACGTCTTCAAGACCCGTAGCGGCAAGACGGTCAGGATGCACGCCCTTGTGCACGCCAGCATCCGCATAGAGTATGACGGCAAAGAGATTGAAATCGACCCTGTGGCAAAGTTGGGCAACAAGGTCATCGACTACACGCAGATGCCCAAGGCCGACTATATCTTCGTAACCCACGAGCACGGCGACCACTTCAACCCCGAGGCCATCAGAATACTGACCGCCGAGAAGACGCGCTTCATCACCAACAAGCGGTGCGCCGAGAAGGCGGGTGCCGGCGAGGTCATGGCCAACGGCGACAAGCTGCAGATAGCCAGCGACATCACGGTAGAGGCCGTACCTGCCTACAACACGACGGAAGGCCACCTACAGTTCCACCCCAAGGGTCGCGACAACGGCTATATCCTGACCCTGGACGGCCTGCGCATCTACATCGCCGGCGACACGGAGGACATTCCCGAGATGGGCTCCCTTGGCAACATCGACATTGCCTTCCTGCCCTGCAACCAGCCCTACACAATGACCACCGGGCAGCTTGTGCGCGCTGCCAAGACGGTCAAGCCCAAGGTGCTCTTCCCCTATCACTACGGCCAGACCGACGTCAGCAGCTTGCCTCAGATGCTGCGTGGCGACGGGATTGACGTCAGGATCAGGCACTACGAATAACGGCAAAGCCATAAAACGGACTTTTTCCTTGCACGTTCGGAATTTATTGCGTAACTTTGCAACCGCGAAAACAAAAAACGTTATGGCAAAGAAAGAAAACATCAGGATAAAAGACATAGCACTGAGGGCAGGAGTGAGCGTCGGCACCGTCGACCGCGTGCTCCACAACCGCCCCAACGTATCGAAGAAGGCACTGGAGAAGGTGAACAAGGCTCTCGACGAGATGGACTACCAGCCGAACATGTATGCGTCGGCACTGGCCTACAACAAGACTTACACGTTCTACTGCCTGCTGCCCAAGCACGAGTCAGAGGCTTACTGGGAGGAGATTGAGGAGGGCTGTCTGGCCGCCTGTGAGCACCGCCGCGACTTCGGCATCTCCGTGGAGTTCGTCTACTACAAGCGCTTCGACCAGAAGACGTTTGAGAAAGCCACCGCCGACTGTCTGAAGCAGCAGCCCGACGGCATCATCGTCGTGCCCGCCTCGCTGGAGGTGACGCGCAAGTTCACCGACCAGCTGCACGAGCAGCAGACGCCGTTCATACTGCTCGACTCCTATATGCCCGACCTCCGTCCGCTGTCATTCTACGGCCAGGACTCATTCCAGAGCGGCTACTTCGCCGCCCGTATGCTGATGCTCATAGCCTGGAAAGAGAAGGAGATCATGATGATGAAGCAGATGCGCGACGGCATCGTAGCCTCGAAGCAGCAGGAGAACCGCGAGACGGGGTTCCGCCACTATATGCGCGACCACTTTCCTGATGTTAAGATTACCGAGATGAACTTGCCGCTCGACGAGTCCCCCGAGAGCTACAAGATGATTCTCGACGACTTCTTCCACGAACACCCGCAGATACACCACTGCATCACGTTCAACTCAAAGGCACACATCGTCGGCGAATACCTGCTCCACGCCAACCGCCGCGACATTCAGATCATGGGCTACGACATGGTACCTAAGAATGAGGTATGCGTGCGCGAGGGCAGCATCTCGTTCCTCATCGCCCAGCACGCCTACCGACAGGGCTACTCCTGCATCGAATCGCTCTTCGAGGCCATCGTGCTGAAGAAGAAGGTGAACCCCGTCAACTATATGCCCATCGAGATCCTGACAAAGGAGAACGTGGAATTCTACCGCAGGACATATAAGGGGTGAAAAGTGAAAGACACGAACGTGAAAAGTAATAAACAACTACTAATGACAATGGAACAAAAAACTTATCTGAAGATCAATCCGGCTGACTCGGTAGTGGTCTGCCTGCAGCCGAAGAAGAAGGGCGACATCATTGAGGCCGGCGACGAGCGCGCCGTGCTCAGCCAGGACGTGCCCGCAGGCCACAAGGTGCTGCTGCACGACGTCAAGGCCGGCGACGACATCATCAAGTATGGCTACCCTATAGGCCACGCCCGCCACGACCTGAAGGCCGGCGACTGGGTGAACGAGGACAACCTGCAGACGAACCTCAGCGGCACGCTGGAGTACACATACCAGCCTGTCAACGAAGAACTTAGCATCGCTGTCGAGAACCGTTGCTTTAAGGGCTACCGCCGCAAGAACGGCGACGTCGGCGTGCGCAACGAGATATGGATAGTGCCCACCGTGGGCTGCGTCAACGGCATCGCCGAGAGGCTGGCCCGCCAGCTGCGCCAGGAGACGGGCTGCGAGGGCATCGACGACATCAGCGCCTGGCACCACAACTACGGCTGCTCGCAACTGTCTGACGACCACGAGAACACGCGCAAGGTGCTGCGCGACATCTGCCTGCACCCCAATGCCGGTGCCGTGCTGGTGCTCAGCCTGGGCTGCGAGAACAACCAGCCCGACGACTTCATGCAGACCCTCGGCGACTACGACCACGAGCGCATCCGCCTGCTCGTCACCCAGCGCGTCGAGGGCGACGAGGTGGAAGCCGCCATGCAGCAGCTGCGCCAGCTCTACGACATCGCCCGCCACGACCGCCGCGAGGATGTTCCCGTGTCGGAGTTGCGCGTCGGACTGAAGTGCGGCGGCAGCGACGGCTTCAGCGGCATCACCGCCAACCCGCTCGTGGGCGAGTTCAGCGACTGGCTCGTGGCTCAGGGCGGCACAAGCGTGCTGACCGAGGTGCCCGAGATGTTCGGTGCCGAGACCATCCTGATGAACCGCTGCCGCACGCCCGAGCTGTTCGAGCAGACGGTGTCGATGGTCAACAACTTCAAGAACTACTTCCTCTCCCACGGCGAGCCCGTCGGCGAGAACCCGAGCCCCGGCAACAAGGCCGGCGGCATCTCCACCCTCGAGGACAAGGCCCTGGGCTGCACGCAGAAGTGCGGCAAGGCTCCCGTGAGCGGCGTCATGGAGTACGGCGACCGTCTGACGGCGAAGGGGCTGAACCTGCTGTCGGCTCCCGGCAACGACCTCGTAGCCTCCACGGCCCTGGCCTCCTGCGGCTGCCACATCGTGCTCTTCACCACGGGTCGCGGCACGCCCTTCGGCACCTTCGTGCCCACGATGAAGATAGCCACCAACCCCACCCTGGCCAAGAACAAGCCGCAGTGGGTCGACTTCTCGGCCGGCCAGCTCGTCGAGGGCCGCACGATGCGTGAGCTGCTGCCCGAATTCATCGACAAGGTGCTCAGCATTGCCAGCGGCGAGAAAGCCCGCAACGAGGAGAACGGCTACCGCGAAATCAGCATCTTCAAGAACGGCGTAACACTATAAGAAGTGAAAAACGAGAACGAAAAACAAAACGGGAATCTTAACGGGGTTATCGCCCTGACGCCGCTGGCAGTGTTCATCGGGCTCTACCTCGTCACGGGCATTGTCACCGGCGACTTCTACAAGGTGCCCATCACCGTAGCATTCCTGGTAGCCTCCGTCTACGCCGTCATCGTCAGCAGAGGCCGCCCGCTCAGGCATCGCATCGACACCTTCTCCCGCGGCGCCTCCACGCCCCAGATGATGCTCATGATCTGGATTTTCGTTCTCGCCGGAGCCTTCGCCAGCTCAGCCAAGGCCATGGGAGCCATCGACGCAACCGTCAACCTCACGCTCACGCTGCTGCCGCCGCAGATGCTCATGGCCGGACTCTTCGTCGCCGCCTGCTTCGTCTCGCTCAGCATCGGCACCTCCGTGGGCACCATCGTCGCACTGACACCCATCGCCGCCGGTGTCGCCGACCAGACCGGCACCTCGGTTCCCCTGCTCACAGCCGTCGTCGTCGGCGGCTCCTTCTTCGGCGACAACCTCTCGTTCATCAGCGACACCACCATCGCCGCCACCCAGACCCAAGGCTGCCGGCTCTCCGACAAGTTCCGCGTCAACATCTACATCGTCATGCCCGCCGCCATAGCCGTCCTCGCCGCCTACCTCGTCATGGGCAGAGCCGTGGCGACCGAGCCCCCCGTCCAAGCCATACACCTGCTGAAGGTCTTGCCCTACCTCGTCGTGCTCGTCTGCGCCGTCGCCGGCATGAACGTCATGGCGGTGCTCACCCTCGGGCTACTCCTCGCCGGCGCCATCGGCATCGCCGACGGCAGCTACGACCTCTTCGGCTGGTTCGGTGTCATCGGCGACGGCATACTCGGCATGGGCGAGCTCATCATCATCACCATGATGGCAGGCGGCTTGCTCGAGACCATACGCCAGCAGGGCGGCATCGACCTCATTATCCGTCTGCTCACCCGCCGCGTCAGCGGCAAGCGCGGAGCCGAGCTCGCCATAGCCGCCCTCGTCACCCTCGTCAACCTCTGCACGGCCAACAACACCGTGGCCATACTCACCGTGGGCGGCATAGCCAAGCAGATAGGCGACCGATACGGGGTCGACAACCGCCGGTGCGCCTCGCTGCTCGACACCTTCTCGTGCGCCGCGCAGGGCATCATACCCTACGGCGCACAGATTCTCATGGCCGCGGGGCTGGCCAAGCTCAGCCCTCTCGCCCTGCTGCCCCACCTCTACTACCCCTTCGCCATCGGTGCTGCCGCACTCATAGCCATCCTGACACGTTACCCCCGACGTTACGCATGAACATCACCGAACGAAACTTCTACCGCCTCCTCCGCGCCGGGGCCTTTGCCACCGACGAGCAGATAGAGCCTCTCTCTGCCTGGAAGTGGAACCGTCTCTACCAGATGGCCGAGATGCACGACGTGGTGCCGCTCCTCCAGCAGGGCATCGAGCGCTGCCAAGACCAGTTCGCCCTGCAAAGCTCACTCCAAGCTCCCCCGACTGCTGAAGATTCTCTCCGCCCTGGCAGCCTGCCCCAGTCGGGGGAGGTTGGAGCGAGCTTTGCCCACGACGAGAACCCGCTGCTCGACCCCGACCACCTGACCAATCCCCTGCTCGACCGCAGGCTGCAGGCCATTCTCGACAGGGAGGACTCTAACACCGAGACCCGCACCGCCCTGCTCCACCTCATTGCCACCGTCCGCTTCATCATGAACGCCGGCATTCCCGTGAAGTGCATCATCCAGATGGGCATCTACATACGGCAGTCTGCCGCCCGCATCGACGCCCAGAAGCTGCAGCAGTGGGTCGGCGAACTCAAGCTCGAGCCGATGGCACGCCTCGCCGCCACGATGATGGTCAGCCTACTCCACTTCCAGCCCGGCGAGATTCCGTTTCTTCCTAACGAAAACCAAAACCAAAACCAGGACGAAAAAAGCGCCCTCCAATCTTCACCGACTGAGGGAGGCTCTCTCCGCGCTGGAAGCATCCCCCAGTCGGAGGGCTTTCTTGACGAACTGCTTCGGCAGAAGAACTCGCACGCCGAGGAGTGGTACTTCGCTCAGGGGAAGGACATCTTCGTACACACGTCGAACCCCGCCGCCATGATGTGGAGCCTGCGACGGAGCATCAAGCTCTTCAGATTCTACCCCGCAGAAACCGTCACCAACTTCTTCACCTCGTTCGCACATTCGCTGTCGCATATCGAGGAGTAAACCAAAAGGCGGCTGCTTGTCCGCAAAACCCGCCGCCTTTTGCCCAAAACCCGCCGCCTTTTGACAAAAACCCGGCGGCTTTTGAAAATCCAACGTCACAGAATAACGACTTTCCTCCTGCTCACAAGGTGTAG
>CAJOLE010000082.1 GCA_905235325.1 uncultured Prevotella sp. | reverse complement strand
AGAGAAATCTCACCCGTGCAGTCCATGGTGCGGAGGTAGAACTGGGGACGATACTTGTTGCCGAACGGAGTGTGACGGCCACCCTCTTCCTTCTTCAGCACGTAGATAGAAGCCTTGAACTTCTTGTAGGGCTTAATCTGGCCGGGCTTGCAGAGCACCATACCACGCTTGATCTCGTTCTTGTCGATACCGCGGAGCAGCAGACCTACGTTATCACCAGCCTGACCCTCATCGAGCAGCTTGCGGAACATCTCGACACCGGTAACAACCGACTTCTTGTCCTCACCAAGACCGAGCAGCTCAACCTCGTCACCGACGTGGATGACACCAGTCTCGATACGGCCGGTAGCAACGGTACCACGACCCGTGATTGAGAACACGTCCTCAACAGGCATCAGGAAGGGCTTGTCGGTAGCGCGGGGAGGCTCCTGGATCCAAGTGTCGCAGGTATCCATCAGCTCCATCACCTTCTCTTCCCACTTGTCAACACCGTTCAGTGCACCGAGGGCAGAACCGCGGATGATAGGAGTATCGTCCTCGAACTCATACTGAGCGAGAATCTCCTGAACCTCCATCTCAACGAGCTCCAGCATCTCCTCATCGTCGACCATGTCGCACTTGTTCAGGAAGACAACCAGACGGGGAACGTTCACCTGACGGGCAAGCAGCACGTGCTCACGGGTCTGAGGCATAGGACCGTCGGTAGCGGCAACCACGAGGATAGCACCATCCATCTGAGCAGCACCAGTTACCATGTTCTTCACATAGTCAGCGTGTCCCGGGCAGTCGACGTGAGCATAGTGACGCAGCTTAGTCTCATACTCAACGTGAGCGGTGTTGATGGTGATACCACGCTCTTTCTCCTCAGGAGCGTTGTCAATCTGGTCGAACGACTTCACCTCAGAAAGACCCTGCTTGGCCAGTACGGTCGTGATAGCAGCAGTCAGAGTTGTCTTACCATGGTCAACGTGACCGATAGTACCAATGTTCACGTGCGGTTTGGTGCGCACAAATTGTTCTTTTGCCATTGTTTTGTTGTTTTATTAATTTATTTATTTGAATACTTAATGTTTTGCTCCTCCTCCAGTCTCTCTAAGAGAGCTGTAACTGAGAGTTGAACTCAGGACCTCTTCCTTACCAAGGAAGTGCTCTACCACTGAGCTATTACAGCATGTTAATAGAGCGGAAAACGGGGCTCAAACCCGC
Organism: uncultured Prevotella sp.; assembly: GCA_905235325.1. Taxonomy (GTDB): domain Bacteria; phylum Bacteroidota; class Bacteroidia; order Bacteroidales; family Bacteroidaceae; genus Prevotella. Next base: position 8,820 of record CAJOLE010000082.1, on the reverse strand, counting down.
GACCCCCAGCTTGGAAGGCTAGTGCTCTATCAACTGAGCTATTTCCGCAAAAACACCTCTTGAGAGTGGGTGGAGATGGATTCGAACCACCGAAGGTAAAAACCAGCAGATTTACAGTCTGCCCCATTTGGCCACTCTGGTATCCACCCAAATCAGACTTTCGCCTGTTGTCTTCCTCCCTTTCGAGCTTGAGGATAATTGGCTGCCGCCTACCCTCCGATTCTTCTTGAGCCTCTTGTCGGATTCGAACCAACGACCCCGAGATTACAAATCACGTGCTCTGGCCAACTGAGCTAAAGAGGCTTCTCAAAGCAGCCGCTCTCTGTTTCAGATTTACGACCTGTCGGAAAACGGCTGCAAAGTTACGACTTATTTTTGAATTACCAAAACTTTTCGGAGTTTTTTTTAGTGATTTCTCAATTTTTCCTTGAATTTCTGAAGTTGAGCCCTCATGGAGTCGACGCAAAGGTCAATACTTTCCTCGAAAGTGTCGCTTGTCTTCTCCACGAACAGAGTGCTTCCCGGCACGACCACAGAAAGGCTTGCTTCCTTGTTCTGGGCGGTAGCAGGCTTCACGACTTTCAACTGCACCTCTACTTTCTGTATGTCTTCAAATGATTTTTCCAACTTGGCGACCTTCTTCTCGATGAACGCCTCTAACTTCTCGGTGGCGTCGAAGTGAATCGACTGAATCTTAATTTCCATAGTTACCTCCTATTTTTTAATAGTTTATAAATAAGGTTATGCCCTTGGGTGGGCTTCGTTGTAAACTCGCTTCAGTTGCTCGAACGTGGTGTGCGTGTAAATCTCTGTTGTGTTCAGGCTTTCATGCCCCAGCAGTTTCTTCACGCTCTCAAGTCCGGCGCCGTTGTTCAGCATGGCCGTTGCAAAGCTGTGCCTGAGCACGTGGGGTGAGCGCTTCTTCTGCGTCGTAACCTCAGAGAGGTGCTTCTTCACCAGGTACTGCACCTGGCCTCTGCTCATCCGCTCGCCATCCCCGGTCAGCAGCAGAGCCCCCGACCGTTTCGGCACTTCCTGGTCGCGACGCGCCATATAGTCAGCCAGTGCCTGCGCCAGCTCTTCGCCGAACGGGATGATGCGCTGCTTGTCGCGCTTTCCCGTCACCTTCAGCTGCATGGCCACGAGGTCGATGTCAGCATCGTCGAGACCTACCAGTTCTGCCAGGCGGATTCCCGTCTCATAGAATAATAATAATATGGTACGCGCACGTACATTATTATATTCGTTCCCTTCCAGACTCTCGTCGAACAGTCTGTCCATCTCTGCCTCGCGCACGAAGTGCGGCAGCGGCTTTGGGTTCTTGGGGCCCGTAATCCCACAGGCAGGGTCTTTCCCGACGAGTTGCCGCGACAGGGCATAACGGTAGAACGTCCTGACAGCACTCAGTCCACGGTTCACCGTGGCGGGCTTTTTACCCTCGTCCATCCGGTGCTCCATCCAGCCCCTGATCAGGTCAGCATCGACCGTCAGCAACGAAAGACAATCGTCCACTTCCTGAATGTACGTCTCGAAGTCGCGTAGACTCTCTTCGTACCACTGCACCGTCAGCGGACTCCTGTTCCGCTCATAGCGCAGATAATTCAGAAACTGGTCGACTATCATAAACGTTACCTTTCTATCTTTAGATAAATCGTTCACGCTCGGCCACTTATGAAGCACGCTTCATCACGGCACTCGCTTACTCACGATTTTCGGCAACGAATTTACGGAAAAAAAATCAATCCACCAAATTTTTTTAGGATTTTTTTATTCCTCAGTGGCGCGGAGCTGCTGTACGTAAATGGCGTGCTCCATCTTCAGGCGCTTCAGAACAGACGGTTTGTCGAACTGCTGACGTCGACGCAGCTCTTTCACGACACCTGTCTTTTCATACTTTCTCTTGAACTTCTTGAGGGCCTTCTCGATGTTCTCGCCTTCTTTTACTGGTACAATAATCATTTTTCTTTGCTTTAAATTTTTTAATTGTTTGACATTGTGCTCCGGGCCAGGGGCCACGAAAAGCGGGTGCAAAGTTACTACTTTTTTACATAACCACCAAGTTTTTAGTTATTTTTTTCCAAATTTAATTATTTTGCCCGCTCATACGTCATGTCCTGATACAGTTCGGGTTTGCCTTTACTGCTCTCAGGCAGGAAGTGCAGGCGGACGCCGCGGATGTGCTTCCCCGCACGGAAGTCCTCCGGACGGTCCACCTTGTCGCTCTCTATCTCCAGCTTCATCAGCCCCCAGTCGTCGAGCCGCACACGGTCGCCACGGCGCAGGTGGCGGCTGATGACCTCGGAGAGCCGCATCGCCACGGCGACGACGGCTCCCTCGCTGATGGGGTTGTTCTCACACACTTCTTTCAGTATCTGGCTCGTGTCGACGGTGTCTGTATGCACCGTCACGGCCTTGTACTTGCCGAACGTCTTGAGCGTCGGCTTCGTCTCTTGCTTGATTTCGTATTTCATCGTTTCCGTTGTTTTTTTGTGTTTGAGGGTGTCAGGGTGTCACAACCCCGATGTACAAAGGGCGTACACCCTGTTTCGGAGGGTGACACGGGTGTCACGAGGGTGTCACGCCCGACAGTGCGACCGCATAGCAGCGACGCTGGCGTCCCTTGCCCCTCGCATAGCCGTGCCGATGGAGGTAACTGCCTATCATCGTGGCATTTGCCTGCGTCACCACATTCGTCTTCTTCGCTTCCTTGATATGCGTCAGTATCTCCGTGGGGCTCATCAGCCTGACCTCGTCGCCCGCCTGCGGACTGCGGAACAGGTCCTCGAACAGGCTCACCACGCCGGGGGTCTCGTAGTAGTCGGCGTTCTGCTCCACGATCAGCCGCTCGCGCTCGCCCGTGAAGGCATACGCCTCGCCCTGCTCAATCTCGCTGACAATCTGGGCGTAGAGCTGGCGGTAGTCTATCGCACGCTCGCCCTGGGTGTCGGTGTCGATCACGCCGCTCACCTCGACCACCATGTAGCGGCGCGACCCCGACTCGTCCTTCAGCGGCGCCAGCGAGTTGGTGGTGGCACAGAAGGCGGCGTAGCGCTGCTGCTGCTCGAAGACGGTGGAGTACATCTTGCGCTCCTTCACGTCGGTGCGCTGGATGAGATGCTTCAGGAAGGCCGTCTGCGCCTTCGACACCTGGTCGTACTCGTCGATGTTGATGAGCAGGAACCGGTGCAGAGCCCTGAGTGCCTCCTTCCTGTTGGCAAAGTCGATACGGTCGATGTAGAACGGCGACAGCTCCGGCGGCAGCAGCATCCGCATGAACGTCGACTTCCGCGTGCCCTGGCTGCCGACGAGCATCAGCACCATCTGCGCACCGTACATGGCGTCGCGGCCGGCGCGCCACTGGCTCACCATCGAGCGCATCCAGACGCGGAAGTTGTCGGCCCACCCCGGCGTCAGCGTCCTGACGCGGCCGGCCAGCTCGCCCAGACGGTCGCGCCCGTCCCAGCGGGGCAGTGCCGACAGCCAGCGGCGCACGGGGTCGTACTGCTCCGTATGCTCCGAGACGAGTATGCGCTCCATGTCCTGCGGCCACACCTTGATGCCCTCGCGGATGGCCGCGTTGTTGATGTCGTTGCGCGCCTCCTCGGTCAGCGGTTTCCACCACAGCTCGTAGCGGTACTTCTCCTGATACTCCACCTCGCCCGTCACGCTGTTGCGGCGGAACATATAGCGGCGACGCAGGAACTCCTCCAACAGCAGCTGGTGCATCGTCGACTTCTCCACGGGATTCCTCACGCCCAGGGGGTGGTCGCCGTAGGCGTTGGCGAACGTCGTGCGCACGAGCGTGTCCTTGTCGCGGAAGTCGGCCATGTCGGTCGTCAGCTGGATGGCCAGCTCAGCGTCGATGCCCGACAGCCGGCACTCCGTGGCCAGCCGCATCAGGTGCAACTCAGGCTCCGTCAGCCGGTCGAACGACAGGTTGCGGCAGACGAAGTTGAACTTCGTGATGTCCATCTCGCGCCGCGTGTAGCCCGGCAGCACCTCCGTGTCGAGCTTCACCGTGGCAGCCACCCCGGCCGCCGATGTCGTCAGCTCCGCCAGCGGCTCCGTCGGCTGATCCATCTCGATGGCCATCGCCTGCGGGTTGTAGTACACCGCGGCGTCGGCCGACACGCGGAAGTGCTCCGTGCCGTCGGGGGCCACCTCCTCGGCGCAGAATCCCGTCGAGCCGCACACGTACTCCGCAGCACGCTTGTAGGCATAGCGCCTGAACAGCGTCACCCGCCCCTCAGCCGTCGGCAGCCCGCCGCCCGTCAGCCGGTAGGGAATCAGCACCTTCAGCGACTGCCCGCCCGAGCCGACGAACGACAGCAGCACCTGCGGCCAGAGATTCACCTGCCGGCGCAACCGCTCGAGCACCTCCACGCCCTGCCCCACGCGCAGCGACAGCAGCACCAGCCCCGTATAGCTATCAGACGGCCCCACCGACGGGCAGACCAGCGGCAAGTACTCAGCCGCCGCAGGCCCGCAGGCCATGCCGCCCTCCGTCGCCGCCAAAGCGCCGCCGCGGACGGCCTCCACCCGCTGCCCATACTTGCCCGCACGTGTCCATTCGGCCACACTGTCCAGCGTTACAAACTTCTCCCGCCACTCACTGCGGTAGCGGTACTTCATCAATACTCTCAATTGCTCTTTCATAGATTGTCGGTTAGTTAATACATAAAGGCATTCTCGCTTGCCTCAGTCCACGTACCGGCAGCAAAAACCGTGCCACTCCGCAGCCACATTCTCTCGAGAATCCGCCGCCAAACGCCGCCGAATCACCCAAAAGGCGCCGCCTTTCGTTCAGATTCTCTCGAGAATTTACCCGCGAGCCGCCACCCCACAGAGGCCGCTGGCCCTGCTAAAACCGCCCCCATCTCTGCCTTTCTGTCAGCCTGCCAGCGTGTCACCCTCGTGTCACCCGTGTCACCCGCCGAAACAGGCTGCACCCCCTCTGCCCATCGGCGTTGTGACACCGTGACACCCTAAAACCAGAAACAACAAGACAATACTTTCCAGCATTTTGACCTTGTCACAAGTGATATTGCTGTTGGTCATCTGACAGACAAACCGAAATAGCCGTCCTTTCCCGGGGCGGCTATTTCGGTTGTTTGTAGCGCAAGATGAGTTATTCTACTTTCAGTATCTTGCGGCTCTGTGTGCCGTCTTCTGTTACCACCACTCATCGACACCACCTCGACACCCTTGACAAGCTTTCCTTCGGCTGTCACGTGCAGTCTGTCGCGCACGGGCAGCGGATAGACTTGTCGGGTCTATCCCGCTTGACGTCTGAGTCATGCAAGTCAGACGGACCTTACAGCCAGATACTTGTTGATGACATCGACGGAGAGGGCCTGGGGGGTGGTGAGGAGCGAGAGGATGCCGTACTGGCGGAGGGTGGCGGCGACGAGCTGCTTCTCGGCCATGAACTTCCCGGCCACTTCGTGCTGACAGCGTTCTTCTGCAGTAGTTGCAGGAGAAGCGACAAACTGCTGCAGCTCCACGTCGTCGAAGAAGACGACGAGCAGGCGGTGGCGACGGGCTATCTGCAGGAGGAACGGCAGTTGTCGCTGCAGTGAGACGAGCCCCATGAAGTTGGTGAAGAGAATCAGCAGCGAGTGCTTGCTGACGTGGCGACCGATGCCCACTGAGAGAGCCGAGAAGTCGGTCTCCTCGAAGTTGGTCTGTTCGGCGCAGAGCGTCTCCATCAGCTTGTTGATATGGCCGGGCCGGCGGTCGGCGGCCACGAAGGTTTCAAGGTTATCGTTAAAGGTAATGAGTCCGGCGCGGTCCTCCTTGCGCATGGCAACGTAGCTGAGTGCCAGCGAGGCGTTGATGGCATAGTCGAGGAGGGTCATACGCTCAAAAGCCTGCTGCATGACGCGGCCCTTGTCGACCACGCAAAAGACCTGCTGCGACCGCTCGTCCTGGTAGACGTTGACCATCGGGCGGCCCGTCCGGGCGGTGGCCCGCCAGTTCACGGTGCGGTAGTCGTCGCCACGCAGGTAGTCGCGTATGTGCTCAAACTCGGTGTTGCGGCCTATGCGGCGTATGCGCTTGATGCCCGGTTGCTGCAGGTTCTGGCTGACGGCCATCAGCTCATACTGGTGCAGTCGCTGGAACGACGGGTAGACGCTGACGTCGCAGGGCGAGGCGCAGCGGTAGCGTCGCTCGACGAGGCCGAGGCGGGTGGAGGCGAAGACGAGGACGTGGCCGAAGGCGTAGATGCCGCGGCGCGTCGGGCGGAGGGTGTAGGTGAAGCTGACGGGGGCAGCGGCGACGCCGCTGCACTGCCAACGGAAGTCGCGGCGCTGGAACTGGAAGGGCAGCTCGTCGATGACCTCGATGCGGACGGGGAAGGGGTAGGTGCTCTCAACCTGGATGGTGACGGGGTTGTCGTCGCCATTGCTGAAGCGGGTGCTGAGTCGGCGCGCGGCGGTGACGGCACGTCGGTACCAGAGCAGGGCGGCGTCGGCAACGGTGGCCACGAGCAGCAGCAACGCAAGCAGTCGCCCCATGGTGAACAGGGGGGCGCAGGCATAGCCGAGACCGGTGACGACGGCGACGGCAAGCAGCAGGAGGTAGAAGCGGCGGCGCAGGAACATGGGCAGTCATTCTATGCTGCAACACTGTTGCAGCAAACGGAACAATTACTTGGGCACCTCCACCTTGTCGAGCAGACGGAGGGCTACCTTCTGGGGCGTATAGCCCTCCATCTCGGCCTCGGCGGTGAGCACGAGGCGGTGCTGGAGGACGGCGGGCACCACCTGCTTCACGTCGTCGGGCGTCAGGAAGTCGCGGCCCTGGAGCAGGGCGTAAGCCTTGGCCGACTGCAGGATGGCCACCGAGGCACGCGGCGAGGCGCCGAGGTAGACGACGCGGCTCTTGCGCGTCTGCTGGACGATGTCGACGACATACTGCAGCAGCGACTGTTCGGCATAGACCTCGCTGAGCAGGCTGCGCAGCTGGAGCAGCTCGTCCTTGGTGATGACGGGCTGCACGCGGCTGAGGTCGGTGAACGCGGCGTTCTGATGGTGGCGCTGCAGGATGCGCAGCTCCTCCTCGGCCGTAGGATAGTCTATGGTGAGTTTCATCAGGAAGCGGTCGGTCTGGGCCTCGGGCAGCTTGTACGTGCCCTCCTGCTCCACGGGGTTCTGCGTGGCCAGTATGGTGTAGAGCGGCGACATGGGGTGAGTGGTGCCGTCGATGGTGGCCTGCCGCTCCTCCATCACCTCGAAGAGGGCGGCCTGCGTCTTGGCCGGGGCACGGTTCACCTCGTCGACGAGCACGACATCGGCAAACACCGGGCCGGCGTGGAACTGGAACTCCTGCGTCTTCATGTTAAACACGCTGGTGCCGAGCACGTCGCTGGGCATGAGGTCAGGCGTGAACTGCACGCGGCTGAACTTGGCGTCGATGAGGCGGGCAGTGAGCTTGGCCAGCAGCGTCTTGGCCACGCCGGGCACGCCCTCAATCAGCACGTGGCCTCCGGCGAGGATGGCCGTCAGCAGCAGCTCGACGTTAGCTTCCTGGCCGACGATGACCTGGCCGATTGACTGGCGCAGCATCTGGACCTTCTCGGCGAAGGCAGTGAGGTCGGCGGTTGTTCTTTCTTCTTTTTCCATGTTATTGGGGGTTATGGGGATTATGGGCATTGTGGGGATTGTGGGGATTGTGGGATTTATGGGATTTGAGATACTGGAGGGTGCCGATGTGGCGGATGAAGTCGAGCTGATAGTTGTGGGGCGGAGCCTCGACGGGGATGGCGCGCTGACGGCGGCGGGCACCGAAGCCCATCAGCAGCACGATGCCGAGCAGCACGAGGTAGAGGGCCCAGCGCAGGGGCGGCCGCTTCAGCAGTTCGCGGAAGGGTGATGTCTCGGCCACGTTGTAGTTTGGCATATAGGCTTCGGTGCGCACGACGGGCAGGTCCTTCAGGCGGTTCATCAGGCGGTGGACGTAGGCCGGATAATTGAGCACGCCGTAGTTGGTCAGCAGCAGCGGCGTGGTGACGAGAATCAGTTCGCCACGGCCGACAGGATAGCTGAGGGCCACGACGTCGGCCACCTTGACTACCACCGAATCGGCCTTCATGTAGGAACTGTCACTGCTGACGTGCTCCTCCGCGAATTCCATATCTTCCCAGTTGTGGATCTTTGCTAATGGGACGGCAGTGATTGTGTCGATGAAGCTGGAATTGATGAACTGTGGATAGACGCAGGTGACAGAGGGCTTATATAGGGCAGCGTCGCCAACCCAGAAGATGCTGTCGCGCGTGATTGCAGGACTGATGCTCTTCAGGAAGTTGTTGGCGTCGAAGAAGGTTCTCGGGTTACAGTGGATGTTCAGCGTATCGCAGAGTTCGTCGGCGAAAAACGAGTGGGCATAAAGGATGCGGTTGCCGCGGGCAGCCAAAGCCAGGAGGGTGTCGATGTTAACGTCCTGTCCCAGATAGCTGGCCTGGAGTATGATGATGGAGCGCGGCGACGACTTCTCCAAAGCCAGCTGCGGCAGCGACTTGCGGCAGACGGTGTAGCCACGGGGCATGGCGGCGGCAAGCACGCTGTCGAAGACGTAGCAGCCAAAGGGCTGACGGTCGGCGTGGGCAAAGGTAGGCTGCCACTGGAAGCGGCGCGGCATCTGGTACTCCAAGACGAGCATCAGTGCCAGCAAGGCAACGATGAACAGCCAGAACTTACGGCTCACGGGACACCTCCTTTCCTAATTGTGCCACCTCGTCGTAGAGGGGGCGGGTGGCGGGGAAGTTGCCGTAGCGCACACGCAGGAAGTGGGCGGTGAGGGTGCGGAAGGTGTCTTCGG
>CAJOLE010000081.1 GCA_905235325.1 uncultured Prevotella sp. | reverse complement strand
GTGGAGGAGGTGCTGCGCCGCATGGCCATCAGCCACCGCGCCCACCACTTCCCCCAGCAGCTCTCCGGCGGACAGCAGCAGCGCGTGGCCATTGCCCGTGCCGTGGTGATGAACCCCAAGCTCATCCTCGCCGACGAGCCGACGGGTAACCTCGACTCGAAGAACGGTCTCGAGGTGATGCAGCTGCTCACCCAGCTGAATATGGAGGGCACAACCGTCGTCATGGTGACCCACTCACAGCGCGACGCCTCCTACGCCACCCGCACCATCAACCTCTTCGACGGTATGATTCTTGCAGAGCAGGCGCCCCTATAGGGAGCGGGCAGGTGTAGGAAAAAATGAGAGATGAGAAGCGAGCACCGGTGCTCACTTCTCATCTCTCGGGGTTGTAGCCCACAGACCAACGATAGTATTGTCCTTGAGAACAGACGAGTAGTCGTTCTGGATGCGCTTGAAGACGCTCTCTGCGGTGTCGAGCACGGGTGTACCGTCGGTGGTGGAAAGCGGTCTGCGCGTCAGCACGTCGTTCTCGAGTGAGAAATCCTGTACGTAGCCGACGGTGGGATTATCCTGATTCCACCACGTCAACTTGTTGCCGTCGATAGCGTATGTATGTGATACCAGAAAGAACCAGTCATGTCCGACACCGGAAAGGTAGCCGAAACGGCTGGAACAGACGCTACTTCAACCCGAGTTTCTGCTTCACCTGAGCGGTGACGTCGGTTGAGAGGGTCGTCGAGATGTAGGGGATGCCGGCTCCCATCTCCATGACGTAGACGTAGCCGCCGGCCTGGCCCACCTGCTTGATGGCGTCGAGCACCTTGGTGGTGATGGCCTGCATCTTCTCCTGCTGGGCCTTGGCCAGGGCCTGCTGGTTGTCCTGGAAGCTCTGCTGAATCTTGGTGTACATGTCCTGCAGTTCCTGCTGGCGGCGCTGCTTGATGTTGTCGGGCAGTGTGGCCTGCTCCTTGTCGAAGGCGTCGCTCTTCTTCTGCAGTTCATCCTGCATCGACTTCAGGTCAGCCTCATACTGGCTGGTCAGAGCCTCAATCTCGGTCTTTGCCTTGTTGTATTCGGGCATGGCCTGGATGATCTCCTGTGTGTTGACGTGGCCGAACTTGGCCTGGGCGTTGGCGGCGGTGAAGCCGCAGATTGCGCAGATGGCGCAAAGGATAAGTTTTTTCATCATTGTTGTTGTTGTTGTCGTTTATTTTGTTTTGTCGTTTTCTTGAGGTTTCGAGGTTTCGAAGTTTCGAAGTTTCGAGGTTTCGAGGCTGCGAGGCTGCGAGGCTGCGAGGCAGCGAGGCTGCATGACGGCTTAATTGCTGTAGCCGAGTTTCCCGAGCACTTCCCTGGAGATGTCGATCTTGGGCGAGCCGAAGATGATGCCGGTGTCGCTGGCACGGTCGAGCACGAGCTGGTAGCCGCGCAGTTCGCTGATGTCCTTGATGGCATTGTATATCTCGTCCTGTATGGGCGTCATCAGCGAGGTGCGCTTCTTGAAGAGTTCACCCTCGGGGCCGAAGTACTTGCGTTTCAGCTCGGAGGCTTGCTTCTCCTTTTCGACGATGGCATCCTGCTTGGCCTTCTTCTGCTCGGCCGAGAGGAAAACTACCTCGTTCTGGTAGTTCTTATACATGGTCTGCGCCTCGGTAGTGAGGGCGTCGACCTCGGCCTGCCACTTCTTCGACACTTGCGTGAGTTGCTCGTTGGCACGCTCGTAGGCGGGAATGTTATTCAGGATATATTCCATATCCACTAACGCGAACTTCTGTGCTTGCATCGACAGGGCCGACACACACAGGGAAAGGATAAATAGGATTTTCTTCATAATGCTCAATTGTCAGTTATCAAATCTCAATTCTTAGAACTCTTGTCCGAGGATGAAGTGGAAGTTGCTGCCGCCACGGGTCCAGCCGCCATTGGTATAGACCTTGTCGAAACCGTAGGCCCAGTCAATACCCATCAGGCCGACCATAGGCAGGAAGATGCGTACACCGACACCGGCCGAGCGTTTCATGTTGAAGGGATTGAACTTCTTGATGTCGGCCCAGGCGTTACCGCTCTCAAGGAATCCGAGGCCGTAGATCGTCGTGTTGCCCAACAAGAAGGGGTAGCGCAGCTCGAGCGTGAAGCGGTCGTAGGCGTAGGCATTGTTCGACGTGCGCCGGCCGGAAGACTCTGTGTAGGCCGACGATGTGGAGATAGAGCCGTTGTCGTAGCCACGCATTCCGATGGTCTCTTCAGCATAGCTGTAAGAATAGCCGCTCATACCGTCGCCACCGACATAGAAAGTCTCGAAGGGCGACTTCTTGTCTTTGTTGTAGTAGCCGAGGATACCGAGTTCGACACGTGTCATCAGCACGAAGCACTTCTGGGCACTGGAGAGGGCGGTGAAGGTGCGTGACTTGAACTTCCACTTGTGGTACTCAATCCATCGGTACATGTCCTGCAGCTCATCCTCGTAGCTGGAAGAGTTGGGATTGAGCGCCAGATTGGCATAGTCCTTGCCGTCGAAGAGCGACCAGGGCGGGGTCATGGTCAGCGAGAGCATGAACTCCGAACCGCGGCGCGGGAAGAGCTGGTTGTCGGTCGACATACGCGAAAGCGTCAGTCCGAGGTTCAGGTTGTTACAGTTGCCATTGGCAATATAGAAGTAGTTCCAGTCACGCAGCATATAGCGTGTGTAGCCCAGGGTTGCCATGAACTGGAAGTAGTCGTCGGGCCAGCGCAGTCGCTTTCCCCAGCCGACGGAGGCTCCGAACATCTGGATATTCTTGTCGTCGTCGAGCATCGACTCATAGTTGTAGGCATAGTCATTGTACATACCGTAGCCGTAGCCGTAACCGTAGCCGTAGCCGTAGAGGCTGTTGTAGAGTGCGTTGTTACGGTAATAGCTCGACACATCCGACTGCTTGGAGTAGAACAAGCTGACAGAGAGGGAGTTGGGCCGTTTGTTGCCGAACCATCCTGTGGAGTAGCTGGTAGAAATCTGGCTGTAGTACGAGCCGTTGGTCTGGAAGTTGATGCCGAGCTGCTCGCCGTCGCCGATGGGCATGATGCCGCGGTGCATCTTGTTGCGCCCGAAGAGGTTGCGCATCGAGAAGTTGTTCAGCTTCAGGCCGATACGGCCGATAACGCCCGTCTGTCCCCAACCGAGCGAGAACTCAATCTGGTCGTTCGACTTCTGCTCCAGCTCCCAGTTGATGTCCACCGACCCGTCATCCGGATTAGGCTTCACGTCGGGGTTCACCTTCTCGGGGTCGAAGTGTCCCATCGAGGCCAGGTCGCGGGCCGAGCGCATCAAGGCTTCTTTCGAGAAGAGGTCGCCAGGCTTGGTACGCAGTTCACGGCGCACAACCTCCTCATACAGGCGGTCGTTACCATAGATGCGCACATGGCTCAGGTGAGCCTGCGTGCCCTCCCAGATACGCATCTCGAGGTCGACGGAGTCGGCGACGACGTTGACCTCCGTGGGCTGCAGGTTGTAGAAGAGGTAGCCGTTGTTCCAGTAGAAGTTGCCGACGGCGTCCTCATCTTCGGTGAGTCGCTTCTGCATCAGTCGCTGGTTGTAGACGTCGCCCTTCTTCATGCCGAGCAACTCGTCGAGCTTGTCAGAAGGCAGGACGGTGTTGCCCACCCACGTGATGTTGCGCAGGTAGTATTTCTGTCCCTCCTCTACGCGCACCAGCACGTTGACGTGCTTCTCGTCCTCGTTCCAGACGGAGTCCTCGAGGATGGTCATGTCGCGATAGCCCAGCTCGTTATACTTGTCGACAAGGGCCTCCTTGGCTTCCTTGTAGCGCTCGTCAGTAAACTTCTTGGCCTTCAGGAACGTCGAGAACTTGCCTGCCTCGTGGATCTTGCCGAAGGCACCCTTGGTAAAGAGCGAACCCTTAATCTTGCCGGCTTTCAGGTTCTCGTTGCCTTCGAATATCAGGTTGCGCACCTTCATCTTGGCCTTCTTGTCGACGTTGACATCCAGAATGACCTGATTCTTGCCCGCGATGTCGTCGCGCTGCAGAATCTCAATCTCGGCGTTCTTGTAGCCCTTCGCGTCGAAGTACCTCTTAGCCAGGATCTTGGCGCGGTCAATCATGTTTGGCGTTATCTGCGCATTCTTCATGATGCCGAGCTTGGCCTCCATGTCCTCGCGCTCCGACTTCTTCAGGCCGTTATAGTTGATTTCGCTGACGCGGGGCCTCAGTGCCAGGTGTATGCGGAGGTATATCTTTGAGCCTACGATAGAGTCGGCCGTAATCTTCACACGCGAGAAGAGCCCGTGGCGCCAGTAGCGCTTCACGGCCTCGGTAATCTCCTGTCCGGGCACCTCGATCTCCTGCCCCACCGACAGTCCGGACAGGTTCGTGAGCACGTAGTCCTCGTAGCCCTCGATGCCCTCGACAGCCAGTCCGCCAATCTCGCAGGTGCGGGGCGTTCCGGCATACGAAATGTCCGGGTTGACAATCTTTTCCTGTGCGTTCGTCTGAAGGCAGTTGCTTAGCAGCACAGCCAGCACGACGACAATTTTCTTTATATATCTCATTGTGTTATTGTTCGTTTTCCACTTGTGCCTCCGTCTTGCCGAAGCGGCGCTGGCGTCCCTGATAGTCGATGATGGCCTTGTGCAGCCGCGTCTCGTCGAAGTCGGGCCAGTAGGTGTCGCAGAAGTACAGCTCCGAATAGGCTATCTGCCAGAGCAGGTAGTTGGAGATGCGCAGCTCGCCACCCGTGCGGATGAGCAGGTCAGGGTCGGGCATGAAATTGGTGCAGAGGTGCCGGCTGATGAAGTCCTCGGTGATGTCTGCGGGCGACGCCGTGTCGTTGGCCTCGGCAACGATCTGACGCACGGCCTCAGTAATCTCCCAGCGGCTTGAGTAGCTCATGGCCACCACCATCGTCATGCCGTCGTTCTTGCCTGTCAGTTCCTCCATATATCGGATTTTCTCCTGCACGCTGTCAGGCAGCCGCTTCCTGTCGCCGATGAGTCGGAACTTCACGTTGTTGTCGGTAAAGAGCTCCATCTCGATGAAGCTGAGCACCAGCCCCATCAGCGCCTCAATCTCGTAGGCGGGGCGGTTCCAGTTCTCTGTAGAGAAGGTATATAGCGTCAGATACTTCACGCCGAGCCGTGCGCACTCTGCCGTGATTTTCTTCACCGTATCGAGGCCCGCCTTGTGACCGAAGGTGCGGTCCAGGCCACGGTCGGTAGCCCAGCGCCCGTTGCCGTCCATGATGATGGCAATGTGCTCGGGAATACGTGTCATATCCAATGTCTGGTCAATCTCTGTCATTATTACATGTTTTACATTTTGCCCATATATCGTAGGTCAGCGAGACCTGCAAAGCGCCGTAGCAGTCAGTATTCTTGAACAGCCCGGAGCTCTTGATGCCGTAAGGGTCGGCCACGCCGTCGAGCTTGTCGCTGCCCGTGAAGTGCATACGCCATTCGGCTGTCAGGTTCAGCCTGTCGCGTAACTTGTATTTTACGCCAAAGCCCAGCGGCACGTTCATGGCCAGCACGCCCTCCTCGGGAGTGTTCGCATGGCAGATGCCCAGTCCGAAGGCGATGAAGGGGGCCACCGGCTTCGCGCCGCGGTATTCACGTCCGGTGCCATAAGCCCAGAAGTTGTACTCGAAGCGCACACTGCCATCTATCAGCGCGTTACTGAACGACTGCGGCAGCTGCTCGGCCTCCGGGTACCAAGTCTGCTCGTCGGACAGGTTTCCCTTCAACTTGCCATAGCCAACATTGAGCACCCACGACATACGCGGGTTCGAACGGTATTTCACCACCAGGCTCCCCATGCCCTGCTGGTTCTTCAGCAGGTTGCCGTTGTAGTCGCCCAGATAGTTGACCAAGCCTATGCCGCCGCCAATCTCCATCCTGTACTCTGGGTCCTCCTGTGCCCTTATGGCAAGGACACCCGTCAGCAACAGAACAACGACCAGCACACGACGCATAGGCTCACTTTGTCTGTTTTCCAAACCACACAACACCCGTCTCGCTCTCCAAGAGCCAGAGGCCGCCGTCGCCGTCAGTAGCCGCAGCGACCACCTTGCTCACCGGACTGACCAAACGTGACGTAGTCTTCCAGGTGATGCCCTGGTCACGGCTCTGGTATATCTTGCCATTGCCGTCGACAGCGAGCACGCTGCCCTCAGTATAAGGCAGCAGCCAGTATTTCTGCCCCTTGGGCAGGTAGTAGCTGTTTTCCTCGTCACGAGGCATATATGTCCACTCCGTGGGTTGATTGCTGTCTATCAGACGACGCCAGACGACGACCGACTCACTGACGAGGTCGTTGTCGCCTATCATCAGGGCGTACACGATACCCTTATTCAGGTTCCAGCACGTGGAGCTATAGTTTCGGACCGGAAGCAGCATGATGTCGTCGCCGTTGACGGGCTCCTCGGCTGTGGTTGCCCAGTGGTCGTTGCTGGCAACAATGCCGCGCCCATCTGGACTGACGGAAAACTCCCAGCCGGCGTTGTACGTTTCAGGCATCTGAGTGCCGGAAGCCATCTGAGTCCACAGCATCTTACCAGCCTCCTGCTTGCGCACATTCAGCGTCACCGTGTAATCACGGCTGCCGGAACCGTCGGTGGCGAAGACGCGGAACACGCGGGGCTGCGTAAAGTCGATGGAATCCGT
Source organism: uncultured Prevotella sp. (assembly GCA_905235325.1). Lineage (GTDB taxonomy): Bacteria > Bacteroidota > Bacteroidia > Bacteroidales > Bacteroidaceae > Prevotella. The sequence continues at coordinate 3,467 of CAJOLE010000081.1, read as the reverse complement.
CCCTGACCGGAAGTAGACGAGCGTGTCGCTAATCATCGACTTCACATAGACCACACCGTTGTTTCTCGTCGTGACATTACAGACGATATGGGCGCAATCGATGCCATAGGGCAGCGAGTCGGTATTGTAAATCCGATGGTTCAGCTGGTCGATGCTCATATTGTAAGTATCCCCGGCATAGGTGGACTTGTAGACGGTATCTTTTCCGGCTGTTGTAGTAGAATGCAGATACATGTTGAGGGTTCCTAACTTAAAGGAAGTTACCGCCATGTCGTCGTAGAGCGTCGTCTCATTATCGCTTGAATTCAGACACGACGCCAACAGCCAACTGGCAGCAAGCAACCCGCAGATAACCTGGAAAACTCTTTTCATCGAATATTCAATTACAAATTTGGCTGCAAAGTTACGCACTTTTCCCAAAATAACGCTCATTTTCGCCCGATTATTCTATAAATATAGGATAAAATACGTGTTTTTAAGTTTGTTTTAGGTTTACCAACAAAAAAAAGAGCGCGGTATGAATCACTCACCCCGCACTCTTTCTAACGGATGTTTGTCTTTGTCAGCGTGACTACGCATAGCAACGTTGTCATAGCCACTACAACCAACATAACCGTTGTTTGAAAATCTAATAACATAATCTTTACCTTAATCTATTAACTATTAACCTAATGAATAACGACGTAGTCTCACGACTACTGAGTACAAAGATACAAAGAAGCGAGGAGACTGAGGCGAGAAACGGAAAGTTTCTGTGGATATCGCCCTGCTTTTTGACTTATATCAAAATGAAAGTTGGCCGAACCTTTCCGGAACGGCCAACTTCTCACTTATCACTTTTAACTTCTCACTCTTCACTTCTTAAAGCTTCGGTCCGGCGGCGACCAGAGCCTTACCGGCCTCGTTGCCCTCGTACTTCTTGAAGTTCTTGATGAAGCGGGCAGCCAGATCCTTGGCCTTCTCTTCCCACTCATTGCGGTTCTGATAGGTGTCGCGCGGGTCGAGAATGCCCCAGGCCACGCCGTCGAGCTGTGTAGGAACCTCAAAGTCGAAGTAAGGAATCTTCTTCGTGGGAGCCTTCAGGATGGCACCGCCCAGGATGGCGTCGATGATGCCGCGCGTATCCTTGATGCTGATGCGCTTGCCTGTACCGTTCCAACCAGTGTTCACCAGGTAAGCCTTGGCACCGCTCTTCTCCATCTTCTTCACAAGCTCCTCAGCATACTTCGTGGGATGCAGCTCAAGGAAGGCCTGGCCGAAGCAAGCACTGAACGTGGGCGTAGGCTCGGTGATGCCGCGCTCCGTACCGGCCAGCTTGGCGGTGAAGCCCGAGAGGAAGTAGTACTTCGTCTGCTCCGGGGTCAGGATGCTCACGGGAGGCAGCACGCCGAAGGCATCTGCCGAGAGGAAGATGACATTCTCTGCGTCGGGGCCGGCGCTCTTGCCGTTCACCTTCTTGGCAATCTTTTCGATATGCTCAATGGGATAGCTCACGCGGGTGTTCTCGGTCACGCTCTTGTCGGCGAAGTCAATCTTGCCTTCAGCGTCGACGGTGACATTCTCCAACAGGGCATCGCGGCGGATGGCGTTGTAGATGTCGGGCTCCGACTCCTTGTCGAGGTTGATGACCTTGGCATAGCAGCCGCCTTCGAGGTTGAACACGCCCTCGTCGTCCCAGCCGTGCTCGTCGTCGCCGATGAGCAGGCGCTTCGGGTCGGTAGACAGCGTGGTCTTACCCGTGCCAGAGAGGCCGAAGAAGATAGCGGTGTTCTTACCCTCCATATCGGTGTTGGCCGAGCAGTGCATCGAGGCGATGCCCTGCAGGGGCAGATAGTAGTTCTGCATGGAGAACATACCCTTCTTCATCTCACCGCCGTACCAGGTGTTGATGATGACCTGCTCGCGGCTTGTGGTGTTGAAGGCTACGCAGGTCTCTGAGTTCAGGCCCAGCTCCTTGTAGCTCTCAACCTTGGCCTTCGAAGCGTTGTAGATGACGAAGTTCGGCTCAAACTTCTCCAGCTCCTCAGCGGTGGGCTGGATAAACATATTCTTCACGAAGTGAGCCTGCCAGGCCACCTCGACGATGAAGCGCACGGCCAGGCGCGTAGCCTCGTTGGCACCGCAGAAGGCATCGACCACGTACAGCTCCTTGCCAGACAGCTCCTTGATGGCGATGTCCTTCACCTTGGCCCAGACATCCTCGCTCATGGGGTGGTTGTCGTTCTTGTATTCTTCAGTAGTCCACCAGACCTTGTCCTCGCTCTGGGCATCCTTCACGATGTACTTGTCCTTAGGCGAGCGGCCGGTGTAGATGCCGGTCATCACGTTTACAGCGTCCAGCTCGGTGTTCTGACCCTTGTCGAAACCAGTCAAGCCAGCCTTTGTCTCCTCTTCGAAGAGATACTCATACGACGGATTGTGGGCAATCACGGTTGAACCGATGATGCCATACTGTGTCAAATCTAACTTTGCCATACTTTTGTTGTTATTTTTTTGTTATGATGAATACTCTCTCTTTTTACGGCTGCAAAGTTACGAAGAATTTTCGAGATACGAGATTTGAGACTTGAGATTTTTGCCGACGTGCCCGCCTTTCTGCGTTAAAGTATCAAAAAACAAATGTCGAAGCGACACTTTTGCCACTTCGACATATCAAAAGGTATGCGCGCTTTCACTGCTGTTCGTCGGCAACGTCCACAGAGTCAGTCTGCTCCACCACTTCCTGCGAGTCCTCCGTCACATACTCGACGGTATCGTCGCCGATGTCGTAAGGCTCCGGCTGGTAGTTCCTCGGTGCCGGGCCGTAGCAGGCCATAAACAGCAGCGCCGACGAACCGATGCCGAGCCACGTCAGCATCTGGGTCAGCACTCTGCTCTTACACTTGTTCCATCTTTTCTTATTCATCATCTTCTTCTCTATAGTTATTTATACTTATACAGTCGGCAGAGCCACATTCCGAAGAATCTGTCATAGACCAGAATGGCTTAACGGCATTGGCGTGCGATTGGACAAAGTCGTCTAAGAGTTCCTTGCAAGCAATTATCATACATAATTGTTTCGACAGTGCAAAGATACACCTTTCTTTCCAATTATGCAAACTAATTTCCAAAAAACAAAGTCGGCTCATAAAAAAAGCCTGCCAGAGAAACCCCCGGCAGGCATTACTTTGTTATGTAGTCTTCGTTGATTACTCACCGAAGATGAACTTACTAAACGGTATGCGCGACTCGGGATTGAGCTCTCCCTCAATGTCGATACCTCCGTAAGGAATGTCGAACGGATCATCACTGCTGACGCCACTGCCGGCAATCATCTCTTCGGTCATGTATTCCAGAATCTCCGTCTGGGGAGCAAAATATACTTTCTTCATAGCTGTCTTCATTTACTTTTTAATGACTTTCTTACCATTCACGATATACACGCCCTTACCGGCCTTTTCAATGCGCTGTCCGCTCAGAGTGTAAAT
>CAJOLE010000080.1 GCA_905235325.1 uncultured Prevotella sp. | reverse complement strand
TTAAAGGAAGAAGAGCAGAAACTATTAGGATGGACTGCCAAGAGAGAACTGTCCAAAATCAATTACCGCATCCATACGGATGCCATCAAAAGCCATCTGGTTCCCGAAGAAGTCACTTCGGCACAAGCAAGCATTATCTATGCTGAGGAAGCCGACGTATTGAATGTGGCAATGTTCGGCATGACGGCTAAACAATGGCGAGAGGCTAATCCCGACTTGAAGGGCAATATCCGTGACTATGCCACTATCAATGAACTGATATGCCTGTCGAATATGGAGAATATAAATGCTGTGCTTATCAATGACGGAGTTCCACAGGGTGAAAGGCTCATAAAATTGAACCAGATTGCTATTCAGCAGATGCAGGTTTTAGGGGATGGGAATAGAAACCTCTTGAAATAGTCCCTTTTTTCTCTTCTATTTAATACGAAACGGGTCATGGGAGTGGGATGAGGGTTGCGCTCACGCTCCTCTGCACGTTCTATGAATGCCCTTGCGGCTTCACCGTGCAATGTCGGGATAATCTTTACTGGTGTTGCCATACTATTACTTCCTTATAATTCTCGCTGCAAAATTAGTCATAATTCTCCAAAGTTGCAAGAAAACAGCAAGATTTTAGCCAAAAAGGAAGAAAAATGAGGGCGATTATGCAGAAATCAAATCGAAACGAACACAATTTGCTAAAAATGTTGTATCTTTGCACTCGACTCGAAGTAGCCCGAAAGGGACGGAGGGTCAACATTTTAGTGGAAAAAAGGACGTTTACGAAACGTTTTCTTCGAGGTACAGATCTCGCAAATCAAAGCATCAGAAGAAACGCAACCGGAGCGTCCACATTGGGTGTATTGTACCCTGCTCACTTTTGTTGTGGGTAGTCTCAATATATCTTGGCGTGGGCTATCTCGAGTTGCTTATCCTGATGCAAGGCAATGCGAGAGCCCGTACCTGGGATAAGCGAGAAGTAGAGCACCCACGTCTTTCCGTTTAACTCATTATTAACTGCTGAATCCGGGTTGCTATAGGCACAAAATTTCTGCTTGTATGGTATACTACCCAGATTGTCCTTTTTGTGAGAATTCCAACTCTGCACTATCTGCCGTTGATGTTGAAATTGATGGTATTTCATTTAAAGCAATTTATTGTAATAATTGCAAGAAGTATTTTGGATTTTTCCAAGATGTAAAAACTCAAATCGAAGAATTAAAGGAGGAAATCGAAAGCTTGGAAAGTGAAGTGTCAGATTTAACTTGAATCATTATGAAGATATTTGAAGTAACAGCTCGGATGCCAGATGGCACAGAGATTCTAAAGTTTACAAATGGCTATACGTTTGAAGGTTTTACTGATGCTAAGCATAACCCTATTTCTGGAATTGTAAAGACTCCTAAAGGAGAGAAATACAATATTCCCACCTTTGAAGCAGATTTTTATACAGTATTTAATCTTATTGAAGGAAACCAACTGAAGAAATATAAAATTAATAACGAATAATGATTATGAAAACGAAAAAAATATTCTATTTGTTTACTATGCTCATGAGCATGGCTTGCATTAAGGCTTCAGCCTATGATTTTGAAGACAATGGCTTTTGCTTCAATATTCTATCAATAGGAGACAAAACATGTGAAGTTACAAAGAGTGAGAAACACGGAGATTTAGTCATTCCTGCAGAGGCTCATTATCAAGGACGTACACTTAAAGTTGTTCGTATAGGGGATGAAGCCTTCTATAACTGCTCAGATATAACCTCATTGACTATTGAAGAGGGCGTTGAAGAGATTGGCGTAAAAAGTTTTGGATTCTGTAAAGGGATAACAAAAGTAGTAGTCCCCAATTCTCTAAAGATTGTAGGTACAGGAGCTTTCGCAGGATGCAGCAATGTGGAACATATTGAGATTAAAAGTCTAGAGACATGGTGCCAAATAGAATATGGTGGCACTTTTATCATTGTAGATTACAATAAAGGAGATGTTACTCAATACGCCTCATCAATGGGCGGGAGTTCTGACAAGGCAAAGTTGTATCTCAATAATCAACTCATTACAGAAGTCCAAATACCGACATCAATTTCCGAGATTAAAGCAAAAACGTTTTTCAATTTGCAACAGATTAAACGTGTGATTCTGCACCCTAATGTTACAAAAATTGGATTGCAAGCATTCTATCAATGCAAAAATTTGGAAACGATAAATCTTCCGTCTTCCATTGTCAATATAGATGCTCAAGCTTTTGACAACTGTGTTTCTCTGAAAGCTATTGATATACCTATTGGATGTAAGGAGATTGGAGATTATGCATTTAGAAATTGCAAATTGATTTCAGATGTGCAATTACATGAAGGGCTCGAAAAAATAGGTGATGGTGCATTTCAGAACTGTTCATCCTTGGGTTCTGTTACAATACCCGGTTCAATTAACGAATTATCATACTTGTCATTTCATAATTGTGGCCTTAACAATGTTATTCTTTTATATTCACCCCAAAGTATTTTTTTAAGGAGACGTTCGTTAGGAGGAGCTAAAAGAGTTGAAATTAGGAGGAATTTTCGCATGGAGACAGAAGTCGGTTTCCCGGAATATTCACCATTTGACAATGGAACTGGTGGACACTTTGACGATAATTATTTTTATTTAAATGAGATAGTCTTTTCTAAAGATGTTGAAGAGTTGCCAAATGAAACCTCATATGGAAATGTAAAATCTGTTATATTTGAAGATTCTGAGACCCCTTTAGCTATGGGCTATTGGGTTCACTGGAGTTACTACTCACCCCTTTTTAATAAAGATGTTTCAAAATTATATTTAGGTCGTCCCTTATTAGCCACTTATAATACACCATATAAGAGTGAAGGAATTTTTGGTGATTGTATAAACTTTACCTCAATCACAATTGGTAATTATTTGAATGATGACAATATTTCCTTTTTGAGGTTAAGCGAATACAAAGAATTGGAAGACTTGACAATAGGTAAAAAAATATCTTCTATTCCCGATATGACATCTTGCGTCAAATTAGAAAAGATTGTCGTTCATGGAACAACCCCTCCAACTGCTATTGGCTTTGCAAACAAAACTTATCTAGACTGTAAACTATATGTTCCATTTGGGTGCAAAGAGAAATACATGAATGCTGATGTTTGGAAGAATTTTTGGAATATATATGAAATGGACTATGATCCCACAGGACTCAATATTATAAAAACAGAAAATCCATCTCAATCAGAAACATACTATACAATAGAGGGCAAAAAAATGATTAGCCCGCAAAAGGGAGTATATATTGTCAAGAAAAGTGATGGAACAGTGAAGAAAGTATATGTAAAATAAAACCAGCACGGTAGACGGTATCATACATGATGCTGTCTACCGACATTTTTAGCAGAACACAAACAAGAAATGAAAGAGAATTATCAATATCCAGACGAAGCTACCATACTCATTTTTTATAAGTTTATCTACAAGTACGAAATACTTGATGTCAAGACCTTAACCGACAAACAAATAAAAGATGCGGTGGAAAAGAACTCACTCCAAAATTTTGGAATAGCACTCAACATCATACAGAAAACAGGAAGGAGCATGTCACCTCGCGACAACAAAGAAATAATTTCCTTGTTCAACGAATATCAAAAAGGAAAGCAGCCAAAAGGAGAGTTCTTCTTTGAGAAACGGACTAAGAAAGCAACGTCATGGAATAGCATCCTTTACCATCTTCGCAATTCGTTGGCTCATGCAGAATTCAAAGATGTAGGTGAATATTATAGGATTCTCGATTACGATGGGACAAGACTTTCTGCTTTTGGTTTTGTCAGTAAAAGTGTGTTATTGCAATTACTAAAGTCATTCGTTGAAGAATAAGGATTCACGGTGACTAAGTAATTTTTCAGATAGATTTCACGAAGTCATACCCCCTCATAAAAAGCAGTCTATCTGTAGGCTGCTATTTCTATTGTCGAATAGAAAATGGATTACATTTTCATACCTCTCCGCTGTTTCTTTCCTATTTCAAACTGTTCCTTGAACCATTGGGCAATAGGTGTCTGGTTGATATGCAGGAACAAGTTTCGCTTCTCGTCCCTTATCACTTGTGCCGTTACGTTATTGGCAAGTGCATTGCGCCTATACTCATTGGAGTGAAGCCACCCGCTATAGTTGACGGTCTGCCCGTGTAGCAGTTTGTCGGTTTGTTCAGCGGTGAAACCATATTGCAGACACTCACGCTCCATATTGAGGAAACGCTTGAAACTTGGGAACCATCTGTAAGCCTTGTCTAAGATGCGCTTCAAGTTGCTTACCTCCTGCTGGTGCTGCTCATTGGTACGGTTGAGCTCCCTTGCGTGGGTGTCCTTAATCTTCTGCATATCGGCGTGAAGTCTCTCAATCTGGTCATTCAAATCTTCAACTTCCCTGTGCAGTTGGGCATTCTCTTTCTCTAATCGGTTTACCTTGTTGCCGCCAAGAAGAGAATTCATTCCGTTGAGTACAGTGGTGGCAGTCTTCGTAGCGGAGTTCTTCAGTTCCTCAGTCTTTGCCTCTGCCTTGATGCGGGCAAGGTCTTTCTTTGCCTGTTCCGCCTCGGCTATCACCTCTCTTGCCTTTTCCTGTTCTTCCAGCAGTTGGGTGATATTCGCTTGCAAGTCCTCACCCTGTGCAATAAGGCTGCGGTAATACTCATGCGTGGATATATGTTGCGCCTCCGAGCCTTTAATGCCACGCTGTAGTCCGTATGCTGCCATCTGCTCAGCGTAGGTGTCTTGGTAGCGTATCAGATTGGCACGGCTCATCACCTCATCGGCACACAAACGAGGGGCAGGTGCTTTCGTCCTGTATCTCTTTTTAACGGTCTGCTCTTTCTTCTGCTTCTTACGCTCTGTCTGCACGATAGGGACGATGGTGGCATGGATATGCGGTGTTTCCTCGTCCATGTGCAATACGGCTGAAACGACATTATCTGCCCCATAGGTCTTTCGGAGCCAGTCAAGGTTGTCTTGACACCATTCATCAAGTCTGCCCGTCTGCTCTATCTGTTCCATATTGGCATGGGTACCAGTGAGTACGATGCGGATGGCCTGTACCTGGTTCTTGCCTATCTTTCGCTTTAGCCCTGCCGTATCAAGGCGGTGCTGGATGGCTGCTGTCCTGTTGTGGACTCCCTCAGGGAACTGGATAAGTTCACGGTTGAGGTGCGTCCTTGTTGGGTCGGCATTCTTCGGCTGTATGGTTCTCTCAATGTGGGCAGACATGCCACTATCCGCTCCCTTTGCTTTCTCTAAGTGTAATACTGCGTATCCCATTCGCTTGTTTAGATTTATTCGTTTGACATTCCGTTTCGTTGGTCTTGCGTTCCTATTCGTGTTCGACTGTAGCCGACGGTCTTGGCAGGGTGTCCAGAGGAGTGCAACACCCTCGGCCTATTGGGGATTTTTAGCACAAACGTGTTTGTGCGGCTCGAAAAATCCCCTAATAGGCTACGGTATTTTCCGTTTGTGGGAAATACCCGTTCTTGCGTCAGCATCAACCCCGTCATACATTGCCATACCATGTACCTCGTCTGCTATAGACGATATTTTTCTTTTTGAATGTAGGGAAGTTACGGATGGACTAAAGGAGGGATAGACGTTGTGTGTTGGAGCGTTCCATCGTTCCAACACACTATCTATCCTCCTAAAAGTCCGTCCTTATTCTCTCTGCCGCTCTTTCCGCTAATTCCCTTTCCCTGTTGTTGCTGTCAGAATCACCTCAAATGGCTTATGGTTACGGGTGATACGTTCCATCAGTTCCTTGCGGACTGCCATTGCCTGATAAGAGTTCAGGCGGAAGGCAAGCAGCAGAACGACCTCCATATTATATACGGTGACATAAAAGCTGTCTCTCTTCTTGATGGTTCGCTCTGACTCGTATTGTCTTACTAACTCCTCTTTGTAGAGAGATTTGATGGCATTTCTCAGTTTGGGGATAAACACTCCGAACAAGTCCACCATCTCGGACTCGCTCATCCAAATCTCTCCACTCGGTATAGTCAGTTCTGTGTACCCGCTATACTCACTCCACTTAATGATGTTTCTATCTTCCATGTCTCTATGCTAATTTGATGTTGTTGAATGATGCGTTTAACTTGTTACCCAACATTGTGAGGTCATTATCCAGTTTCTGCGTGGTGATGCGGGCATAAATCTGGGTTGTGACGATGTTTGTGTGTCCCAATACTCGGCTCACACTCTCAATGGGCATCCCATTCGTTAAGGCCATCGTAGCGAATCCATGCCTTGCGCAATGTGCGGAAATCGGCTTGTCAATGCCACACTCCTTCATCACTGGCTTCAACTTCTTGCATACGCTCCAGTAGTTGACTTCACCAAAGACCGACTTGGGATTTTCCTTTGGGTAGTTGCGGTAACGCTCGATGATTTGCGAGGGAAACTCCAGCAGTTTCACTTGATAGGGTACTCCCGTCTTGTGACGCTTGCCGACAATCCATTTCTCACCGTTGACCTCCACGATGTTGTCTGTAGTCAGTTCCTTCAAGTCCACAAACGACAGGGCGGTGAAATTCATGAACACGAAGAGGTCACGGACAAAGGCAAGGTTGGCATCCTCAAACTCATGCGTCATCACCGTCTTCAGTTCTTCCTCTGTCAGAAACATGCGCTCCTTGCACTTGGGGCTGATGTGGAACTGCGCAAACACGTTGCGCTGTATCTTGCCGTTGTCATGCGCACGACCTACGACACCTTTCAGATGCATGCAAGAAAGCCAGATGGTGGAACTGGCCAGCCCTCGGTCATTAGCAAGATACACGGCAAACTCCTTGATGAAGTCGGGCGTCAGTTCCTGCATGGATATATCGCTGCGACGGAAATTCATCTGAAGGAAGTCCGCCACGTAGTTTCTTGACCTCACTTGCAGTTTATAGGTGCCTAAAGCCCTGTCCTTTCCTACACGTCTTTTCAAGTTGGAAATGTCCTTGTCGAATGCGCCAAGCAGGGTTTCATATTCACTGCCGAAGCCTTGATAGGCATTGCGCACCATCTCTGCCGTGACGAATGCCTCACGGTCTGACAAGTGCTGGTAGTGCTTGATGATTTGTGCCTTGATGTTGTCAAGGTCACGGTTCAGGTCAAGCGCCTCTCTCGTTCTACCTTTGGCACAGTTGCCCTTCGCGTCCCACAACGACAATGGGATGCTCCGCTTGCAACTGAACTGGCTCTGTGTTCCGTTGATGGTGATTCTGCCCATCACTGGCACGATGCCGTTCTTTACCTTACTCTTGTTCGCGTAGAACAATACCGAAAAAGTGCTTCTACTCATCTTCTAATTCCTTTTTAAAATTCGGGCTGCAAAAGTAATACCATTCAGGGAATAAATTGCTACGCAAATCACGGCAGATTTAGGAAAGAAAAACGCAAAATGTGAAAACGGTTCGAGCTGCCGAGATATGCCTTGATTTGCGCAGGTCGTTAAGAAAGTTTAACTATCTGACATAGGGCTATCGGGGGTTACGAATTGGAAACCTAATTCGTTCCGCAATCTGCCTCGATTTGCTTAGTGGCACCTTGCGGCTTTTCCTCAATTTTCCTCGAAATGCCTTTATTTATGGGGCGAACTGCGTTAATCATCCAAAAATGCTTTTCTAATTCAGTATTATTTTGTAACTTTGCACCCAAATTCAAAGAAAAGAGAAAGATAAAGGATGAAAAGAGTAGCTTTTAAGGCCTTCGTGGCCATGATTGTATTGATGTCTCCGGCTACGGCTGGTGCCCAGAAGAGGGTTGAAGGAAGCGTCAGTGCCGACGTTATCAGCCATTATGTTTGGCGTGGACAAGACCGTGGCGGATTCTCCGTGCAGTCCACCATGTCGGCCCAGTGGCAGGGATTGTCGTTAGGCGTCTTTGGCAGTACGGGCTTCTCGTCTGACGATACCCAGGAGATTGACGTCACCCTCGGCTTTGAGCGCTGGGGCGTGAACATCGGTGTTACCGATTACTGGGAGACTGGCATCGACGAGAACAACCGCTACCTCTACTTTGAGAAAGAGGGTGCCCACCAGCTGGAGGGTAACCTTGGCTATACGTGCAAGTACTTCAGCCTGCAGGCTTATACCGTCTTCTGGGGCAGGGACCGTAAGTGGAACGGCGACCGTGCCTACTCTACATACGTGGAATTAGGCGTGCCCTTCCGCCTGGGTGGGGTCGACTGGCGTCTGCGTGGCGGATTCACGCCCTTCGAGAGTGCTGGCGAACGCACGCCGAGGATAGAGAAGGGCTACTACACCGGCAAGTACGACTATGATTACTATTATGCCGAGGGCTTTGCCTGCGTGGATGCTGCCCTGCGAGCCACGAAGACGCTTGACATCGGCTTCTCGAAGATGCCCGTCTTCGCAGAGATCAACTTTAATCCTTACCTGCAGACTGCCCAGATGGTCTTCGGCCTGACCATCCAGCCGTTCTGAAACGGGCCCCCAAAACAAAACCAAAGCGAAAACGAAAACCAAAACCAAGACCAAAAGAAAAGGTCGGATTATTGGTTTTGGTTTTCGTTTTGGTTATTATAGCTCCCGTTCAATGATTTCAAGGCACATACGGGAGTTGTGGTACGGGCACTTCCAGAAGCCCGCCTTGTCTTCGTCGCGGTTGACGGTGCCGTCGGGTCGGCGGCTCCAGTACCACTCGCCGTGTTCGCGGTCGATGAGCTGCTCCTTGATGTACTGCCAGCAGTGCAGGGCGCGGTCCAGAGCCTCGGGGGCGTGGAAGTGCTGGTAGATGTTCATCCAGCCCACAACGTTTTCGGCCTGTACCCACCAGTGGCGGTCGGCATCGACGTAGCCGGTGTCGAGGTTCGCCTCGTGGGTCATCGAACCGTCGGGGTTGAGCCCCTTCTCGCTGGCCTTGGCCACCATCTGTACGATAGGCTCAACGCGGGTCAGCACATCGGCATCGCCGAGTACGAGGGCGGCCTCGTGAAGCAGCCAGGAGCATTCGATGTCGTGGCCGTAGCTCTCGAGGCGGCCGCCGCCGCGCGTCCAGTCCATTTCGAAGAAGAGGTCGAGGTGGTGGGTCTCGGGGTTGAGGATGCGGTCGGTGAAGATGGCGATGAGGCGGCGGAGGGCGGCGGAGACGGCGGCGGCGGGGGCAGCGGCACCGCCGCTGCACAGCGAACCGGAGGGGGCTGGCGGAATGGAGGGGCTTAGCTCCTGTAGGGCGCGTAGGAGGTTGGTGTAGGGCTCGAGGATGTGGAGGTGGGTGTTCTGCGATTTGGGGTAGTTCTGGTCGAGGTCGCTCAGGCGCATGTCGGCGATGGGGTGCCAGTCGCGGGTGGTGGCCTCGATGTAGCCGCCATGACGGTTGTCGAAGGAGTGCTCCTCGACGCTGTTGAAGAGGGCGATAGCTTTGTCGAGTGCGTCGCGGTCGCCTGTGGCACGTGCATATTCCGACAGGCCGTAGATGGCGAACCCGATGGCGTAGAACTGCTTCTTCGTGTCGAGAGGGCGGCCCTTGTGGTCGAGGCTCCAGAACACGCCGCCGTAGTCAGGGTCGATGAAGTTCTCGATGATGTAGTTCCTGGCACGTGTGGCGGCCTCCAGGTATTCCTGCTTCTTCAGCACACGGTAGGCCGCCGCGAACGACCAGAGGATTCGGGCGTTGAGGATGGCTCCTTTCTCTGCCTCGGGCTGTAGCTGTCCCTTCCCGTCGATGCGTCCGTAGAATCCGCCGTTCTCGCGGTCCTGCATGTTGTCGAGCCAGAAGCGCAAGATGTTGTTCTCCAGCACATCCAGCATTTCCTGCCTCATGGCTTTTACGCGCTCGTTCATTTCTTAATAGGATAGATATACGTGAGTGCTATCATGATGACGGCGATGGCGGCGGGGATGATCGAGAAGAGGCTCCACACCATGGAGAGCACCGAGTCAGTGATTGAGGCGGGGTCGACCATCGTGTTGCCCATGTCGTCGGTCATCATGCTGGCGCCGGCCAGTCCGAGGAACAGGGCGACGAGCGAGCCGCTGATAGCCGTTCCGAACTTCTGTGCCATCGTTCCGCTGGAGAAGATGAGTCCCGTCGAGGAAGTGCCGTTCTTCTCAGTGGCGTAGTCGGCCACGTCGGCATACATCGACCAGAGCAGGGGCGAGTAGAGCCCGATGCCCACGCTGGTGAGGATGACCAGGGCGACCATCACCCAGATGTAGTCAGGACTCATGGGGATGAAGAAGAATCCGACGGAGAAGACGAGGCAGATGACGGCGGCGGCAATGAATGCGCCGCGCTTCGAGCCTATCCACTTGGTGAACTTGGGCGATAGTCCGCCGAAGATCATGCACGTCAGCTCGCCGAAGGTCATGAAGACGGTGTAGTTGATGATGAGTCCGCTGACGGTGACGTCGCCTTTGAGGCAGTACTCAAACATATATCCTGCCACGGCGTAGCGGAATCCGTTGAAGAAGTTGGTGCAGATGCCGATGAGCGTCAGTATGATCCAGGGCTTGTTGTGGAAGAGGTCGGCAAAGGGCTTGAACGAGAACTTCTCGGCGCGCACGGGCTTGAGCCGCTCCTTCGTCAGCAGTCCGCAGGCCAGTGTGCCGATGGTGGCCAGCAGTCCGAAGAACGCCCCCAGCACGGCATACTGGTGCTGGTCGGTGCCGCCCACCATCTTCTGCAGGTATGGGAAGGAGAGAAGTGTGATAAAGCCCATGGCGTAGGCTCCCACCATGCGGAACGAAGAAAACTGGTTCTTCTCGTTGTCGTCGTCGGTCATCACGCCGAGCAGCGAGCCGTAGGGCACGTTGACGGCAGTGTAGGTGGCCATCATCAGCAGGTAGAGGGAGTAGGCCCAGATGCGCTTGCCGACGGGTCCGAAGTCGGGCGTATAGAGCAGCAGTGCGAAGATGAGTCCGAGGGGCACTGCGCCGTAGATGAGCCACGGGCGGTAGGTTCCCCAGCGCGACTGCGTGCGGTCGGCGAGCGATCCCATGAGCGGGTCGGTGACGACGTCGAACATTCGTGCGATGAGCATCAGCGTTGCCGCGTCGGCGAAGGTGAGTCCGAAGACGTTGGTGAAGAACAGCGGGAAGGCTATCGACATGACTTTCCAGGTGATGCCGCCGGCGGCGGCGTCGCCTAAGGCATAGCCTATTTTCTCTTTGAGTGTTGCCATTGTTGTTTATTTCGTTATTTCGATGTTTCGATGTTCTTGCGGATGAGGCGCTTGAGGGTTTCTACGCTGGCGGCGGTGGTGAGGCCGTCCTCGGGGGTGTTCAGACAGTAGTCGGTGAGGCGGTCTACGTCGGAGACGGCCACGTGGAGGCGGGTGTCGGCGGTGGCGTAGTAGATGAGAATGCGGCCGTCGTCGTCCATGATCCAGCCGTTGGCGAAGGCAACGTTCATCACGTCGCCGACGTACTCGTCGCCCTCGGGCACGAGGAAGTAGCCGCCGGGCTGGGCGATGACGCGGGTGGGGTCGTCGAGGGCCGTCATGTACATATATAATACGTAGCGCAGTCCGTCGGCGGTGCCGCGCACGCCGTGTGCCAGGTGTAGCCAGCCGCGTGGCGTCTTCAGCGGATGCGGTCCCTCGCCGTTCTTCACCTCGGTGATGGTGTGGTAGTGGCGTCGGTTGATGATGCGCTCGTCGCACACCTCGGCGTGGGTGATGTCGTCGACGAGCGCCCAGCCGATGCCTCCGCCCGAGCCGGTGTCGATGAATCCGTCCTGCGGGCGGGTGTAGAAGGCATAGCGGCCGTCGACGAACTCCGGGTGGAGCACGACGTTTCGCTGCTGCGAGGGCGAGACGAGGTCGGGCAGCCGCTCCCAGCTGACGAGGTCGTGTGTGCGGGCGATGCCGGCCGTGGCCGTAGCGGCGCTGAGGTCGGCAGGCTTTGCCGGGTCGTGGCGCTCGGCGCAGAAGACGCCGTAGATCCAGCCGTCCTCGTGGCGTGTCAGGCGCATGTCGTAGACGTTGGTGGCGGGGTCGTCGGTGTCGGGCATGGTGACGGGTTCGGGCCAGAAGCGCCATCCGTCGATGCCGTTGCTGCTCTCGGCCACGGCGAAGAACGACTTGCGGTCGGCACCCTCGACGCGGCAGACGAGCAGATACTTGCCGCCCAGCTTGATGGCCCCGGCGTTGAGCACGGCGTTCATCATGATGCGCTGCATGAGGTGGGGGTTGTCCTGTTCCGAGAAGTCGTAGCGCCACTCCAGCGGGGTGTGCTCGGCTGTCAGTATGGGGTAGCGGAACTTCTGGTAGATGCCGTTCCCGACGGCTATCGGTTCGTTCTTGCGGGCCAGCAGTGCTTCGTGGCGTTCGCGCAAGGTCTTTACTTTCAGTTGGAAGTCTGTCATGGCGTTACAGTTATTTCAGTTCAAACACACGGCTGGAATATTCCTCTCTCAGGGGCATCTCGACACCGACGTTCATCAGGAACCGTCCTGTGAACTGCTTGCCGTTGAGCTGGCAGGGGCGCTGGCCGGTGCGCACGTTGCGCTCGGTGAGGGTGTAGGTCTTGTCGGGATTGAGCCCGGCCAGGCGGATGCGGGGCAGGGGCTGTCCGATGTAGTTTTCAATTTTGTAGACGAAGAGCACGGCCGTCGAGCGGGCATCGTCGGTGTACATCAGCGAGGCCACGCCCCGGCGGTCGTAGGGTGAGAGCAGTCGGTAGAGGTTGCCCGTCTGTATGACGGGCCGCAGCTCCTTGTAGTCCTTGAAGCAGGTGGTACACTGCCGGCGCTCCTCGTCGGTCATGTCCTTGGGCTGCAGCTCCATGCCGAGTCGGCCGCTCATGGCCACGTCGCAGCGGAACTTCACGGGAATGGTGCGCCCGCCGGTGTTCCAGTACGGGCAGTGGTTGATGTGCTGTGCCATGGCGTTGGCTGGGAAGAACATCGACGTGCCCCACTGTATGTAGACGCGCTGCAGTGCGTCGGTGTTGTCGCTCACCCAGAACTCGTCGAAGTAGGGCAGCAGTCCGTAGTTGGCGCGCCCGCCGCCCGAGGCGCAGTCCTGGATGACCACCTGCGGGTACTTCTGCCTGACGCGCTTGAGCACCTTGAGCAGTCCCAGCTGGTAGTCGACGTAGAGGTTCGACTGCTTGTCGGCTGGCAGGTAGAGCGATCCGTAGTTCTGGATGGCGCAGTTGGCGTCCCACTTGATGTAGGCGATGTCGGGGTTCTCGGTCAGCAGGTTGTCGACCACGCCGAAGACGAAGTCCTGTACGCGGGGGTTGGTCAGGTCGAGCACCACCTGCGTGCCGCCTCGTCCCTGCTTCAGCTGGCGGCCCTTGGTCTGGAGCACCCAGTCGGGGTGCTGCTCGTAGAGCTCGCTCTTGGTGTTGGCCATTTCCGGCTCAATCCAGATGCCGAACTTGATGCCCTTCTCCTTGGCCGCGCTGCATAGTGCGCCGAGGCCGTTGGGCAGTTTCCGGCGGTCGACCACCCAGTCGCCGAGCGACGTAGTGTCGTCCTTGCGGGGGTACTTGTCGCCGAACCATCCGTCGTCCATGACGAAGAGCTCGCCTCCGAACTTCGCGATGTCGTCCATCATCTGCACCATGCGCTCCTCGTTGATGTCGAAGTAGAGTCCCTCCCAAGAGTTGAGCAGAATGTCGCCCACGTTCATGCCCCGGTGGAACATACCGCAGGTGCGTGCCCAGCGGTGGAAGTTGCGGCTCACGCCGCTCATGCCCTCGGCCGAGTAGGTCAGTGCCAGGTGTGGCGTCTCGAAGGTCTGCTTAGGCTCCAGCACGTAGTGTCCGGCTGTGGGGTCGATGCCGGCGTAGAGGTGGTGCTGCCGGTTGTCGGTGGTGTTCAGCCGCAGCTCGAAGTTGCCGTTCCAGCAGAGTGCTGCGCCGATGGTGCGTCCCTGGTTCTCCTGCGGGCGTCCGTCGAGCGAGAGCATCAGCTCGGGCGCGTCGAGGTGAGAGTTGCGTGCGCCGTCGGAGTTGCGTATCACCTTCATGCCGCGCGTCAGCGGCTCCTGCGTGACGTCGGTCTCCGTGGCCCAGTCGCCGTGGAGGTGAGTCACCCAGACGTCGCCCTGGCGCAGTGCCAGATGGCCGGAGTCGTATCGCTTCAGCGTGACGGCGCGCTTCTCCTGGTGCACGATGCTGGTCCAGGTCTCGATGACGTCCACCTTATTATATGCCTTATAGTAGACGTTCACCGTGACGGGCAGCAGGCGGTCCTTCATCGTAAACGTGTGGAGGGTGGCGTCGCCGTCGGCGGTCTTGCTGTAGTCGGCGACTTGCAGTTCCAGGTTCTGGTCGCCGCCGGCGTGCTCCACCTGTATGGCGGGCAGGTGGATGGCATCGACGGTGCCGAAGGCGGGCAGTGCCGGGAAGTTGAGGTCGTCGCCGGCGTCGCGCAGCTGCTGCAGCGAGGCCGTCTTGTCGCCGAAGTAGGCCATGCGCAGGTCCTGCCCCTCGCTGGCGTGCAGCAGCAGTTGCAGCGTGGGGGTCTCTACGGCGACGTCGCCTTGCCAGGCCAGTGCCGGCAGGGCTGTTGCGAGGAGCATCGCTCCTGTGAGGGTGGTCGTTTTTCTCATTGCGTTTTTAGTTAATGCAGTTTTTCGGGCACAAAGTTACGGCGTTTGGCCGACACGTCCACCCTCAATCTTGCTTGATGCTGACACTTTAACCGCTCATCGCTCAGATGATGACCTTCGTCTTGCAGTACTTCTCGCGGAACTCCGTGGGGCTGCAGCCCTTGCGCTTGCGGAAGAGTCGGTTGAAGTTGCTCAGCGTGTTGAACCCGCAGCTGTAGCAGGTCTCGCTGACGGTGTCGGTGGTGTCGATGAGCCGGCGCGCGGCGTGGCCCAGCCTGATGTCGACGATATACTCGCTCAGGTTCTTGCCCGTGTGGAGCTTGAAGAAGCGGCTGAAGGCCGACGGCGTCATGCCGACCATCGACGACAGCGTCTCAAGCCGCAGGTCGTCGGTGATGTGCGTGGCGATGTGGTTCTTCACCTTCAGCACGCGCCGTGAGTCGCTCTCGATGCTGATCTTGGCAAAGGCCGACGACGACAGCTCGCGGGCATCGTCGTACTTCGACAGCTCGTAGAGGATGTAGAACAGCTCGTGGACCGTGAGGAATGGCTCCTCGATGGCCGACAGGCGGATGAGCCGCCCGTAGACGGCCATGACGGCCTGCATGGGGAACGCCAGCCCGTGCTTGGCGCGCATGAGCATACGGTAGATGGAGCGGAAGGGGTTGGTCTTCAGCGGCGACCCCTCGCGCTCGAAGTCGAGGTAGAACTGGACGGTCACCTCGTGGATGTCCTGGCTGCGGCACTCGTGCTGCTCCCAGACGTGCTCCAGGTCGGGGCTGGTAATGAGCACGAGGTCGTAGTCGCCTATCACTTCGCTTGAGTCGCCCACGACGCGGCGGCAGCCCGCTCCCTGTTCGACGAAGTTCAGCTCGAATAGTTCGTGCCGGTGGATGGGGTAGGTGAACTCTTTCTTGTGGCGGTCGGCCACGTACATGAAGTCGTGCTCGCCGAGCGGCGTTATCTCGTGGAGAACTTTCGATTCCATAATCATTGGCAGGTTAGTAATGATGATTTACCCTGCTTATAATTGAAATCACCAAACTTTTTTGCGGAAACGGCCGTCGCGTCACGTCCTGTCATGCGTCCGGGTCTATAGGTGAAGGGAAAAACAGAAACAACCGACACTTCCTACACTCCCTACTTAACCGTCTGAATATCAGTGCGTCTTTAGGTGTCGGATCCTGGTAGAACCTACACCTGAACCTACACCTGAACCTACACCTGAGCCGACACTTGAGCGTGGATAAATATGCAGTCGGCAGGGGGCGGCGCGTTTCCGCGAAAACCCGCCGGGTTTTGGCAAAAAGTCAGCGGTTTTTGGGCGAAAAGTGCCGCTTTTTGGCGGTCGGCCGCTGCCACTGCATGAATATCCGGGCGATGTATGAATATGCTGTCAGGTGTAGGGAGTGTAGGAAGTGTAGGATAAAAAGTGCGTTTCCCTATCATATAGGTGAGGGGCAGGAGTGGGGTCGGTATCTCATCGGCTGGTACGTCAAATTGAGCAATCTATGTGAGAATTGTGCCCGAATATTTGGAGATGATAGAAAAAAGTTGTAAATTTGCCGCCGAAAAACCTATGACCGTAGCGACATGATTTAGGTGGCAGTTGCCGTAGCGAGGGGTTACTTCGTCTTGTTTTTCTAATAAGATATTCGGACTTTGTCCATAGTCTCCTTGCGATTGTCGCACTGCCACCTTCTAAAACACCATAACCAAGATGAACTATAATTCAAGGCTGAAGGGAGCGGACACCATCGAGAACTACGAGGGAGGCAAGGCCTACGCCATGTCGCCCGAGCTGGAACTCTATACCGCCGTGGTGACGGCGTCGCTCGGCGACACCACCTATGAGAAGGAGGACGCGCGGGTTGAGCGCATTGCCCGGCTCGTGGATCAGGTGTCGCCGGAGTTTGTAGCGCGGCTTGCCGTCTATGCCCGCACGGAGATGCACCTGCGCAGCATCCCGCTGCTACTGCTGGTCGAGCTGGCCCGGGTCCACAACGGCGACAGCCTCGTGGCGCGCGCCGTCGAGCGGACGGTGCTGCGGGCCGACGAGATTATGGAGCTGCTGATGTGCTACCAGTGGCGCAACCCGTCGGACGATGTCCGCAAGAAGCTCGGGCACCTCTCGCGGCAGATACAGAACGGGCTGCAGCGCGCCTTCAACCGCTTCGACGAGTATCAGTTTGCCAAGTACGACCGCGACAACCTGGCGGTCCGGCTGCGCGATGCCCTCTTCCTGGTCCACCCCAAGGCGAAGGACGACGGGCAGCAGGCGCTGTTCGACAAGATTGCGAACCGCCAGTTGGCCGTGCCCTATACGTGGGAGACCGAGTTCTCGGCCCTTGGCCAGCAGTCCTTTGAGAGTCCTGAGAAGAAGGAAGAGGCCTTCCGCACGAAGTGGGAGGAGCTGATTCGCAGCGGTAAGCTGGGCTATATGGCACTGTTGCGCAACCTGCGCAACCTGCTGCAGGCCGACGTGTCGCAGGCCGACATCGAACGTGTTGCCGACCGCTTGTCGGATGCCGTGCGGGTGGCTGGCGCCCGTCAGCTGCCTTTCCGCTATCTCGCCGCCTACCGTGAGCTGGAGGAGGTGACGTCGCTGCATACGCAGACCGTGATGACTGCTCTGGAGAAGGCGGTGAAATGCTCGGCCGCCAACATCGAGGGCTTCGGCGAGCACGACCGCGTGCTGCTGGCCGCTGACGTCAGCGGCTCGATGTGGACGCCCGTCAGCAAGCGCAGCACGGTGCGCAATTACGACATCGGACTGCTGCTGGCCATGCTCCTCAGAAGCCGCTGCGGGCAGGTGGTCACGGGCATCTTCGGCGACGACTGGAAAACGGTGAACATGCCCGCCGACAATATTCTGATGGCTACCCGGCAGTTAGAGAAGTTGGCCAACACCGTGGGCTACAGCACCAACGGCTACAAGGTCATCGACTGGCTCATCGCCAACCGTCTGGTAATGGACAAGGTGATGATGTTCACCGACCTCGAGATGTGGGACAGCACAGGCCGACAGCAGGACATGGCGTTCTACTGGAAGAAGTACAAGCGCCTGGCCCCCAAGGCCAAGCTCTATCTGTTCGACCTCGCCGGCTACGGCCAGCTGCCCCTGCGGCTTGTCGAGGGCGACGTCTGTCTCATTGCCGGCTGGAGCGACCGCGTGTTCGACGTGCTGGCGGCCATTGACCGTGGCGAGGATGCACTGGCCGCCATCTCAGGAATTGACGTATAGAACGATAACCAAGATATGAAGGAGAAACTCATTCTGTCGCTGACGGCCCTCGTGGTCCTGTCGGTGCAGGCGAAGGTGAGACTGTCGCACCTCGTAGGCGACAACATGGTGCTGCAGCAGCAGACGGAAGCCCGCCTCTGGGGCTGGGCCAAGCCCGGCGCACAGGTGAAGGTGACAACGTCGTGGAGCAGCGACGCCACGACGGTGAAGGCCGGCAAGGACGGCGCATGGATAGCCAGGGTGAGGACGCCGGAGGCATCGTATGAGCCGCTGACGCTGACCTTCGACGACGGCGACGGTCCGCTGACCATCCGCAACGTGCTGAGCGGCGAGGTGTGGGTCTGCGCCGGGCAGTCGAACATGGAGATGCCCGTCCGCGGCTTCTGGGGCTGTCCCGTCGAGGGCTACAACCAGGTGGTCGTCGATGCGCGCAACCACCGTGCCGTGCGCTCGGTGAAGGTGCCGAGCACGATGCGCATGGAGCCTCAGACTGATGCCCAGTGCGAGTGGCGCGAGTGCGGGCCGCAGACGGTGAGCGACTTCTCGGCCACGGGCTACTTCTTTGCCCGCACACTGCATCAGGCCCTTGACATCCCCATAGGCATCATCGAGGCCAACAAGGGCGGCTCGCGCGTGGAGAGCTGGCTGACGAAGGAGAACCTGCAGCGCCACACCAAGGAGCCTACCGACTCGGCCGGCATCGTGGCCTTCAAGCCGGAGTGGGACTACCAGCGGGCACTGCTCTGGGGCAACGGCACGTTCAACCCCATACTGAACAGCACGGTGAAGGGCATCCTGTTCTACCAGGGATGCTCGAACGTCGGCGACCCCGCCAACCAGTACTCGGAGCGGCTGAAGCTGCTCGTCGACCAGTGGCGGCAGCAGTTCGCACTGGGCGAACTGCCCTTCTACTTCGTCGAGATTGCCCCCTACCACTACGACGACGTGAACGGCACGCAGGGAGCCCTGCTCCGCGAACAGCAGCAGCGGGCGGCAGATATCATACCCAACAGCTCGCTGGTATGCACCAACGACCTGGTCTACCCCTACGAGACGACGCAGATCCACCCGGCGCAGAAGCAGCAGGTGGGCGAGCGGCTGGCCTGGACGGCACTGAACCGCGACTACGGCTTCGGGCAGGTGCTCTACAAGAGCTCGCGGTTTAAGGACATGAAGGTCAAGGGCGACACCGTCTTCATCCACCTGCAGGACAACTACCACGCCGACGCTCCCTTTGAGCAGATCGAGGGCTTCGAGGTGGCCGGCGACGACCGCGTGTTCAGGCCCGCCCGTGCGCAGCACTTCTGGCAGCCCGGCGGCGGCTACTGGGACGAGGCCATCATCGTGACAAGTCCCGAGGTCAGGCAGCCCGTGGCCGTGCGCTACTGCTTCCGCAACTTCCTGTTGGGCAACGTCAGGAACGGGGCCAACCTGCCCCTCTTCCCCTTCCGTACCGACAGTTGGTAACACTCTAAATCAGTAATTCCCCATGACTCATCCGTTGGATAAATTCAAGTTCTGTCCGGTGTGCGGCAGCAGCCGCTGGACGGAGCACAACTTCAAGAGCAAGCAGTGCGAGGACTGCGGCTTCGTCTACTATGCCAACCCGTCGGCGGCAACGGCGGCCTTTATTCTGAACAGTCGCAACGAGCTGCTCGTGGCCCGCCGCGGAAAGGAGCCCGCCAAGGGCACGCTCGACCTCGTGGGCGGCTTCGTCGATATGTACGAGACCGCCGAGGAGGGTATGCGCCGCGAGATTAAGGAGGAAACAGGCTTGACGGTCGGCGAGGTGACTTACCTCTTCTCCGTGCCCAACCAGTATCTGTATAGCGGAATGATTATCCATACGCTCGATGCCGACTTCCTCGTGCGCGTCGGCGACAACGCCAAACCAAAGGCAGCCGACGATGCCGCCGACTGCCTGTGGATTCCGGTTGAAGAAGTTGACCCGGCACAGTTCGGACTGACGTCCATCCGCCGGGCTGTAGAGCGATTCCTCGCGGAGCGGCTCTGGGAGAAATACTAAGGCCGCGTCTGGCCTTCGCCCTCAATCAGCCACTTGTAGGTCGTAATCTCCTCCAAGGCCATCGGGCCGCGGGGACCGAGCTTCTGTGTGGAGATGCCTATCTCGGCACCGAGGCCGAACTGTGCGCCGTCGGTGAACGAGGTCGGTGCGTTCCAGTAGACGCAGGCCGCGTCGACGTGAGCCTGGAAGCGGCGGGCGGCCTGCTCGTCGCGGGTGATGATGGCCTCGCTGTGGCCGCTGCCGTTCTCGTCGATGTGGGCTAAAGCCTCGTCGAGCGAGCCGACGGTCTTAATGGCCAGCTTGTAGTCCATGAACTCCGTGCCGAAGCTCTCGGCGGTGGCGCGCTCCAAGTAGGGGTACTGACCGTCGAGGACTTTGAAGGCAGGCTCGTCGGCGTAGATAATAACGTGCTTTTCGGCCATGGGCTTGACTAATTGATATAGTATATCTATTCTCTCTCTATGAACTAATAGGCAGTCAAGCGCGTTGCAGACGCTGACGCGGCGCGTCTTGGCGTTCAGGATGATGGCCTTGCCCATCTCTAAGTCGCCGTCCTTGTCGAAGTAGGTGTTCACCACGCCGGCACCCGTCTCGATGACCGGGATGCGGGCCGTGTCGCGCACGAAGTCGATGAGCTTGCGGCCCCCGCGGGGGATGCAGAGGTCAACGTAGCCCACGGCGTTGAGCATCTCGCCCGTAGCCTCGTGGGTGGCGGGCAGCAGGGTGCCCACGTCGGGGCTGACGCCGAACCTGGCCAGCACCTCGTGGATGACGGCCACGCCGGCCTCGTTCGAGGCCACGGCGTCGCGTCCGCCCTTCAGCACGCAGGCGTTGCCGCTCTTGAAGCAGAGCGAGAAGACGTCGTAGGTAACGTTGGGTCGGGCCTCGTAAATCATGCCGATGACGCCGAAGGGCACGCTGACGCGGCAGAGGCGCAGGCCGTTGGGCAGCGTCTTCTGCTTCGTGACGTGGCCGAGGGGCGAGGGCAGGGTGGCGACATTGCGCATGTCGGCGGCAATGTCCTCCAGCCGCTTCTCCGTCAGCTGCAGACGGTCGTAGAGCGGATTGGCTTTGTCCATCTTGGCCAGGTCGCGGGCGTTGGCCTCGAGGATTCTTGCCTTGTTGTCTGTGATGGCGTCGGCGACGGCGTTGAGCACGTCGTTGCGCTGTTGGTCGCTGAGTGTTGCCAGCGTCTTGCTGGCCTGCTTCACTCTCTTGAAAGTCTCTTCTAACTGCATCTGAATACTGTGTGTGGTGTGGTTTCTGGATGTTCTATCAGGTCAACGAGCACGTTCTCGCGCTTGCCGTTGGCAATGATGACGCGGATGCCGGCCTGCTGAATCTTCGTGGCGGTGGCGTACTTCGACTGCATACCGCCGCGCCCGGCCGAGCTCTTCTCAGTCTGGATGTATGCCGTGAGGTCGGTGCCCGGCGCCACCTCTTTAATAAGGCGCGACTGCGGGTCGGCGGGGTTGCCCGTGTAGATGCCGTCGATGTTCGACAGCAGCACGAGCGTGTCGGCCTGCATCATCTGGGCGATGAGGCCGCTGAGTTCGTCGTTGTCGGTGAACATCAGCTCGGTGACCGAGACGGTGTCGTTCTCGTTGACGATGGGCAGCACGTCGTTCTCAAGCATCACGGTCATGCAGGCGCGCTGGTTGCGGTACTGCTCGCCCGGCTCGAAGTTCTCCTTCATCGTCAGCACCTGGCCCACGTGGATGTGGTACTCGCGGAACAGGTCGTAGTAGAGCCCGATGAGCTTGGCCTGGCCGAGGGCTGAAAACAGCTGCCGCTGCTCCACGGAGTCCAGCTCGTGCTCCACGGTGTCGAGTTCGCGCCGCCCGCAGGCCACGGCCCCCGACGAGACGAGTATGACCTCGCAGTCGTGCTGGCGCAGCCACGCTATCTGGTCGACGAGTGCCGACATACGTGTCACGTCGAGCCGCCCGTCGGGGCGGGTCAGCGCGTTCGAGCCGATCTTGATGACTATTCTGTGTTTCATTCTTTTCCTTCGGTTGTGTTGTTGGTGGGAGCGATGGGCTCTGTGGGCTGGATGGGCCTTTTGTTCCTCTATGCCGCCAGGTTGCTCTTTATCAGGTCGACCACGTCACTCGTCCACGCAGCGTCGTAGCCTGTGTTGATATGGATATAGTCGCCCTGACGTGGGCCGACCGCGATGATGACCTGGTATTCGCCCGGAGCATAAGGCGTGCCGCTGTTGTTGAAAGTGACGCCGGTGATGTCGCCCTTCTCTATGCGCCGGCCCTCGACGATGAAGTAGTCCTTGTAGACCAGTATCACCCCCAAGGCTTCGTTGGCACGTGTGGCGTTTAAGAGTATCACGTCCTCGGGTTCGCCGTATTCGGCCGTCAGGTCGTCGACGGTCTTTTCATACGGCTTCACTTCGTCGTCGGAATGGTGCCTGCGATAATACTCGTTGGCGACAACGACTAACAGCAGAACCAGACAAACGGGATTGACGAACACCGCCAGAAGAACCGCAATCACACAGAGGATAGCACTTCGTTTCATCTTTTTAATTTCTTACTTCCCACTTATTTACTTCTCAGCGTCCTTCTGGCGGATCTCCACGCGGCGGATCTTGCCGCTGATGGTCTTAGGCAGTTCGTCGACGAACTCCACGATGCGTGGGTACTTATAAGGTGCAGTGACGTTCTTGACGTGCTGCTGCAGCTCCTTCACCAGTGCGTCGCCGGCCTTCGACTTCCACTCCTTGCCGAGGACGACGGTAGCCTTGACCACCATGCCGCGGATGTCGTCGGGAACGCCGGTGATGGCGCACTCCACGACCGCCGGGTGGGTCATCAGGGCCGACTCCACCTCGAACGGGCCGATGCGGTAGCCCGACGACTTGATGACGTCGTCGATGCGGCCCTCAAACCAGTAGTAGCCGTCCTCGTCGCGCCACGCCATGTCGCCCGTGTGGTACATACCGTCGTGCCAGGCCTCGCGCGTCTTCTCCTCGTCGCGGTAGTAGCCCTTGAACAGACCAACGGGCTTCTTGTCGCCTACGCGCACCACGATCTCGCCCTTCTCGCCGTCCTCGCAGCAGCTGCCGTCGGGGCGTATCAGGTCGATGTCGTACTGAGCGTTGGGGATTCCCATCGAACCGGGCTTCGGCTCCATCCAAGGGAAGGTGCCAAGGGTCATCGTCGTCTCCGTCTGGCCGAAACCCTCCATCATCTTGATGCCCGTCTTCTCGTAGAATTTTTCAAAGACGGCCGGGTTGAGAGCCTCGCCTGCCGTACAGCAGTATTCTAACGACGAGAGGTCGTACTTCGACAAATCCTCGCGTATCATGAAGCGGTATATCGTGGGGGGCGCACAGAAGCTCGTCACCCGGTATTTCTCAATCTGGCGCAGCAGCGTGTCGGCATTGAACTTCTCGTGGTCGAAGACGAACACCGTGGCACCGGCGAACCACTGGCCGTAGAACTTGCCCCAGACGGCCTTGCCCCAGCCCGTGTCGGCCACGGTGAGGTGGAGGGAGCCCTCGTGCAGATTGTGCCAGAAGACGCCTGTCGTCAGGTGGCCCATAGCATAGAGGAAGTCGTGGGCGGCCATCTTCGGCTCACCGCTCGTGCCGCTGGAGAAGTAGATGATCATCGTGTCCTCGTTGTTGTTGACAAAGGCTGGACGTACAAACTTCGGTGCTTGCCGCCATTCACTCTGCCAGTCGCGGAAACCCTCAGGAATGGGCTTCCCGTGGTCGGTAACGGTGATATACAGTTTCACCGTGGGGCTCTCAGGCATGGCCAGGCGGATCTGCTCTGTAACGTAGGCATCGTCAACGCAGATGATGGCTTTTACGCTGGCACGGGTATTGCGGTAGATGATGTCTTTCTTCGTCAGCATGTGGGTGGCGGGAATGACGATGGCGCCAATCTTGCACAGGGCCAGCATCGCCACCCACCACTCGTAGCGGCGCTTCAGAATGAGCATCACCGGGTCGCCTTTGCCGATGCCCAGACTCATCAGGTAACTGGCAGCCTGGTCTGACTGCTCTTTCAGCTGTGCGAAGGTGGCTCGCGTTTCCTCGCCCTGGTCGTTGGTCCACAGCAGGGCCAGGCCGTCGGGCTTCTCCTCGGCCCATGCGTCCATGACGTCGTAGGCGAAGTTGAAGTTCTCGGGGATGATAAACTTCAGGTTCTTGTTGTAATCCTCTACAGAGGTGAAGCTCGTTTGCTTCAGAAATCTTTCTATCATCGTGTTGATTTGTTATTTCTGTGTTTCTGAATTTCGGTGCTGCTTACTCTACCGTGAACGCTAAGAATCTGACCGCCTTGTCGCCGAGGGCCAGCATACCGTGGGGCTTTGAGGAGTCGAAATAGATGCTGTCGCCCTCGTCAAGCACGATGGTCTTGCCGCCGATGTACAGTTCCATCTTGCCTTCAAGGACAAGGTTGAACTCCTGTCCGGGGTGCGAGTTCTTGTAGACGGTGCGGGCACCCGGCTTAGGCTCGACAGTCACGATAAAGACATCGGCCTTGTGGCTCACGAAGCCGCCGACCAGCGACTGGTACTTGTAGGCCTTCGTGCGCTCTATCGACATACCCTGCCCCTTGCGGGTCACATAGTACGACTTCATGTGCGGCGACTCGGCGAAGATTAGCTCCTCCGTCGACACACCGTACTTGTGTGCAATCTTCATCAGGTTCGAGATGGTGATGTCCAGCTCGCCCCGTTCTATCTTCTCATACTTGTCCGCGCTGATGCCGATGGTATCGGCCATCTCGCTTGCCGGAATGTCGAGAACGTCGCGCAGTCCGCGCAGGCGCTCGCCAATCTGTTTCAGTTGTTCGTCTACCATATCTGTAAAACTTATAATGTAAATGTCTCAATGATTGTCTTTGTATGCTGCAATATCATCGCAGCCCCGCCTTCAGCCCTCGTATCACGCTCGACGTGAAGCCCGCGTGCTCCATCTCGTTCAGACCCTTGATGGTCACGCCGCCGGGAGTCGTCACCAGGTCGATGGCGGCTTCGGGGTGCAGGCCGGTAGACTCGAGCACCGCCACGGCACCCTTCATCGTCTGCATCACAATCTTCTTGGCATCGTCGGCCTTGAAGCCCAGCTCCACGCCGCCCTCGCTGGCCGCACGTACATAGCGCATGGCGTAGGCAATGCCGCACGAGGCCAGCGTCGTGCCGGAGGCCAAGTGCTGCTCGTCGGTGATGAGCGTCGTGCCCATCTCCCCGAATATCCGCTCCACCAGTTCAGTATGCTGCTGTAGCACAGCAGCACACGGGACGATGAACGTCATCGACGCCAGCTCGGCAATCGCAATGTTCGGAATGACCAGAAACAGCGGGGGGCACTGCTCGCCCAGCCACTCCCGTATGCTCTCTGACTTCACGCCGGCGGCTATCACGATGAGAATCTGCCGCTTCGGCTCCAGCTCGGGCTTGATGTCGGTCAGTACGCGCTCCACCAGCCAAGGTTTCACGCAGACGCACACCACGTCGGCCGTCCCGGCAGCCAGCTTGTTGTCGGTGGTCACACAGACACCCATCTTCTCAAACTTTCCGAGCACAGCCGCCGATGGGTCACTGACGGTGATGTTGTCGTTCTGGAATACCTGACCCTTGATGAGGCCCTCGACGGTGGCGCCACCCATAGCGCCAGCGCCTATCATTGCTATCTTCATACGCAGTTAATTCTAATTTTGGCGCAAAAGTACGAAAAAATCCCAGAACTACCAAAGGTTCCGGGACTTTTCTTTGCGGAAAGCCTGTCTCAAACGCTACTTCGTGAAGATACCGTCGGCGATGCTCCTGATGTCAGTATAGTCAATCTTTCGAGATCTTTTCAGCGCTTTTCGGGAAAGTATCGATGGAATGGGCGCTTCTTGACGGCGGCCTCCCTTCTAACCCGAGAAACGATTCACTGCCCTACTCTTGATTCTCGAATAAACTCGTCAGCAATATACTTGTCACCGTAAAGGTAGAGGCCTGTAGCCTTGTCATGCAAGTCTGCACAGGTCTTGCTCTCG
>CAJOLE010000079.1 GCA_905235325.1 uncultured Prevotella sp. | reverse complement strand
GGGGCATTATTCTTACTCAACTTTCGCAAGTTGAGTAAGGAGTTCTTCGCAAGCGAAGCGGCAAAGCCGAGTCTTCGCAAGCGAAGCGGCAAAGCCGAGCGGAGCGAATGCGAAACTTGAACAAATTACAAAGAAATCACTCACTCTGCACTTGCGCGTCGGGCCAGTTGACGAGGAAAAGCCGGTGCGTGGCGCGGGTGAAGGCGGTGTAGAGCCAGTGCAGGTAGTCGGTGCCGACCATGTCGTCGGTCATGTAGCCTTGGTCGATGTAGACGTGTGCCCACTGTCCGCCCTGCGCCTTGTGGCAGGTGACGGCGTATGCGAACTTCACTTGCAGGGCATTGTAGTAGCCGTCGTGCCTGAGTTTCTTCAGCCGGTCGGCCTTCAGTGGGATGTCGGCATAGTCGAGGTTGACGCGGTCGTAGAGTTGCTGTTGCTGGTCGCGGGTGAGCGCCGGTGCCTCGGAGGTGAGCGTGTCTAAGAGGACGGTGGCCGTGAGTTCGTAGTCGTCGTAGTCGGGGAACGACAGCGTCACCTCGGCGAAGTGGAAGCCGTACTGCTCGTGGATATTGCGGACGCGCTGGACGACGGCGATGTCGCCGTTGGCGAGGAAGGTGATGTCTTTCGAACCTTCCGTCCAGAAATAATTGTTCTTCACGATCATCAGGCGGTCGCCGCGGCAGAGCTGCTCCTCGCGGTCGAGAACGGTGGCGCGGATGCCCTGATTGTAGATGTTGGCGCGCTTGTTGGAGCGGGTGATGACGATGGTGTCGTCGATACCTGCGAGGCTGTAGCTGGACGACAGCTGCTCGATGAGCTCGTCGCCTGGCACCACGCTGACGTCGGCGAAGCCGTCGAGGCTGATGCGCGGAGCCTCCGCGATGCCTTCCCCGAAGGGTATGTTCCTGATTCTCGTCGCGTTGAAGAGGATGCCCGACTCCTCCGACTGTCGGAGCACCTGGCTGAGGGTGGCCTCCCAGACGGTCATGCCGTAAGCGCGGAGCATGGCGGCAGAGAGGGCGGGACTCTCCGTCGCCCCGACGGGCGGCAGCTGGGCGGGGTCGCCGATGAGCAGCATACGGCAGTTGTTGTCTGCACCGTAGACAAACTCGACGAGGTCGTCGAGCAGGCTGCCCGAGCCGAACACGCCCAGCTCGCTGCCGGAAGAGGTGCCCAGGCTGATCATCGATGCCTCGTCAATAATAAATAAGGTGTCGCGCTGAAGGTTCACGTTCAGGTTGAAGGCAGAGAGGTCGCCCGCCGTCCGTTGCCGGTAGATGCGGCGGTGGATGGTGTAGGCGGGGCTGCCGGCGTAGAGCGAGAATACCTTGGCGGCGCGCCCCGTGGGTGCGAGCAGCACGAACTTCTGTTTCAGGCTGTCGAGGGCACGGACGATGGCTCCGGCGAGCGTGGTCTTCCCCGTGCCTGCCGAGCCTCGCAGAATCATGGCAGCGCGGCTGTGGCGGTCGGCCATGAAGTCGGCAAACACCCCTGCGGCCTGCTCCTGTTCAGTGGTGGGCGTGATGCTAAGTGACTGTCTGATGCGATATTTTATCTCGTCGGTGACCATTATTCAGAATTTTTTCGTACCTTTGCGCCGCAAAGTTACGAAAAATTATTGAATGGAAGAAACAAACAGCATGATAAATAGCCGTCGGCGTATGTATATCCGCATCGGGCAGTACCACCTTTCGTTCGCGACCATCGACGCGGAAAGTGCGGAGATGCCCGTGACCTACGAGCCCTATGTGGTGAAGAGCAATATGTCGATAGCTGCCAACCTGCGCGAGGCTCTGAAGGGTGCCGGACTGAAACAGACGGGTATCGTCAGGGCAATGGCCATACTCGACACACCCGTGCTGCTGGTTCCCGTAGAGGTGTTCGAGGAGCAGACGATGGCTGCGATGTACTACCACTCCTTCCCGAGGAAGGAGCAGGAGCAGGTGCTCTACAACGTGCTGCCCGACCTGAACGCCGTGGCCGTCTTCTCGATAAACAGAGACCTGAAGCTGGTGCTCGACGACCACTTCGCCGACGTGAAGTTCAGCGTCGTCATGGCTCCCGTCTGGCGCCACCTGCACCGCCGCTCGTTTTCGGGGGCCCGCAACAAGCTCTACGGCTATTTCCACGAGCAGAAACTCGAGATATTCTCGTTCCAGCAGAATCGGTTCAAGTACTACAACCGATTTGAAACCCACCGCGAGCAGGATGCACTCTACTTCCTGCTCTATGTCTGGAAACAGCTGTCGCTGAAGAACGAGCACGACGAGCTGCACCTCGTAGGCAGTATCTTCGCCAGCGACGCGCAGGCAGACAGCGACAAGCAGAAATGGCTGACCGACGAGCTGCGCCGCTACCTGCAGAATGTGTACGTCATCAATCCGTCAGCCGAGTTCAACCGTGCCCCCGTGACCAGTATCAAGGGTATGCCGTTCGACTTGATGGCACTGTTTACCAAAGGACGATGAGGATTATTACAGGCATATACAAGGGGCGCCACTTTGAGATACCGCGCTCGTTCAAGGCAAGGCCGACGACGGACTTTGCCAAGGAGAACATCTTCAACGTGCTGACGCGCTACATCGACTTCGACGGTGCCGTGGCTCTCGACCTCTTCTCGGGCACGGGCAGCATCACGCTCGAACTGCTGTCGCGCGGCTGCTCAAGGGTGGTCAGCGTCGAGCAGGACCGCGACCACCACCGTTTCATTAAGCAATGCGTGGAAAGTCTCAGCCCCAGTCAGGGAGCGGTCGTTCCTGTCCGCGGTGATGTGTTCCGTTTTATCAGAAGCTGTAAGCAGCAGTTCGACTTTGTCTTTGCCGACCCGCCCTATGCACTCAAGGAACTGCCGACCATTCCCGACCTTGTGCTTGGGACCCACCCCCGGCCCCTCCCCGAGGGAGGGGGGGGAGTGCTTGGAACCCACCCCCGGCCCCTCCCCGAGGGAGGGGGGGAAGTGCTTGGGAAAGGACTGCTGAAGGAGGGTGGGGTGTTCGTCTTCGAGCACGGCAAGACCCACGACTTCTCCCAGCATCCCCGTTTCCGCGAACACCGCTCCTACGGCAGCGTGAACTTCAGCATCTTCACATCAGCGGAGCAAGCATCCGGACCAGACTCTCAAACAGACGAACCATAAACTTCGGCTTCATGCGGTCGGACAGCGTGGCGAGTTGCACCGACCGTGCCTCGTCGGCGAGAAACACCTGCTTCATGCGCAGAGCCGTCTGCTCACCGTAGAAGAAGGCGTTGGCCTCGAAGTTGTTCTCGAACGAGCGGAAGTCGACGTTCGTAGAGCCGCAGGTGGCTATCGAGTCATCGCAGACCATCAGCTTTGAATGAAGGAATCCGCCCTTGTAGAGGCCCACCTTCACGCCAGCCTCGGCGGCTTCGCGCAGATAGCTGCGCGAAGCCCACGCCACAACCACCGAGTCGTTCTCCTCAGGCACTAAGAGTCGAACATCGACACCCGCCACCGCCACCGTCTTCAGGGCAAACAGCATCGGCTCGTTGGGCAGGAAGTAGGGTGTTTCGATGAAGACGTACTGGCGGGCTGCCATGATGATACGCACGTAGCCCTGCAGAATTTCCGGGTAGGGCACCACGGGACTGCTGGTGACGACTTGGAGCAGTGGGCCTGGTGCGGGGTTGGCGCTGACGTTAGCGTTAGGATAGTACTTGTGGTCGCTGAGCAGGCTGCGGTCGACGAAATACCAGTCGATGAGGAAGGCGCGCTGCAGGGCGTAGACACCGGGCCCCGTCACGCGAACCATCGTGTCGCGCCAGGTGTCGGAGACATAGCGCAGGGCGATGTTCATGCCGCCGATGAAACCCACCTGGCCGTCGATGACGATGAGCTTGCGGTGGTTGCGGTAGTTCACCTTGCTCGTGAACGAGGGGAAACGCACGGGGAGGAACGGCACAACCTCGATGCCCTCCTCGCGCATACGTTCAAAGAAGCGGTGACGTACCTTCCAACAGCCCACGTCGTCGTAGATGAGGCGCACCTCCACACCCTCGCGTGACTTGGCTATCAGGGCATCGGCCACAAGACAGCCCAGCGGGTCTTCCTCGATGATGTAGATGTTGATGTGGATGTGGTTGCGGGCAGCGGCAATGGCCTTGAGCAGGGCAGGAAAGAACTGGTATCCGTCGGTGTAGGTCTCGACCTCGTCGGTCTGGAAGGGCAGCGACAGACTCTGACCCGTGAACAGGTCGATGACGGGCTTGTGCTTCTCGGGCAGCTGCAGGTTCTGTTGTTCGACAAATCCCAGCATCGACCGTTTCGACAGTTCGTCGAGCTGGCGCTGGTTAATGAGCCGCTCCTTGCGCGTGTTCAGTCCAAAGAATAGGTAGAGGATGATGCCGACGACAGGCACAAACCATATCACCAGTGCCCATGCCATCGTCTTGGCGGGCTGGCGGTTGTCCATCACAACGTGGATCACCGTCAGCACGACGAGGATGTAGTAGATGATGATTAGTATGAGGTTCAGTGCCTGCATCGTTTTATTTGAAGTTGGCCAGTTTGTGGGTCTGGAGTGAAAGGCGCCACTGGGGGTGCTCCTTGATGTAGTCTATACACCGTTGTATGATGCGGGCGTTGTGCCCGGCATCGCCTGTGTCGCAGGGCTGGAGGTAGAGGGCTGGTTTTTGGTGAAGGGTGAGGGGCGAAGGGAGGTATGCTTCAGGATCGGTGTCCTCGTCGAAGACGACCTTCAGCTCATCGGGTATTCTTCTCTCAGCCTTTAGGAGCCATCCTTCACGGTTTTTCGGCGATACCGTCAGCCAGTCGAGGTTCGTGGGGGCAGGGCGTGTGCCGTTGCTCTCCATCGCCACCTCGAAACCATGCTTCTGGAGCAGGGCGACGAAGGTCTCGTCGGCTTGCAGTGTCGGCTCGCCGCCAGTGAGCACGGCGAAACGGGCCGGGTAATGCGCCATTTCGGCCACGATGTCATCGCCCGTCATCTCGCGGAACGAGTCGAACTCCGTGTCGCAGAACGGGCAGCGCAGGTTACAGCCCGCAAAGCGGACGAACACAGCCGCCCGTCCGGTGTTGTAGCCTTCGCCCTGAAGCGAGTAGAATATATCGTTGACTCTGTACATGGTGTGTCAGTAAGAGGCGGTGCAGGGAATGCCGGCGGCAATGACGCGGTCGCGGATGGCATCAAGCTCCTCGCGGGTGGCCTTTCGCAGCGAATGGTCGGGCGTCTCGCGGTCGATGGTGTAGATCATTACCTGACTGGGGGCAATTGCCTTGACAGCCTCGAGCCACGGGGAGACGTAGCGGTCGGTGGTGTTGTCGATGCCAAGCCCCTTCAGGAACATGGTCTGAATGATGACGTGCCCGTGGAAGGCCTTCATCCGCTCGATGATGGCTTCTACATCATAGGGGCCGTTGGGGCGGTCCACCTGACGGATGAAGTCGGGGTCGATGGTGTCGAGCTTCAGGATGTTGTTGTCAACGCGCAGCAGGGCATCGTGGACGACGGGGCGGTGAATCATGGTCGAATTGCTCAGCACGCTGACCTTTGCCTTGGGACAGTACTGGTCGCGCAGCAGGATGGTATCGTCGATAATCTCGGCGAAGTGGGGGTGACAGGTCGGCTCGCCGTTGCCGGCGAAGGTCAGCACGTCGGGCATCTGACCGTCCTCCTGCATCTGGCGGAGTTTCCGTTCGAGAGCTTCGGCCACCTGCTCACGGGTGGGCAGTGGCTGCTTGGGGCGGTGAGCCTCGTTGAAGCCGCACTCGCAGTAGATGCAGTCGAACGAGCACACCTTACCGTCGGGCGGCAGCAGGTTGATGCCGAGCGAAATGCCCAGACGGCGGCTCTGCACAGGGCCGAATATGGGCGATGGATAAATGATTGTACTCATAGCAGGTGCAAAATTACGAAAAAAGTTTGTTTTCCCCAAAAAATATTCGTATCTTTGCAACCGATTTTAGTTTTACGTACGTAAAGTAAATGGGAAAAAGAAAGAAAACGACCCGGCACCGTCATGGTATGCAGGTTGTTACATTGTGTATCAGCACGACGATGGTGCTGATATTGCTCGGCATTGTTGTGCTCTCTGTGCTGACAGCCCATAACCTGTCGAACTATGTGAAGGAGAACCTGACGGTGACCGTTATGCTGGGCGACACGGTGACGGCGAACGATGCCCACCGGCTGTGCCGTGAACTGTATCACCGTCCCTACGCCCGCAACATCGACTATGTAAGCAAGGAGCAGGCTCTGAAGGACCAGACTGAGGCCATGGGCAGCGACCCGTCGGAGTTTCTCGGCATGAACCCTTTCGTGGCCACCCTCGAGCTGCATCTGAAGTCTGACTATGCCAACCGCGACTCGCTGGTGTGGATAGCCAAGGAACTGTCGGCGAACCCCAAGGTGAGCGACGTCGCCTATCAGGAAGACCTGATGGACAAGGTGAACAAGAACCTTCAGAAGGTGAGTCTTGTGCTGCTGATACTGGCTGTGCTGCTGACGTTCATCAGCTATTCGCTGATTAGCAACACGGTGAGGCTGAGAGTCTATTCGCAGCGCTTCCTGATCCACACCATGAAGCTGGTGGGCGCATCATGGGGCTTTATCCGCCGTCCTTTCATGCGCGACGGCGTGGTGGTAGGTATTCTGGCTGCCCTGCTGGCCTGCCTTGTCTTGGGCTTCGGCATCTGGTGGCTTTACAGGTACGAGCCGAACCTGACGGATATCATCACGTGGCAGGTGCTGGCCATCACTGTTGCGTCGGTGTTCCTGTTTGGCCTGATCATTACGTCGCTGTGCTCGTACATCTCTGTGAACCGCTTCCTGCGGATGCGGGCAGGGGAACTTTATAAGATTTAATAAGGTGAAAAAGTAAAAAAGGAACAAGATATTATGGATAAGAGAAATTTTGCATTTGGCCGCATGAACTTCATCCTGCTTGCCGTGGGTATGCTGGTGGTTGTCATTGGCTTTATCCTGATGAGTGGCGGCAGTTCGTCGGAAGAGGCTTACAACCCTGACATCTTCAGTACGCGCCGCATCGTGGTGGCTCCCTTTGTCTGCCTGTTAGGCTTCGTGTCGATGATCTACGCCGTGGTGCATAAGCCGAAGGACGAAGTGCAGAAGGAGGTGACGGAATGACCTGGATAGAGACCGTCATCATTGCCATCGTGGAGGGACTTACCGAGTTCCTTCCCGTCTCGTCGACGGGACACATGATTATCACCCAGAACCTGCTCGGCATTGAGCAGGGCGACCCCTTCGTCCACGCCTTCACGTTCATCATCCAGTTTGGTGCCATCCTCTCGGTGGTGTGCCTCTACTGGAAGCGGTTCTTCAAGCTGGACAACACGCCAGCCCCCGAGGGTAGCTCGGCATGGCAGCGGCTGAAGCACAGGTACTACTTCTACTGGCTGCTCTTCGTAGGCGTGCTGCCGGCGGTCATCATCGGACTGCTGGCCAAGAAGTCGGGCTTGCTCGACTGGCTCCTCGACAGCGTCGAGGTAGTGGCCGTAATGCTGGTTGTGGGCGGCGTGTTCATGCTGTTCTGCGACAAACTGTTCAATAAGGGCAGCGACGACAAGAAGGTCAACGAGCGCCGGGCGTTCAACATCGGCCTTTATCAGTGCATATCGGTCATTCCCGGTGTGTCGCGCTCGATGGCCACCATCGTGGGCGGTATGACGCAGGGCCTGACGCGCAAGCGAGCCGCAGAGTTCTCGTTCTTCCTCGCCGTGCCCACGATGGCGGGTGCCACGCTGCTCGACCTGCTCGACCTCGTGAAGGAGGATGCCGTGTGGGCCACGTCGCACAACATCATGATGCTGCTCTTAGGCTGCGCCGTAGCCTTCGTTGTGGCACTGCTGGCCATGAAGTGGTTTGTGGCTTTCCTCACCAAGTACGGCTTCAAGGCTTTTGGTATCTACCGCATCATCGTCGGCACCATCATCATCGTGCTGCTGCTGACAGGTCACTCACTTGCAATGGTCGACTAAATGGACTTCAACGAAGGAGCGTTCATCTATATCAACAAGCCCTACGGCATGTCGTCGTTCGGCGCACTGGCCCACATCCGCTACCTCATCTCGAAGAAGATGCACGTCAAGCGGGTGAAGACCGGTCATGCCGGTACGCTCGACCCGCTGGCCACCGGCGTCCTGATACTCTGTACGGGTAAGGCCACGAAGCAGATAGAGACGCTACAGCTGCACGACAAGGAGTACACGGCCACCCTGCAGCTTGGGGCCACCACGCCGTCGTTCGACCGTGAGCATACCGTTGACATGACCTATCCCACGCGCCATATCACCCGCGAACTGATACTCCGTGTGCTCGCCGGTTTTGTCGGCGAGATTCAGCAGGTGCCGCCGTTGTTCTCGGCCGTCATGGTCGATGGCCACCGTGCCTACAAGCTGGCCCGAAAGGGGGCCGACGTCGAACTGCAGGCCAAGCCCGTCCGTATCGACGAGCTGGAGCTGACTGCCTTCAATCCCGCGACGATGCAGATGAGCATCCGCGTGGTCTGCGGCAAGGGTACCTACATCCGCTCGTTGGCCCGTGACATTGGCTACGCATTAGGCAGTGGCGCCTTCCTGACGGCTCTCTGCCGTACCCGTCTCGGCGATGTCCGCATCGAGGACTGCCAGACCTTCGACTCGTTTCCACAGTGGCTCGACGAGCACTGCCCCAGTAAATAGATAATCTATAAACGAAAATAGCATAGATGAAACTATCACAATTCAGATTCAGCCTGCCCGACGAGCAGGTAGCGCTGTTCCCGCCACATCGTACCTTCGAGAACGAAGACGGCACCGTGGAGCGCATCTACAGCCGCGACCAGTCGCGCCTGATGGTGATTCACCGCAAGCGCCAGATTATAGAGATGTACAAGAAGGACGCCGACGGCAACGACACCGACCAGTTCCTGATGTTCCGTGACCTCGTGGACTACTTCGACGAGGGCGACACCTTTGTCTTTAACGATACGAAGGTGTTTCCGGCCCGACTGTTCGGAACCAAGGAGAAGACCGACGCCCAGATAGAGGTGTTCCTGCTGCGTGAGCTGAACGCTGAGCTGCGCCTGTGGGATGTGCTGGTGGAGCCGGCTCGCAAGATACGCATCGGCAACAAGCTGTTCTTCGAGGAGGACGGACCGATGGTGGCCGAGGTCATCGACAATACCACCAGCCGCGGACGTACCCTGCGCTTCCTCTACGACTGTGAGCACGAGGAGTTCAAACGCGAACTCTACGCCTTGGGCTCGGCACCGCTGCCACGTTACATCGTCGACCGACGGGAGACCGTGGCTGAGGATATGGAGAACTTCCAGACCATCTATGCCAAGAACGAGGGCGCTGTGACGGCACCTGCCACCGGCCTGCACTTCAGCCGCGAACTGATGAAGATGATGGAGATACGCGGCTTCAACTTCGCCTACCTGACGGTCCACTGTGGCCTGGGCTGCTTCGACAGCATCGAGGTGGAGGACCTGACGAAGCACAAGATGAGCTCGGAGCAGATTGTCATTGACGAGTCCTGCTGCCAGCTGGTGAACGACACCAAGCAGGCCGGCCATCGCGTCTGCACCGTGGGGGTCAGCACGACACGCGCTACGGAGACCACCGTGGGTACTGACGGGCTGCTGAAACCTTTCAACGGTTGGACCAACAAGTTCATCTTCCCGCCTTATGACTTCGGACTGGCCAATGCGATGATTGCAAACTTCTATCACCCGGAGTCGACCATGATGATGCTGACGGCGGCCTTCGGCGGCTATGACATCGTGTATGATGCTTACAAACTGGCGGTCGAGAATGGGTATCAGTTCGGGTGCTTCGGCGACGCGCTGCTGATTCTTGACGATTAGACGGTTAGATTGTTTTTGACGGTTAGACGGTTGGGCTGATTTGATGGTTAGGGTATGTTGTTAGAGATGCATAAGGTATATTTGGGATTAGGAAGTAATTTGGGCAATCGGCAGCAGAATATTGAAGATGCTGTGCGACTTGTGCAGGAAAGGGTTGGACCGGTTGTTCGCCAGTCGTCGCTCATGGAATCTGAACCTTGGGGCTTTGAATCTTGCCATAACTTCCTCAATGCTGTTATCCTGTGCCAGACAACAAAGTCACCACGTGAGGTGCTGATGCTGACTCAACAAATAGAACGTGACTTGGGACGCAAAAAAAAATCTAACCGTCTAACCGTCTCCATAGAAGGGTCTGACCGTCAGTATGCTGAC
This sequence comes from uncultured Prevotella sp., assembly GCA_905235325.1. Classification (GTDB taxonomy): domain Bacteria; phylum Bacteroidota; class Bacteroidia; order Bacteroidales; family Bacteroidaceae; genus Prevotella. The sequence goes on along the minus strand of CAJOLE010000079.1, from coordinate 254 downwards.
AGGCCCATCGACATTGACATCCTGCTCTACGACGACCTGACGGTTGACGAGCCTGACTTGAAGATACCGCATCCGCTGATGCGCGAGCGCGACTTCGTGATGAAACCACTGCACGAGATATACCAACCAAGCTGAATGAGCTGACAATCCATAACTAATTCAAGTTACTATGTTTGCACCTGCAAACGCAACAGAGGTGGGAGCGACCACCTTGTAGATGGCCAGATTGAGACATGCCGTGACTGTGCGCTGGT
>CAJOLE010000078.1 GCA_905235325.1 uncultured Prevotella sp. | reverse complement strand
CGATGTACAGAGGGCGTGCACCCTGTTTGGGAGGGTGTCACGGGTGACACGAGGGTGACACGCCGCTGCTCTGGATTCTCGAGAGAATTTGGCTGATACTCTGACTCTGACCGGCTGTTACCGCCTCCTTTGGCTCAGATTCTCGAGAGAATTTAGGACCGTTAAGCAAGGTTATATGCCCTGGCCTCTGGTGCGGGGCGGAGTAACAGCGGAATGCTGCGGCGCGGCGTGTCACCCTCGTGTCACCCTGTGTCACCCTTTTGGGAGGGTGACACAGGGTGTAACTCTTTGTAGGTCTGCGCGTTATGACATAATGTGACACCGTGTCACCCTCAAATCAGTCGGTCGCAGTAGGTGAAGACGCCGGCATCGAAGTGGGCTGCTAAGTCAATCGGGGAACAGAACAGGCCGAAGACGGCCGAGCCGCTGCCCGACATGGCGGCGTAGACGGCGCCGAGGTCGTAGAGCTGCTGCTTGATGGCTCCTATCTCGGGGTGAAGGGCGAAGACGCTCTGCTCGAAGTCGTTCACCAGTTCGTCGCGCCACGTCCCGACGGGCTGACTCACCACCTCGCGGCAGCACTTGGCGGGCTTCCTGGGCTTGACGAGCGCGAATGCCTCGCGGGTTGGGACGGGGATGTCTGGGCGCACGACACCAATGTAATAGCGGCTGAGGTCGAGGCTGACGGGCTGCAGCCGCTCGCCGATGCCCTCGGCGTAGGCCGGCTGGCTGAGGATGAAGAACGGGCAGTCGGCTCCCAGACGTGCGGCGTAGCCGATCATCTGTTCGTCGCTGAGCCCCAGCGTGAACATCTCGTTGAGCAGGCGGATGGTGTAGGCGCAGTCGCTGGAGCCGCCGCCCATGCCGGCCTGCGTGGGTATGCCCTTCCAGAGGTGGGCGTGTATGCGGGGCATCTGCGGAAAGTCCTGCTTCAGCAGCTGGTAGGCGCGGACGACGAGGTTCCGCTGCTCGTCGCCCTCCACGCTGAGGTTCGTCACCTTGATGTCGCAGTCGACGTCTGACGGGAACCGTGTGTTCATCATCGTCAGCTCCAGCGCATCCTTTATCTGTACGGGGTAGAACACCGTCTCGAGGTTGTGGTAGCCGTCGGGACGCCGCCCGACGACGTTCAGCCCGAGGTTGATTTTTGCTATCGGAAATGTAATCATGGCTGCAAAGGTACGAAATATTTGATAATTGGCAATTGGTAATTGATATTTTTTTCGTACCTTTGCAGCCCCTAAACCAAAGAAATATGCCTGAAAACAATAGTAACAGCAACAACAAGCGCCCTCAGCGCCGCACGCCGCAGCCAGTTGACAACACTTACGGCCACCTTCAGCCGCAGGCTTTGGAGGTAGAGAAGACCGTGCTCGGCGCGCTAATGATTGACAAGGATGCCTATTCGGTGGTGTGCGAGACGCTGCACCCCGAGAGTTTCTATGAACCGCGCAACCAGAAGGTATTTGCCGCCATCCGCGACCTGGCGATAGCCGAGAAGCCGGTGGACATCGTCACCGTGACCGACCAGCTGGCGAAGTCGGGCACGCTGGAGGACGTGGGCGGCCCGGTGTATATAGCCGAGCTGTCAGGGCGTGTGGCCTCGTCGGCCAACATCGAGTATCATGCCAATATTATCGCGCAGAAGTTCTTGGCGCGCCAACTCATACAGTTTGCCAGCGACGTTGAGACGAAGGCCTTCGACGAGACCATCGACGTGGACGACCTGATGCAGCACGCCGAGGGCGCCCTGTTCGAGCTGTCGCAGAATAACATGAAGAAGGAGTACACCCAGATAGACCCGGTCATCAAGAACGCCATCGATGTCATCAACAAGGCGGCGCAGAACAAGGACGGCCTGACGGGCGTGCCCACGGGCTACCACAAGCTGGATGACAAGACGTCGGGCTGGCAGCCTTCCGACTTAGTGATTATCGCCGGCCGTCCGGCTATGGGTAAGACGTCGTTTGCGCTGTCGATGGCCAAGAATATTGCCGCTGACTACAAGGTGCCGCTGGCCTTCTTCTCGTTGGAAATGTCGAACGTGCAGCTGGTGAACCGCCTCATCTCGAATGCCTGTGAGATTGAGGGCAAGAAGATACTGAACGGCCAGTTGCTTCCCGACGAGTGGGACCGGCTGGACAAGCGCGTGAACACGCTGTTAGGCGCACCGCTCTACATCGACGATACGCCGGGACTGTCGGTCTTCGAGCTACGTACAAAGGCGCGCCGGCTGGTGCGTGAGCACGGCGTGAAGATCATCATGATCGACTACCTGCAGCTGATGAATGCCAACGGTATGCGCTTCTCCTCGCGTCAGGAGGAAGTCAGCACCATCTCGCGCTCGCTGAAAGGCTTGGCTAAGGAACTTGATATTCCCATCCTGGCACTGAGCCAGCTGAACCGTGGCGTGGAGTCGCGCGAGGGCCTGGAAGGCAAGCGCCCCCAGCTCTCGGACCTGCGTGAGTCGGGTGCTATTGAGCAGGATGCCGACATGGTGCTCTTCGTTCACCGTCCGGAGTACTACCACATCTATCAGGACGACAACGGACAGGACCTGCACGGCAAGGCGCAGATTATCATTGCCAAGCACCGTAAGGGCGCAACGGGCGACGTACTGCTGACGTTCCGCGGTGAGTACACGCGCTTCGAGGATCCTGAAGACTCGCAGATTGGCAGCCGCCGGACTCCGAAAGGTGGTGGCGAGATTGTTGGCTCGAAGATTAACGGCGACATGGGCGGCGAGTCGTTCGTGCCGGGACAGAGCGACCCGTTCGGGGGCGACCCGATGCCCGAGCCCGACAACGGTCCGGTGCCGTTCTAACCCCCCTCCAACCTCCCCCGAGGGGGAGGCTCCCTCCGCGCTAATAGCCTCCCCCCTCGGGGGAGGTTGGAGGGGGGTTACTAATTAAATTTTTCAATCAGTGCATCAGCCTGCGAGTCGCCCAGCTCGCGGGCTTTTTGCAGGTTCTTGAGACCTTCGGCCTTCAGCCCCTTCTGGCACTGGGCGATGCCGAGGAAGAGGTAGCCGTCGCTGTGGTCGGGGGCCATCTTGATACACTCGGTAGCCGTGGCAATGGCTTCGTCGTAGAGGCCGACACGCACCTGCAGCGAGGCTTTCTCGGCATGGTAGAGGTCGGACTGGGGATTCATCTTGATGGCCTGGTCGATGTCGTCGAGAGCCTGCTGGAACAGTCGGCCGCCCACCTCGGCCTGGAAGCGCAGGTAGTAGAAGCGGTCGTTGACGGTGGTCGCCATCAGCTTCGCATATTCGTTGAGGTCGTTGACGGCCTTGCGGTTCTGGTCGGCATCCATCAGCACCTGGGCACGGGCCAGCAGGTAGGGTGCCGCCTCCTTCAGGTAAGGCAGGCTGAACGTTGCCACACAGCTGTCGAGGAGGGCTATCTGTCCGAGGGTGTCGTTCAGTGCGGCTTTACAGCGTGAGGCTTCGTAGAATAGCTCTGCCGAGCGAAGTTCGCTGCCGAAGAGCGAGGCGTAGATGTCGGCCGCCTCGGCATATTTCTTCTGGGCATAGAGGATGGTGGCTTGCTGGTGGCGGTAGATGGCCTGCGGGTTCAGCTTTTCGGCCTCGCGAGCCTCGCTGAGTGCCATGTCGAGCGACCAGGGCTCGTATGGGTCTTGGGTCAGATACACTTCCTTCTGGTAGATGAGTTTCGAGTAGTTGAAGTGGGCTTCGTCCTTTGCGTCGGCAACGCTGACGGCCTGCTCCATGTCGCGGGCAGCAGCATCGAATTTCTTGTCGACAAGCTCTGTCTGCGCACGGTAGGTATAGCCTTCGGGGGAGTTCGGGAACCGGCTGATGAAGTCGTCGATCAGCTGCAGGTATTGGGCGGAGTCGAGGGAGTTCTGTCCGATATAGAGCGAGAGCACGGCCTGGCTGTGGTCTGCGGGCAGATCCTTCTTGATCTTGGTGCTGCGCAGGGTGGCATCGTTGATGCTCAGGCCGTTGATGCGGAGCGAGTCGGCAAAGCGTGCGCTGACGGCATAGCTCAGCGAGTCGTTCTGGCGGTAGGGCTGCTGCATGAGTCCGACGACCTCGCCCGCCTCGTTCATCAGCGGACAGCTTGTAGTACCCTCGGGCATGGTCATGGCGACGGTGTAGTAGGCATCGCCCGTGTTTATCGTCTCCGTCTTGCGGACGGTGCCTGCGGGCATCTGCTTCGTCTCGCGGTAGGGCAGCAGCCACAACTGAGAACCCTCAGCAGCATCGGCGGCGGCAATGGTCAGCGGCACGGTCTTCTTGGCAGCGACGCGGAACTTGGCTACGTCGTAGGTCTCGTTGGCACCGAGCATACACGCCACGGGCAGCTCCTTGCCCTGAGCGTCGATGACGACAGCCGACGAGGCTCCCTTGAAGGGTGAGAAACTGCTGACGGCCTCGCCCTGCTCGCCGGTAAAGAATCCGTTCGTACTACCTATGAGCGTGCCGTCGGCACTGAAGGTCTTCAGGGTAAACACTGACTTGGTGGCTTTCTTCGTCCACGAAGGCTGGCTGTTGGCTGTCATGGCCAGCAGTACACCTATTATAATAATATACAGTCTTTTCATTGCTTCAATAATTCTTTGGCGTGCTCGATGGCGGCGGCGGTGATGTCGCTGCCGCTGAGCATCTGGGCTATCTCGCTGACGCGCTCGTCGGCGGAGAGTTCCGTCATCGTACTGATGGTGCCGTCGGCAGTCTCTGTCTTCGTCACCTTGTAGTGGTTAGAGCCGAGGGCGGCAATCTGCGGCAGGTGGGTAATGCTGATGACCTGGCGGTCGGCCAGCCCCATCTCCTGCATCATGCGTGCCATCTGCTCGGCCACGCGGCCGCTGACGCCGGTGTCGATCTCGTCGAAGATGATGGTGGGCAGCTTGACAGCACCGCTGATCATGGCCTTCAGCGAGAGCATGACGCGAGCCACCTCGCCGCCGGAGGCCACCTGCGCGACGGGCTGGAGTGGGGTAGAGGTGTTGGCCGAGAAGAGGAACTGCACCTCGTCGTGCCCGTAGCGGCCCAGCTCAGTCTGCTCCACATTGATGGCGAAGCGCACGTTGGGCATACCTAAGGGCACGAGCCGCTCCTGCATCTCGTGCTCAATCTGGCGGGCAGCCTTGGTGCGCAGCTTGGTCAGGGCGTCGGCCTGCTTCTGGCAGCAGGACTTGAGCTGTTGGCATTTGGCCTTCATCTCGTCGAGGGCATCGTCGCTGTTTTCGACGGCCGTGAGCTTCTGGCGCAGTTCTTCCTGCCGGGCAAGCAGTCCGGCAATGGTGTCGGTGTGGTACTTCTTCTGCAGGTCGTAGATGCGGTCGAGGCGGGCGTTGACGGCATCCAGCTCCGACGGTTCGAAGTCGATGGTGTCAAGGTTGCTGTTCACCTCCTGCGCAACGTCCTTCAGTTCGATGTACGTAGAGTCCATGCGCTCAGCCAGTTCGGCGGCGGCAGGAAACACGTGGCCGATGCCTTTCAGGGCACTCATGGCGGTGCGCAGCAGCTGCACGGCACCGTTCTCCTCGCCCGACAGCGCGTTGTCGGCCTCGTAGAGGGCACCCTTGATGTCCTCGGCGTGGGTCATCGTGTCGCTCTTCTGCTCAAGCTCCTCCTGCTCGCCGTCGGCGAGGCGGGCTTCCGCGAGTTCGTTGTACTGGAATTTCAGGAAGTCGGCGTTCTGGCGGTTCTGCTCGATGTCGTTCTCTAACTGTTCCAGCTGTTGGCACGCTTTGTGGTATTCCGTGAATGCTTCCTTGTAGTCTCTCACTTGCTTGTCGTCGCCGGCAATGATGTCGACGACCGACAGCTGGAAGTCCTGCTGGCGGAGCAGCAGGTTCTTGTGCTGTGAGTGGATGTCGACCAGCTGTTCGCCCAGTTCCTTGAGAGTCTGCAGCGGCACGGGCGTGTCGTTGATGAAGGCACGGCTCTTGCCGGCGGTAGTCAGCTCGCGGCGGACGATGGTGTCGCTGGCGTCGTACTCGATGTCGTTGTCGGTGAAAAAGAGCTCCATGCTGTAGCGCGACAGGTCGAAATGCGCCTCGATGATGCACTTGTCGGCTCCCTGCTTTAGCGCTTTCGAGTCGGCGCGCTGGCCTAAGAGCAGACCGATGGCCCCGAGGATAATGCTCTTGCCCGCCCCCGTCTCGCCGGTAATCACCGAGAAGCCTGGGTGCAGTTGGATGTCGAGCGTGTCAATGAGCGTGAAGTTCTTGATGTATAGCTGTCTGAGCATAATCTATTGCTTGATTTTCTCCCACGAGTTGTTCTGGGAGGCATTGATGGAGAACAGGATGTCGTAGACTGACTCCTTCTCCTTTTGCGTGCCTTTGCCTTTATAGATGTTGGCCAGTTCCTCCTTCTTGTAGTCGGTCCAGATTTGCGGCAGCAGGCTGAGCGGCTTGTCCTCGTGGGCCTTCTTCAGGCCGGTCTCTAAGGCGGTCGTCACCTCGGTGCGGCCACGCTCAACGTTGTTGGCCATCTCGTCGAGTCCCTTGCGGTAGTAGTCGTACTGCAGCTGGCGGAAAGGCTTCATCGCCTCGTCTAAGTAGTCGTTGATGATGGCGAAGCGGTTGCGTGAGTCCTCGAACGACTTCCAGCCGGGGAAGCCCAGGTCCTGGGCGTTGTTCACCAGATACATGCAGCGCTGCAGCACGTCGGTGCCGCCCAGCGGCGAGAACGTGTCGAGGTCGATGCCGATGATGAGATAGGCGTAGTAGGCAAAGAGGGCCGTCAGCTGGTTGTCCACCGTCTCGTCGTTGAAGTTCAGCTGGTCGAACTGTGCGAAGTTGAACTGGAAGCTCTTGTCGGTATTGTTGTAGATGGTGGTGGTGTAGGCCGAGTTGAATACCGGACGGTTGGCCTGGATGGTGGCCGAACACTCGAAGCGGTTCTCGGCTTGTACGTACTTGTCGACGGTGATGTTGAAGTTGCACGTGATGCGCTCGTTCTTCTGGAACTGCAGGTCCGTCCACTGGCGCTCGTTGACAAACTGCTCCAGCGTCTGCTTCAGGTTGTCGAACACCGAAGCGTCGGTGCCCTGCACCTTCGAGTGGTTGATGTTAATCTTTGCTTCCAGCTCCTGACTGTGGATGTCGAGGGCCGGAAGCAGCAACAGAGCAATAGCGATGAGCAGTCTGGTCATTTGTTCAAAGTTGCTTCACGCAGGCGGATGCGGGTCAGCACCTGCTTGGTGTTGTAGGTGAAGTCGCCGCCCAGAATCCAGCTGTAGTAGCCTGGGTCGAAGCGCAGCACGTCGGTCACGGGCTTGCCCTTGTGCTTGCCGAAGTTGAACACCTCGGTGCGCACGCCGTTGACTTCCTGCCAGATGATGCGCCCTGCGAAGTCGACGTTGTCGTTCATCTTCGAGAACTCGGCCAGCTTGTCCATGTCGTTCTCAAGCACCTTCTCCGGGTCTTCGTTGGCACCGGGGGCATACTTGTCGAGCTCGCCCATCAGTACGCGGTAGGTGGCTTCGGTGTCCTGGTCGGCACGGTGAGCCTCGAAGTCGTCTTCCATCTTGCGGCCGCAGTAGAACTTATAGGCGGCAGCCAGGTTGCGGCGCTCCATCTTGTGGAAGATGGTCTGCACGTCGATGAGCCGGCACTTCGAGAAATCGAAGTCGATGCCGGCACGCAGGAACTCCTCGGCCAGCAGGGGCACGTCGAAGTGGTTGGAGTTGAAGCCGGCTATGTCGCTGCCCGTGAACACCTCGCTGAGCTTGGCACTCAGCTGCTTGAATGTCGGCTTGTCCTTGATGTCATCGTTTGAGATGCCCGTCAGCTGTGTGATGACAGGGTCGATGGGCCGTTCGGGGTTGATAAGCTCGTCGCCACGCTCCTCGCGGCCATCGGGGAATACCTTAATATATGATAGCTGTATGACCCGGTCTTTCACCAAGTCGAGTCCGGTGGTCTCCAGGTCGAAGATGACCAGCGGCTTCTTCAGGTTCAGTTTCATTGCTCCTTATTCCTCTGCTACTTAGTCGTTTATCAACATGGGCATCATCAGCATCAGCACATCCTGACCGTCAGGCTGATCGGAGGGCAGAACCAGACCGGCACGGCTGGGGTCGGCAAGCTTGATGATGACTTCTGGGCAGTCGAAGTTGCTCAGGATCTCGATGAACGACGACCCCTTGAAACCGATGCTCATGGGTATGCCATTGTAGTCGCACGTCATGCGCTCTGTGGCCGTCTTTGAGAAGTCGTAGTCCTCAGCGTCGAGTTGCAGCGTACTGCCTTCAACGTGGAATCGGATGAGGTTGCTCGACTCGTTGGCAAACGGCTGAACGCGGCGCAGGGCAGCCAACAGACCGTTGCGGTCGGCGCGAAGCTCGTTTGAGTTGTTCAGCGGAATGACTGAGTTGTAGTTGGGGTAGCGGCCCTCGATGAGGCGGCACTGGATGATGCCGTCGCCGTAGTTGATCTCGGCATTGCGCTCGTCGAAGCGGATGGTGACGTCGCCGCCGTCCTTGCCCAGCAGGTTCTTCAGCAGGCCGGCCGGCTTCTTGGGCAGGATGAAAGCGGCGGGCTGGTCGCTCTTGATGGTGTAGATCTTGTTGCGCACCAGCTTGTGACCGTCGGAAGCCACCACGGCGAGGCAGTCGGGCGTCAGGTCGAAGTAGATGCCGTTCATCACGGGGCGCAGCTCGTCCTGTGCTGTTGCGAAGATGCTGCGGTTGATGTTCTCGTTGAGCAGTTGGTTGCTGATGACAATCGTGGTGGCTCCGTCGCCTACTGACTGTGCTATGGGGTATTCATCGGCACTCTCAATGGGCAGCGAGAACAGACCGTTCTGATAGCTGATCTTGGCAATTCTCGACTGCAGGTCGACGTCGAAGGTGATGGGCTGCTCGGAGAATCCCTTCACAGCTTCCAGAAGGTCGTGGTTGCCAATGGCGAATTTAACGTCACCGTCGCTCTCGGCAAGCTCCACGGTGGTCTGCATCGTGTTCTCGCTGTCCGAGGCGGTCAGACTCAAGCTCTGTCCGCTGATGTCGAAGACAAAGTCGCCGAGTATGGGTAGGGCGTTCTTACTGTTGATGACTCTTGAGAGTGCGACGAGCTTTGAGCTCAGTGCTGTGCTTGAAAGTGTAAATCTCATAATGTATATTTGTTTTTAGTTTCCTTCCGAAATGGACTACAAAGTTACGAATTTTTGTGTGATTAGAAAAATTTATGCCTAAAAATTATGTCTTTCAAACAATTTTTTGTACTTTCGCGGGCGCAAAACGCTCAAATCAAATTTTAAAGCATTATATTTGTATGGATTTAACAGGTAGAATCATTGCTGTATTGCCAGCACAAAGTGGCGTCTCGGCACGCACAGGTAGCTCATGGATGTCGCAGGACTATGTTATCGAAGTCCCGGGTCAGTATCCTAAGCGCTGCGTCTTCCGTCTCTTCGGCGAAGACCGCATCAAGCAGTTTAACATCCAGATGAACGAGGATGTGACTGTACAGTTCGACATTGATGCCCACGAGTATCAGGGACGTTGGTACAACGATATCCGCGCTTTCAACATCATCCGCGGTCAGGTGGCTCCTGCCGCAGCTCCAGCTGCTGGAGCTGCCCCGTTCCCACCGCAGCAGGCAGCCCCGGCTCCCGCTTCTGCCGCTCCGTTCCCGCCGACACAGGAACCTGCCGCAGAAGGCTCGACCGACGACCTGCCATTCTGAACGTTCAACGCTGAACGTAATAATATTGTCCGCGCCGACGGGTGACGCTCCCGTAGTTGATGGCGTGGACGGGGCAATGATGATAGCAGCTGAGACAACACGTGCAGCTGCTATCATTTTTCCATTTGGGAGTGCCGTCGAAGTCGATGTCGCCAACTGGGCAGACCTCGGCGCACATACCACAATGCAGGCACACGTCGGCATCGACGGTAAACTTCTTGTCGGTTATCATGTAGCGGTTGAAGTAGGCGCCGATGACGTGGCTGAACGTCCACGGCGTCAGTCCCAGCGTCAGTCGGCTGTAACCTGTCTGTCGTTCCTTTACCACCTTAATATATATATCCAGATCTTTGCGGGCCTGCTCCTTCTTCTCGTGTTCACGCTCAGGGCTGTCGGTGTACATAAAGGGTAGACAGACGTAGCTCTCGGGCATCGTGAGCGACTGGCAGCTCTGCACCGTGATACCCTTCTCGGCCAACTGCTTAGTGAGCATCTTAACGGCCAGCCCCGTGCTGTCGCCGCAGGTACACAGGATGTAGGTGTAGTGACCGCTGGCATTGCCGATGGCCATCCGACGGACAAACTCGCGCACGATGTGTGGCGGTTGCCAACCGTGAACGGGGAAACAGAAGCCTATACGTTCGCCTTCGGCAAGGGTATATTCACACGCCGTTTTCAGCTCTTCAGGGATGAAGAGCAACCTCTCTCCAGTGGCCTCGGCCAATTCCTGAGCCGCCCACCGCGTATTGCCAGTACCAGAAAAATAGAATATCATGGTGCAAAGTTACAAATTATTTTCGTAACTTTG
>CAJOLE010000077.1 GCA_905235325.1 uncultured Prevotella sp. | reverse complement strand
GATGGAGAAATTGTCCGTGCCGCTCCGCACATGGATGTGCGGCGGGTTGTGGTCGAAGGCGTAGATGTAAATCAGTATGCCTTGTATGATGAATATAGATCCCATATCGCTTCGTCTTTTTATTGCTTATCGGCCACAAAGGTACAAAATCTTTTTGATAAATATGTCATTTTGCCTATACCTTTTATATATTATTAGGTGAAACAAGCGATTTTGTAACAACTCAGCCCCCCCCTCTTAGGCTTCATGTTAATTACTGCCAAATGGAGATAAAATAAACAAGGAGAAATTTGGTTGGTATCAGAAAAGAAAAAGATATATGATAAGCCAACCATCAGAGAGGTTGCTTTCAAATATCCGATCATGAACATCAGAGCCGTGTCAGTACACAATAAGAATGGTGTTGGCAACGTTACTATCAACCGTTTTGGATTAAAAGGAGCCAGGCGGAATAATAATAGGGAGTAACACGAAAATAGGGCTATCCCCCCTATCGTTTCGGATAATTGTCTGGACCGTAGCTGATTAGGGGTAGTGGGATGGGCGATAATGGCACTACCCTGACCCTATCATTCCCCTATCACTCTTGTTGCCGTTTTATTTCGGGCTGGGGCGTAAAGCCTTTTGGCCTTGGGCGTAAACAGTTTTGCCCCGGGGCGTAAATGCCGAAAGCGGCACTTTTGTCCCTGAAAGGCGGCGCTTTTGTCCCTGAAAGGCGGCGCTTTCTCCCCGAAAGGCGGCGCTTTCTCCCCGAAAGGCGGCGCTTTTGGCTCCGAAAGAGGTCGTTTGTAGAATAGGAGGCGATGAGGCTGATAGGGGGGTGATAGGGTGAGGGTAGTGCCATTATCGCCCATTGCACTACCCTTAATCGGCTGTTGTCCAATCTGTTATTTAAAATGATAGGGGGGATAGCCCCATTCCCGCGCGGATGTAGGGGCAGGGGGACTATTCGTCCCAGAAGTTCTTGGCTTGCTCTTCGTCGGCGTCTTCGTCGAAGCGGGAATCAGACTGGCGGGCAGCCTCGTTCGACGTGGACTTCTGGCTGACTTTCATGACAAGCTCCATCAATGGCTCGCGGCAGCGTATGGCCTTTATGTCGGGCTTCATATATTGTCTTTTCATACTTTTCGCTCCTTTCTATTTGACGACAATCTTCTTACCGCCCGTGACATAGATGCCCTTCTTCAGGCCGTAGGCGTCGCCGTCAGCCACGCGGCGGCCGTTGAGGTCGAAGAGTGGGCCGTCGACCTTCTCGGCATACTTGGGAGCGATGATGCCCGTGGCTCCGTCGTCATCCTTACCGAACACGAACCTCAGTTCGCGGGCTAAGCGTTCGTTCTGATGATATAATTCGTCCCACGGACTCAAGTCGAGGTAAGCCTTGTTGGGTGTCATGTAGTCATTGGTGTAGTAGTACCAACCTAAGTCGCCGTCAACCTTCGAGAGGATGAACATACTCGACTTGTTGTTCACATCCTTGTTGGGGTCAGCTCCATTGTTGGAAATGGAGATGTAGCCATTCAGCAGGTTTGTGTCTGGGTATGGAAGTGAGGCAGGAGCATCCTCCGGCAAATCCTCCGGCAACAGCGGGAATAGCCTGTTGTTGGTGCCGTCGTAGTCACTCGGGCACTCCAGCACAACGGCAGAGTTGCCCGGAACAATGTCGGCAATCTCAGTAAAGTGTACTTTCTTATTCTTCTCGTCGTAGGTCTCTGGCGACAGCGGCAGATAGTATGCCTTGACACCGTCGCCCAACCGATAGGGGAAGTCGGTGAACATCGTGGTGTAATACTTACCGTTTTCACCATACGTTCCGTTTCCACTGAATTCAGCCTTAGCATTGGCACCGAAGGAGCCTTGGGTGTTTTCTTCTTCGAGAAGGAATACATCCCAATAGATGGTGTTCTTGGTATTATCAGCCTGCATGACAGCATAGTCGCCACCTTCATCTGTCAGATAGGTGTCATGAGTCATGTCTCCATCATCGGTGTGAGTAGTGTAGGAAGTAAAAATTTGTACTCCATTGTTAGTAGTCACCATTGTCAGTGGATATTGATTTGTGGCAGCGTCTTCAGGTAGTAAATCGTTATACCCTATATTGTATGCCACCAAATTTACTCCATTTGTAATTCCAGCACCTGCAGGGGTACCACTACGCAGGAATACTGTCATAGGATTGCCCTTTGCACTGCTTTCTTCGATCAATTTTAAGCTGCGATCAAATATAAAGCCGTCGTCATAATCCTTTCCATCATAGAAATGTTTAACTGCCTCTTTGTTACCATAAAGGGTCAAAAAGCGTTTGGTTGCCTTGTTCTGGATTCGGCAGTAAATACTTTCCTGAGCCTTACTGAAATGGGCATAATAAGTTCCAAGATTATCGCTTGTTATAATATCAATCGTGTAAGGGTTCCGGGTATCAATAAAGTGCTCCGTATCATTCGGGTCTTTATTCCAGCCGAGAAAGTGTACGCCATTGGATGCATCAGGCGTAGCAGTCAACGTAACCTGTCCTCCAACTTGATTGTTTACCGGGTTAATTGATACTGATCCCCTTCCTTCTTTGGCTACAGCTACTTTAACTACGCCTGTCTGCTTCTCAAATACAGCTCGAAAATAAAAATAGTCGGGATTCCATCGACTATCACTGGTTGCAGTTATCTGGATGTTGTTGTTGTTGCTGACAGTAATATCATACCAGTTATTAGTACCATTATTGCTTTGTTGCCATTTGCTGAAGATATATTGTTCATTAGCTTGTGCATACAAATACAACGTCACTTTTTGTGAATAAGTTGATTGAGTTCCCGTATTAGAAGTAGTTTGGTAGTTGGGATTAGTTGTATTTTGGTTGCTAACGTAAACCTTTCCGCTACCATTAGGGTATACCGAAACGGTTGCATTATAATAATATGTGCTTGTTGTTCCTCCTGCTGCAGATGCAGATAAAATCCCAACAATTAGTAGCACTGCGGCGGCGAGGCAGCGGCTTGCGGATGATGCGGATATAAGGTAATTCTTCATAACGGTATTTTGGTCTTGTTTAGGTAAGTTGACGTGTTGCACGTCGCAATGAGCACTAATTGTTACGTGAGGGCACGTGGCGTTTTAATTTTTCGCCGCAAAGATAAGCATAATATCCTGAATTACCAAATTTTATCTACGAATAATTAAAAAAAATTATCATCTTTGTTGTTTTAGTTGCACCCGGCTGAGGCTCCGGGCGAGGAGCGTGGCGGTGACGAGCTGGTGAGGCAGGTCGAGGAGTGCGACGAAGGGGGTGGCGAGGATGAAGAGGGTCAGGACAGAGGCGTAGACGAGCCAGAGGCGGCTGACGGCCGGCGACCGACGGCAGAACAGCAGGAGCAGGGGCAGGGGGAAGGTGGCTATGAAGTACCAGTTCCAGAAGCTGTCGAACATCTCGGAGACAAACGTCATGTAGACCATCATGGCAAAAACCAGCGCCTGTGCTGTAAAGAGGACGATGTCGTAGACACGTGCCAAGCGTTTCCAGCGAAGCCACCGTTCGGCTGCGGTGATGAGCAGGGTGATAACGAGCAGGGTGCCAAAGACGACAGTTGGGGTCAGCGGTGACGTGGGCTTGGGTGTGCCCTTGACGAGCTGATGCCCCGGGTCGGTGACGACGTGTCGGCTTTCGCCTGTTGCGTCGCTGACGATTCGTGCGTCGCGGAGCATCTGGATGATGGTTTCAGGCGTTAGCCGGAACTCTCTGATGGAGTTAAGGCCATAGGCCGACCCGCCGACGGTGATGAACAGGAACTCCGCCCAAGGGGCGTGACGTAGTGTGTAGCGGATGAGGTCGCCGTCGTTGAGGGTCTGTGGGAAGCGCATCTCGCCCCACTCGAATTGTTCGCCGATGAGGCACCGCTGTACGGCGAAGATGGATGTTGTGAGGCAGTTGGTGTAGAGCAGGTTGAATCGTCGGTAGGCGCCCGCGGCAGTCTCCTCGTCGAGCATCCGCCAGAGGTTCTGCTTCTCGTGCAGTGTGAGGTTCAGCTCGTACTGCCAGAGTTCGCGTCCCTGCTTGCGGGCATCCTCGATATAGAGCTGTGCAGGCACGGGTACGAACTTGGCGGTTGCCGTGCCGGCGATGCCCGTCATGAAGGCGCTGACGTCGGGGTCGCTCTCGAAGGTGAAGACGTAGTCGAGGTGGTGCATCGGGCACTCCATGCGTAGTGTGGCGTGGCCGAAGACGGAGTAGTTGGTCGTCAGTGGTTCGGCTATCATGAGGCTGGCCTTCACGAAGTTGCTGCTGTCAGGGGCGAGGCGGAAGGTGTCGGCGGGTTCCGACGCATATAAGCGGCCCTGCGTTGCGAGGAGCAGGATGAAGGCCAGTGTGCATGGCAGGCGGTGCTTCATGGTCTATTGCTCGGGGTTCCAGTGGCTCTTCAGGTCGAAGAGGCGTTCGGGGGTGATGAGTGCGGCCTCTTTCTTGGTGAGCTGTCGGCTCCAGGCTACGCGCTGGGCGGTGTCGGCGCCGGGGCCTCGGTTGTCGTACTCGAGGTAGCGGGCTGTCTGCTCGCGGTGCTGCTCCCAGTGGTGCCAGCCCTCGGGGCGTATCTGTGCGGGCAGTTGGCAGTGCATGAAGAGGGTGTAGCCGTAGTCGCGCCAGGGGCGGCCGAGGTAGACCTTGTCTACGCCTTCGGCGACGGTGACGTTGCAGTTGCTGAAGACGTAGCCGAAGTCGGCATTCTGCGGGGTTGATGCGGCTGTGATGTAGCTGTT
This sequence comes from uncultured Prevotella sp., assembly GCA_905235325.1. GTDB lineage: Bacteria > Bacteroidota > Bacteroidia > Bacteroidales > Bacteroidaceae > Prevotella. The sequence goes on along the minus strand of CAJOLE010000077.1, from coordinate 9,181 downwards.
GGCCTTGCAGTGGATGGTGCATTGCTCGAACCATGCCGTTGCGGGTCCGAAGATGAAGTCGGTGGTGCCCTCGATGTAGCAGTCGTGGAACCAGAGACGGGTGTGTGGCATACCGGTGTAGACGGTGTCCTGATGGCCGAGGAAGCGGCAGTTGATGAACTTGATGCGGTCGCCCTGTGTGTGTATGGCCACGGCCTGTCCGAGCCGTGCGGAGTTGTTCTCGACGGTGATGTTCTTGAGGGTGATGTCGTTGGCGTCGATTCTGACGGTGAACGAACGGAAGGTGCCGAGCTTCGGTCGGTCGCCCATTGCCAGGAGCTGGTCTTTCAGTTGCTTGGGCCAGAAGCTGCCGTCCATCGTAATGTTGGCGTGGTCGTCGTAGGTGATGACGGTGAGGTCGCGGTCTTCGCCGCAGAGCTCGATGTTCTGCAGCCACTGTGGGATGATGAGCTTCTCCTTGTAGGTGCCTTTCTTGATGTAGATGACTTTGTGGTAGTCCATGAAGGCGCGGCAGACTTCGAGGGCTTCGGTGACGGTGCGGAACTGGCCGGTGCCGTCGCGGGCGACGACGATGGTGTCGGGGTTGTCGTAGTTGGCTGCGGCGACGCCGCAGCACAGCGAACAGAGGGCGATGAGGGTTGTTAGTAGTTTGGTCATTGGGTTATACGATTTCGGAGATTTCCTTGAGGTCCTTGATGACCTTGAGGTTGGTGATGATGAGGTGTACGTCGTCGCGGTCGTGGACGCGCAGCTCGAAAGAGCCTTCGAAGAGTCCGTCCTCGCAGGTGATGTTGAGGTTGCGTATGTTGACGTTCATCTGAGCTGAGAGTACCTGTGTGATCTCGTTGAGCAGGCCAACGCGGTCGATGCCGCTGATGCGTATGGTGGCGATGAAGAGCATCTGCTTGTGCATGTCCCACTTGGCATCGAGAATGCGGTTGCCGAATCCCGACTTCAGCTTGGCGGCCACGGGGCAGTCGCGCTTGTGGATCTCGATCAGGTTCTTGGCATTGATGTATCCGAGTGCGTCGTCGCCGGGAATGGGGTGGCAGCAGGTCGGGAACTTGTACTGGTGGATGTTGCTCTCGCTGATGTAGATGGGCTTCTTGCGGTTGAACTTCTCGGGGACGATGAACAGCTCGCCGCCGGTGTCGTCGTCGGGCTGCTTGCTCTTGACGAATGGTACGTACTTGCGCCACTTGCCGCCAGCGGGCTGCTTCTTGTTGTTCTTGCCGTCGAGCTCGTCGAGGTCTTTCTCGCCTAAGAGGACGCGCTTCTCGGCCAGGGCGACCAGGAATTCCTCGCGCCGCTTGCAGTCGTGGTATTCGGCGAGCTGTGTGACGGTGGCTAATGAGAACTCCTTGCCGTTCTTCGTGAGCCATGCGGTGAGCAGCTCCTCGCCCTGCTTCTGGACTTCGCGGTTGTCGCGCCGTAGCATGGCGAGGATTTTTCCCTTGGCCTTTGCCGTAGAGACGAAGTTGATCCATGCAGGCTGAACGTGCTGTGATTTCGAGGTGAGGATCTCAATCTGGTCGCCGCTCTTGAGCTTGTGGCTGAGGGGCACGAGCTTGTGGTTCACCTTGGCGCCGATGCAGTGGCTGCCGAGGAAGGTGTGGATGGAGAAGGCGAAGTCGAGTGCGGTGCATCCGGCTGGCATGGTCTTGATTTCGCCCTTGGGCGTGAAGACGAAGATTTCGGAGGCGAAGAGGTTGAGCTTGATGGCGTCGAGGAAGTCCATGGCGTCGGGCTGCGGGTCGTCGAGGATTTCCTTGATGGTTCGTAGCCACTCGTTGAGTTCGGCCTCGTCCTCGGTGTACTCGTCCTCGTCGTCGCCCTCCTTGTATTTCCAGTGTGCGGCGAATCCCTGCTCTGCCACCTCGTCCATGCGGTCGGAGCGTATCTGCACCTCGATCCAGTGGCCCTGATTCGACATGAGGGTGACGTGTAGTGCCTGGTAGCCGTTGGCCTTGGGGTGGTTGAGCCAGTCGCGGAGCCTGTCGGGGTGGCTCTTGTAGATCTTTGTGATGGCGACGTAGATGTTGAAGCACTCGTTGACCTCCTCCTCGCGTGAGCGTGGGGTGAAGATGATTCGCACGGCGAGGATGTCGTAGATTTCCTCGAAGGTGACGTGCTTGTTCTGCATCTTGTTCCAGATGGAGTAGGGCGTCTTGACGCGCTCCTTGATGGTGTAGTGCAGCCCCATCTTCTGCAGTTCGACCTCGATGGGTACGATGAACTCGTCGAAGAGTTCGTGGCGCTTGTCCTCGGATGAGATGAGCTTCGACTTGATGTTCTCGAACTCCTCGGGATGCTCGAATCGGAAGCTGAGGTTCTCGAGCTCGGACTTGATCTTGTTCAGTCCTAAGCGGTGGGCCAGCGGGGCGTAGATGTAGAGTGTCTCGCCTGCAATCTTGTATTGCTTGTTGGCGGGCTGCGACTCGAGTGTGCGCATATTGTGGAGTCGGTCGGCAATCTTGATGAGTATGACGCGGATGTCGTCGCTCATGGTGAGCAGCAGCTTCTTGAAGTTCTCGGCCTGTGCCGATGCTTGCTCGCCGAAGATGCCTCCTGAGATCTTGGTCAGTCCGTCGACGATCTGTGCAATCTTCGGCCCGAAGATGTTCTCGATGTCCTCGACGGTGTAGTCGGTGTCCTCGACGACGTCGTGGAGCAGTGCCGAGCAGATGCTGGTAGAGCCGAGTCCGATTTCGGAGCAGGCTATCTGTGCTACGGCGATGGGGTGCATGATATATGGTTCGCCCGAGAGCCGCCTCACCCCCTTGTGGGCCTGTCGTGCGAAGTTGAAAGCCTTGGTGATGAGGTCCACCTTCTTGCGATGGCGCGATGACAGATAGCTGACGATCAGCTTCTGGAATGCACCGTTTATCAGCAGGTCGTCGTCAATGACTTGTTTCCTATCTTCTTCATCCATAGTTTTTCCTCCCGTGCGCGTATGTACATTATTATATTGTCATCATCTCCTACGTCTGGTGGTCTTGGCCTTTGCCTTAGGCTTGGCCTTTGTCTTGGTGCTTGCCTTGGTGCTTGCCTTGGTCTTGGCTTTTGCTTTGGTGCTTGCCTTGGGCTTGGCAGCCGTCTTCTTGCGCGCTGTCGTCTTCTTGCCGGCGGTGGCCTTGGTCGTCTTGCGGGTGGTGGCCTTGCGGGCTGTTGCCTTGCGGCTCTTCCTGGTCTTCTTGTAGCTGCTGAAGGTGGGCTCGTCGTCGGGAACGTTCACCTCGGCGCGCTTGCTGAGCAGCTCGCCGGCATTATAGTTGTAGATGGAGTCTTGGTTGTCGATGAATCGTGTGACGTCGTTCAAGGCCAGCTTGATGGCCGAGGGCTTGGTCAGTCCGGGCACGATGTCGCGTCGGTACTCGGGGTTCAGTGTGCGCAGCATGTCGATGTCGATGTCGAGAACGGCCGCAATCTGCGCGAGGTGTACGTTGCGGGTGACGACGACGGTGTCGGTCTTCGTCGGCAGCTTGGTGCGCAGGGGGCAGATGTTGTGTGCCGAGTAGTAGTTCATGACGTAGTTGGCAGCGATGAATGCGGGGACGTAGCCTCTTGTCTCGCGTGGCAGGTAGGGATAGATCTGCCAGTAGTCCTTGGCTCCTCCTGCGCGGCGTATGGCCTTGGTGATGTTGCCCGGCCCGCAGTTATAGGATGCGATGACGAGGTTCCAGTCGCCGAAGACCTTATAGAGGTCGCTCAGGTAGTGGGCGGCGGCATAGCTTGCCTTGACGGGGTCGCGTCGCTCGTCGACGAGTGAGTTCACCTCGAGTCCGTACTGCTTGCCCGTGGTGAGCATGAACTGCCAGAGACCTGTTGCTCCTACGCGCGAGACGGCCTTCGGGTTGAGTGCCGACTCGATGACGGGCAGGTACTTCAGCTCGAGTGGCAGGTCGTAGGCATCGAGCGCTTCCTCGAAGATGGGCATATAGAAGTTACAGGCGCCGAGCATATAGCTGACGGAGTGGCGCAGGCGGCCGCTGTAGCGCTCGATGAACTTCTGGACGACGTCGTTGAAGGGCATCTCCATGATGGTTGGCATCCGCATGAGCCTTTCGATGTAGACATCGCGGTCGAAGGTGGGGTTCTCGTCGGTGGTGCGGCAGTCTTCGTCCTCGCTGAGGTAAGTCTTCGACATAAAGAGGTTCATCAGCGAGTCGAGGTCGTAGGTCATGGCCTCGGGGAAGTCGATGATTCCTTCGTTGCCCTCGAGGTCGGTGACCATCATCTCGTCGTCGGTCATCTCGTCGTCGGTCATTTCGACCTCTTCGTCTTCTTCGTCGTCATCTTCGTCGAAGTCAAAGACGTCCTGCGCCATCATGGCACCGGCTGAGGCAAACAGCATTGCAAGCAGTAACAGGTATTTCTTCATAATCAATTTTTCTGTCGTTTAAAAGTTCAGTTGGCAGTTCAGACCTAACGAGGAGGCGTAGATCGGGTTGTTGACCGTCGGGTTGCCGATGACGGTAGGATGCACCTTCAGGCTCAGGTCTCTTGAGATGTCGAACACCGAGAGCTCGGCATCGACATAGGCATCGATGACGCTGAGGGCGTAGACGCCCACCATGACGAAGAAGCTGAGGTCGCGCCACCGGCGGTACTTGTCCTTGCGCTTCTTGAAGAGGTTGGTGTAGCGGTTGATGTTCGTGTCGTCAATGACGCGGCCCAGGTGCATGAACTTCGTGTAGCTGGCCGTCGTCGGGTCGTCGTCGCTGATGTCGATGAATGCCTGTGAATAGTCCTTGTACATGGTGTTGTTCCACGTGAGAGCGTAGATGCAGCCCATCATTCCGCCGTAGATGATGGGCAGCTTCCAGTACTTGCGGTTGTAGATCTGTCCGCCTCCGGGGATTACCAGAGCCAGCCAGAGGGCGCGTTGTGGGCTGGGTGTCCATGTTGCCCAGTCGCGCTTCTGCTTCTTCTTCAGCGTCACGGTGGAGTCAGGTGCCTGCAGCTTCAGGTCCAGTTGGCGTGTGTCCTGGCTGGCGATGGTGTCGAGTGGTGCCAGTTCCTGCAGCAGAGTCGAGTCGCTGCTGATAGTGAAGATGGAGTCGCTGTCGATGGGCTCGTAGTGCGTAGAGTCAGTCTGTGCCAGACAGCTCAGACTGCAAATCATCGTCAGCAATGTAATAATCGTTGTTCTCATGTCCCTCTTAACAAGTCTCTATTTACTATCCACCATCCACTATCTACTATCCACTATTTCACTTCTTCCCGTCGAGTACATTCATGATACGCTCAAGCTCCTCCTCGTTGTCGAAGACGATGCTGATTTTGCCCTTGCCCTTCGGCGAGCAGGTCATCTGCACTTTCGTCTGGAAGAAGTCGGCCAGCCGCTGGCGCAGGGCGTTGTACTCAGCGGGCAGCTGGACCTTGGCGGCGACAGACTTCCGGGCGTTCTGCAGGTCGTCGCCCTGCTTCAGCAGCTGCACCATCTCCTCGACCTTGCGCACGGAGTAGCCCTCTTTCTGAACCTCCTTGAACAGCTTGATCTGCTGGGTGGGACTCTCCAATGACAGCAGGGCGCGGGCGTGGCCCATGTCTATCTCCTTGTCCTTCAGAGCCATCTGCACCTGTGCGGGGAGCTTCAGCAGGCGCATATAGTTGGTGACGGCGGCGCGGCTCTTGCCCACGCGCTCCGAGATCTTGGCCTGCGTCATGCCCGTCGTGTCGGCCAAGTGCTGATAGGCGAGGGCAATCTCGATGGCGTTCAGGTCTTCGCGCTGGATGTTCTCAACCAGTGCCATCTCCATCACGTTCTCGTCCTCGACGGTGCGGATGTAGGGTCTGCAGTCCGGCTATCTGTGAGGCTCGCCAGCGGCGCTCGCCAGCAATAATCTGGTAGCGGCCCTCGCTGACCTTGCGCAGCGTGATGGGAGCGATGATGCCCAGCGTCTTGATGCTGACGGCCAGTTCCTGCAGGGCTTCCTCGTCGAACTCCCGGCGGGGCTGGTCGGGGTTCGGCTCTATCTGCTCGATGGGAATCTCGTTGAGGTTCGACGAGCCTCCGGTCTTCACATCCGACGTGTCAATGAGGGCATCCAGCCCACGGCCAGTGCTGATGTCGTCGAGCCCGCGGCCCAGCACTGCGCTCGTTTTCGCGAATTTCTTCTTTACTGCCATTATTCCTTTTTGCTCCCTTAAATCCCTTTAACTCCTTTATTGATAATTTCCTTGGCCAGAGCCAGATGGTTCTTCGAACCAGTAGAATCGGCATCGTAGAGGATGACGGGCAGACCGTGCGAGGGACTTTCCGAGAGCTTCACATTACGCTGGATGACGGTCTTAAACACCAGTTCCTGGAAGTGGCGCTTCACCTCGTCGTAGATCTGGTTGGCCAGACGCAGGCGCGAGTCGTACATCGTCAGCAGGAACCCCTCGATCTCAAGCCTTGGGTTCAGCCTTGTCTTGATAATCTTGATGGTGTTCAGCAATTTCGAGATGCCCTCCAGGGCAAAGTACTCGCACTGCACGGGGATGATGACTGAGTCGGCTGCCGTCAAGGCGTTCACGGTGATGAGGCCCAGCGAAGGCGAGCAGTCAATCAGTATATAGTCGTATTCATTCTGTATCGGAGCAAGAATCTGCTTGATGACGCGCTCGCGGTCGTTCAGATTCAGCATTTCAATCTCTGCGCCTACCAGGTCGATGTGGCTTGGAATGATGTCGAGCCCGTCAATGTCGGTGGTGTAGATGGCGTCGTGGACGTCGGCCTTGTTGATGATACATTCGTAGATGGAGCAGTCCACCTCCTGGATGTTCACGCCCAGTCCGCTCGAGGCGTTGGCCTGCGGGTCGGCATCGATTACCAGCACCGTCTTCTCCAGCGTTGCCAGTGAGGCGGCCAGATTGATGGTCGTCGTCGTCTTTCCCACGCCACCCTTCTGGTTGGCTAATGCAATGATTTTTCCCATTTTCAATCCTTTTACAAAAAAAACAGGTTGCAAAGATACGAATTATTTCTCATTTCTCATTTCTCATTTCTCTTTTTTTTGTAACTTTGCAGCCAAAACATGATTTTTTATGGAAAATAAACGCCCGTTAATACTCATTTCAAATGATGACGGCTATCAGGCCAAAGGCATTAACAGCCTCGTCGACATGCTCCGGCCGCTGGCCGACATCGTCGTCTGCGCACCTGACGGCCCTCGCTCGGGCTACTCGTGCGCCTTCTCGGCAGAGATACCGCTGCGGCTCCATCAGCGGCGACGGGAAGAGGGGCTTGAGGTGTGGTCGTCGAACGGCACGCCCGTTGACTGTGTCAAGCTGGCCTTGGCACGCCTTCTCGACCGTCGGCCCGACATGGTCGTCGGCGGCATCAACCACGGCGACAACGGCTCCGTGAACAGTCACTACAGCGGGACGATGGGCGTGGTGATGGAGGGCTGCATGAAGTATATTCCCTCGGTGGCGTTCTCGTCCTGCGACCATCGGGCTGATGCCGACTTCGAGCCGTTGCGGCCTTATATAGAAAGAATCACCGGGCGCGTGTTGCGCGAGGGACTGCCCGTCGGCACCTGCCTGAACATCAACTTCCCGCTCACGGCGCAGTTCAAGGGCGTCAAGGTGTGCCGCATGGCCCACGGGTCGTGGTGTAGCGAAATTACCACGTGCCACCATCCCCGGGGCTACGACTACCACTGGATGGTGGGCCACTACCAAAACGACGAGCCGGAGGCTGACGACACCGACAACTGGGCTCTGCGCCACGGCTATGTGGCCATTACGCCGACCACATTTGACGTTACGGCCTACGAGGCGATGGAGAAGATTCGGGACTGGGAAATATGAAGTACTACCTGATAGCCGGGGAAGCCTCGGGCGACCTGCATGCCTCGCGACTGATGCGGTCGCTGAAAGCGAAGGACGAGGAAGCGGAGTTCTGCTGCTTCGGCGGCGACTTGATGGTGGCCGAGGGCGGCACGCTCGTCAGGCACTACCGTGAGCTGGCCTATATGGGCTTCGTGCCCGTGCTGATGCACCTCCCGACGATTCTGAAGGGCATGAAACAGTGTAAGCAGGACATCCGTGAGTGGCATCCCGACGTGGTCATACTGGTAGACTATCCCGGCTTTAACCTTGATATAGCCAAGTATGTGAAGGCCAGCAGGATTTGTCCCGTCTACTACTACATATCGCCAAAGATATGGGCGTGGAAAGAGCATCGCATCAAGGCTATCAGGCGCGATGTCGACGAGCTGTTCTCCATCCTGCCCTTCGAGGTGGAATTCTTTGAGCAGAAGCACCACTATCCCATACACTACGTCGGCAACCCAACGGCGCAGGAGGTCCGGGAGTTCCTGAAAGCCCCCACCGCAACTTCCCCCGTAGGGAAGGATTCTGTTCAACTCCCTGTGGGGGAAGGACTTATCGCTCTCCTCGCCGGTTCGCGCAAGCAGGAAATCAAGGACAACCTGCCTGCCATGATTGAGGCCACGCGCCATCTTGCCGGCCGGTATGACGTGGTGCTGGCGGGTGCGCCGTCTATAGAACGGGCGTACTACGAACCTTTTATCGAGGGTACGCACGTGAAGCTGGTGATGAACGAGACCTACCCGTTGCTGGCCCGTGCCACCGCCGCCCTTGTCACCAGCGGAACGGCGACCTTGGAGACTTGTATGTTCCGCGTGCCGCAGGTGGTGTGTTACTACACGCCGCTGAAGCACTTCATCGGGTTGATGCGTCGCCTGGTGCTCAAGGTGAAGTTCGTCTCGCTGGTCAATCTGATTGCCGACCGCGAGGTGGTTACGGAGTTGGTAGCCGAGTCGTTCAGCGTCGATAATATCCGCCGCGAACTGGAGCGCATCTTGCCTGGCGGCCCCGACCGTCAGCGTATGCTCGACGACTACGAGGAGATACACCGCCGACTGGGCGAGAGCGATGCCCCCGACCGTGCTGCCACCCTCATGCTGCAGCTGCTAAGCACCAACGAAAGATAATACTTTTCCATTTGTACCTCGATAATAATAAGCAAAACGTGTTCTATTTCCTTTTTTTGCAACTTTCTTGCCGTTTTCCTTTGCTATTTGAATAAATATTTCTATCTTTGTCGGCAACAACAAACTGTGGAGACATGGCAAAGTTTATCAACCCATTCACTGACGTAGGCTTCAAGCGCATCTTCGGGCAGGAATTCTCGAAGCCGGTGCTGATAGCATTCCTCAATGCGCTG
>CAJOLE010000076.1 GCA_905235325.1 uncultured Prevotella sp. | reverse complement strand
AAGTGACTATCCCCGTTGCCGCTGAAGGTGCTGAGGCTATTGCTGACAACGTTCTGATTAGCGGAACAACAGCTCCCGCTGGCAGCTACGTGCTGATGGGTACTCCTGAAGTTGGCTTCTACAAGACCACCGCAGAGTTCACCCTTGGTGCCAATACGGCCTATATCGCTCCCGTGGCCTCTGAGGCTCGCGAGTTCATCGCCCTCGGCGAGGCTACTGCCATCAAGGCCGTTGAGACGGCTGAGCAGAGCAGCGAGATCTACAACCTGGCCGGCCAGCGCGTGAAGAACGCCCAGAAGGGTCTGTTCATCATCGGCGGCAAGAAAGTGATTAAGTAATTAAAAGGTATTATAAACAGATATTAAAGAGAATAAAATTATGAAGACATATCAGAAGCCCGAGGTAGATATCCTCGACGTTATGACCGAAGAGATGCTGGCAGGAAGTGTTGCCATCGAAGACGGTTTCAACCTGGACGAAGTCGGAACTACAGACGAGACCAGCGGCAACTTAGCGCGCGAATTAATCTTCACAGAGGACTAATCAGGACAGCAAGGAATTGCTGACACATCACATTATCAGGTGGCGGCCATCCTACAAGGGGTGGCCGCCACTGTTCTGATGCCCCTGCTGTCTTTGTGACCGGAAGAAAAGAAAGATTTTATTTGGCTGAATCAAAATTTAGTTGTAACTTTGCACCGTTCAAGAATGATATCATGATTGTAGCCAACCCGATTTACGACATCGTGTTCAAATACCTGATGGACGACGAACGCATAGCCCGCACCATCCTGTCTGCACTGCTCAAGGTGGAGGTGACGGCTGTTCAGGTGCGCCCTCATGAGTATAGCGACGAAACCCGCGACAGCCTCTCGGTGTTTCGCATTGACTTCGGAGCAACGGTGCGCGACAGCGACGGAAAGGAAAAGCTCATCCTGATTGAGTTGCAGAAGACCTGGCTCGACACCGAGACCCTGCGCTTCCGCCAGTATCTGGGCGTACACTACTCCAACCCCAAAAACATGATGAGTGCCAGTCAGGCACTGCCGATGGTGGCCGTCTATCTGCTTGGTCATAAGGTGGGCGACATCGAGGAGCCTGTGCTCTACGTGAGCCACCAGTCGAGGGATTATGACGACAACATCGTGACGCAGGGGCTTCCCAATCCCTTCGTCGACAGTCTGACCCACGACAGCATCATTGTGCAGATACCGCGACTACATGGCCGCATCAACAATCATCTGGACATGGTGCTGAGCGTCTTCGACCAGACGTACAAGGACGAAAACGACAGCCGTGTGTTGAAGATTGACGAAAGGCTCTACGGTGACGACGCCGACATGGAGCGTATCCTTCACCGTCTGACAATGGCTGCGGCCGATGCCGACATGCGCCACAAAATGAACGTCGAGGATGAATATTACGGTGCCATTGAGAAGCGTGATACTGAAATCCTCATGCGTGACCACCAAATAGCAGAACAAAGAACGCAGTTAGCGGAGCAGAAGTCGCAGTTAGCGGAGCAGAAGTCGCAGTTAGCGGAGCAGGAGACGCAATTAGCGGAGCAGAAGTCGCAGTTAGCGGAGCAGAAGTCGCAGTTAGCGGAGCAGGAGACGCAGTTAGCGGAGCAGGAGACGCAGTTAGCGGAGCAGGAGACGCAGTTAGCGGAGCAGGGCGATCTGTTGCGCACGACGATAAAGATGTTGTTAGATGCAGGAAAGACGATAGACGAGATTGCGCAGACGTTAGGCAAAGACCGAGAGACGGTCAAGACTCTGATGGCGCAGTCCTTCCGTCAGTAACTTTTCCATACAAGACAATGACTGTTATGAACCGCCCATTTGTTTATGGCTATTTAGCAGAGAAAGAGAACTTTATTGATACCCAGACCATTGCCCGGAACAAGAAGGTCATCATAGCCAAGGACTTTGTCGAGCTGCGAAACGGCATTCTCTGTTTCGTCGCCCCTGTATTCCTGCTATGGTTCAAACAACAATATGGCATCTATTAGAAACGACTGGACAACAATGAAAAACGACAACAGACACGGAAGGCTCCTTCTGGCTGCCACACTCGCCGCCATAGTGGCGGCCTGCGGCACGAGGGGCGACAAGACAAGTGGGGACAACAGGCCCGACAACTCAGTGCAAGAACTGGAGGGCGACTCGATGGTCTACGGACTGGCCTGCGACGGCAGCAACGACTCCATCCTGCTGCTGCTGCCACTGACGGGCGAAGACCCCGACACGTTTGACATCCTCGACGCCTGGAGAGAGAGGAAGGTGTTCGGGCGGCCTGCCACGGGCGACAACATGGCCGTGATGGTAAACCGCGAGGACAGCAAGGTGGCCGACCTCGTCGTCGACCTCGACAGGCTGAAGGGCGACTGGCGCTATCTGGTGAAGCCACACCTGCGCCACCATGCCAACACCGACCAGGAAAGCCTGTCGCCCGAGGCCAAGGAAAGCTTGGACTCAGTGCTGGCGCAGATAGCGCAGCCCCGGGAGTTCGGCATGGAAATCAAGAGCGAGCATATTGTGCGCCCCATCGGCATGAGCAGCGACAGGACACCGGAAAAGAACGGACGGGTGCAGTTTCCGCCACAGAAGCGTTACCGTATGTGGTACCTCTTCAACGGGAAGCTGCTGCTGAGCGAGACGAGGCGCGACACGGCTGGCGTATCGACCGTCACGAGTACGGACACGGCACAACTTGTCATGCTGCGCCGCGACTCTCTGGTGCTGCGCTTCAGCGACGGCACCGAGCAAGGATACTATAGAAGCGGGAAGTGAAAAGTGAAAAGTGGGAAGCGGAAACATTTCCCACCTCCCATTTCTCAAATAACCTGATGGCTGAGCATACGTTGCTCGGCCATCTTCTCGTATTTGGTGCCGGGCTTGCCGTAGTTGGCATAGGGGTAGATGCTGATGCCGCCACGGGGAGTGAACAGTCCGACAACCTCGATGTACTTGGGATCCATCAGGCGCACCAGGTCCTTCATGATGATGTTCACACAGTCCTCGTGGAAGTCGCCGTTGTTGCGGAACGAGAAGAGGTAGAGCTTCAGACTCTTCGACTCGACCATGCGCTCCGACGGGATATACATGATCTTGATCTCGGCAAAGTCGGGCTGCCCCGTAATGGGACAGAGCGACGTGAACTCGGGACAGTTGAACTGCACCCAGTAGTCGTTGCCCTGATGCTTGTTCTCAAACGTCTCTAAGACCTCCGGCGCATAGCGGTTCAGGTACTCGGTCTCGCGGCCCAGGGCTTTCAGGTGTTCTTGTTTGCGGTCCATATCTCAATATTCAAAATCGTAAGTCACTTCAGTTCCCTTGCGGCTGTCGCTGACCACTATGCGGCGCACGCTGCGGTCGGCATTCAGCTCGGTGGCGACGTCGATGGTGCCGGTGGCCGACGTTGCCCGTGTCACGATGCTGGTGCTGCGGCAGAGGCGGAACATGGAGATGAGCTGCAGCGGCTCACACTCGTCCATGCCGAGCAGCAGCTGGTTGACGTCGACGGTCTGATAGCGGTTGTCCGTCGTGCCGTACTGCAGCTTGTAGTGCTCAACGGTCTGTGGCTTGGCTTCGTGCTTCCAGCGGCTGAGGTAGATCAGGCTGTCGGCCGTATGCTCGTTGTCAGGGTTCAGGTTCTTGCCGTCAATGAGGTAGGCGAAGGCCTGGGTGCGCTTCAGCCGCGAGGCCACGTAGCTGAAAGCGTCGGAGATGGGCATCTCCATGCCGTTGGAATAATACTGCGGGGCATAGCCGATGGTGTCGCCGGCACCGACGAGCCGGTCGGTCTGGTAGCCGTTGTCCATTGCGCCGGTCAGCGTACCATCGGCGGTCGTGAGGCTCAGTGTTGCCGAATTCTCGTTATAGGCCATACGGTACTGCTCGCTGGTGCCTTCGGGACTCTTCACGTTCATCTGCACAGGGCGGCTCTTCGCGTCGTAGCTGATGCTGACCTCCCATTTGTCGCTCGACCTGATGCCCCTGACCAAGGCGGCCGAGCCAAAGGAGCCGTCGCCCCGGGTGGCATACTGCAGATACTGCCATGAGGCGTATGCCTTGTCTGGATGGTTAGTGTCGGTGACGGTAAACTGCACGAGGCGCTGCTGCCCCGTGGTGTTCTGTTCGAAATGTACGCCAAGCGCATAGATGGCGAAGCCTTCACCGGTCATCAGGTCGATGGTACACCATCGGGCATCGGGCGTGTCGGCGGTAATCTGCCAAGGCCCCTGACTCAGCATGATCAGCGAGTCGGTCGAGGTATTGGCATAGACGTTTGTACGCACGTTGACAGGCTTCATAAAGTCGAAGCCCGCCGTGTAGGGGTCGTCGCTTTCGAGACAGCCGGTCAGCTGGGCTGCAACGGCCAGCACGGCAAGGATGTTTGCAAACAGACAGATTCTCTTCATATTATTCATCATTCAAAAAAGCATCCATAGCGCGGCGCTCTTTCTTCGTGGGCCGACCGGTGCCGCGCTGGCGGTCGACGAAACCGCTGATGCGGTTCATTTCCAACAGTTCGTATTGATCGGGCGTGGTGATGTTCTCATAGATCTCCGGCAGCAGCTTGGCCCCCACCCTCTGCTCAATGGTCTTCAGAATGCGGAAGGTGTAGGTGACGGGCGGCTTGCGCACACCGATGACATCGCCGACCTTCACCATGCGCGACGGCTTCACCGGCACGTCGTTCACCGTGACCCGCCCGTTCTTGCAGGCATCGGCGGCAATGGTGCGCGTCTTGAAGATGCGCGAGGCCCAGAGCCATTTGTCTATTCTTGCTTCGTCCATGGAGTGAGGTTATTGGGGCTGAATGGGCAATGTTGGCGGGGTGGGCTGTTTGCCTAACTTGTTGAACTGATTCATCGTGACGTCGATGCCGGCCAGGACAAAGCTGCGGACGATGTCGACGGCCAGGTCGATGGAGGGCTGCAGCTGGCGCAGGTCGTCGTCGCTGTAGTTGCCGAGCACCCAGTCAATCTGTCCGCCCTGCGGATAGTCGTTGCCGATGCCCATGCGCAGACGGGCATAGTTCTGACCGATGAGCTGCTGGATATGCCCCAGCCCGTTGTGGCCGCCGTTCGAGCCACTGGCCTTCAGGCGGAACTGCCCAAGCGGCAGAGCCACGTCGTCGCTGACGACGAGCAGCCGCTGCTGGTCGATGTTCTCCTTACCCAGCCAATAGCGCACGGCATTGCCGCTGAGATTCATGTAGGTAGTGGGCTTGAGCAGCACCACCTTCCGCCCCTTCAGCGACGTCTCGGCGACAAAGCCGTAGCGTCGGTCGCTGAAAACAGTATTGGACGCCTTCGCAAAAGCGTCCAACACCATATAGCCTGTATTGTGGCGGGTCGTGGCGTACTCGTCGCCCGGATTGCCCAGTCCGACAATCAAATACTTATCCATACTCTGTTATTACTGAGCGGCCTCAGCAGCAGCGGCACGCGAAGCGCGGGTAGCCTTCACTGAGCAGACGACGACCTCGGGCGAGGTGGCAATCTCCAGACCCTCGAACTGCAGCGAGCCAACCTTGATGGCCTTGCCCAGCTGGAGGTCGGTAACGTCGATGTCGAGCTTCTCGGGGATGTTCTTATAAGGAGCGGTAACGTCGATCTTACGGATGGAGAGGTTCAGTCGACCACCATCGCGCACACCCTGAGCGTGGCCGGTCAGGTTGACGGGGATGCCAACGGTGATGTCCTTCGTCTCGTTCACCTCGTAGAAGTCGGCGTGCAGCAGAGCGTCCGTCGTGGGGTGGAACTGCAGTTCCTTCATAATGGCCTTGTGAGCCTCGCCGTCAATAGTGAGGTTGACGACATACACATGAGGCGTATAGATAGCCTTGCGCAACTCTGCGAACGAAGCCTGGAAAGCCAGGGCCTCGGGCAGGCCGTTCTCACCTTTTTTCTCACCATACAGATTGCAGGGAACGAGTCCCTCCTTGCGCAGAAGCTTTGAAGCCTTCTTGCCGGTAGCGGTACGCTTCTGTCCGCTCACATTGATTTCTTTCATAACGTTGCTGTGTTACTCTAAATTAATACTTTGTTTGTTGTTAATTCACCATCACACGGTGGGCTTTCTCGCGGAAAGCGGGTGCAAAGGTACAATAAAAAAGCGAAAAGTAGACAGTGAAAAGCAAAAAAAAACAATTTTTGCATGATTTTCTTGCATAATCAGCGGAAAATAAGTATTTTTGCAGTCGAAACAAAGCATTAGAGCATGATTAATCGTGAAATTATACGCATCAAGATTGTCCAGTTAACCTATGCGTACTATCAAAACGGCAACAAGAACATAGACTCTGCTGAGAAAGAACTGCTGTTCAGTCTTTCAAAAGCCTACGACCTGTACAACTATCTGCTGGCGCTGATGGTGGCCGTTGCGAAAGAGGCAAAGCGGCGACTGGAGATTGCCGAGGGCAAGGCACGCCGGGAGGGCACCAAGCCGCCCTCGACACGCTTTGCCTATAACCGCTTCACACTACAGCTTGAGGAGAACCGACAGCTCTGCGAATTCATCGGCAACCAGAACCAGACCTGGGCCGACCAGCAGAAGTTCGTCGGCAAGCTATACGAACTGATTGAGCAAAGCGAGATTTACAAGGAATACATGAGTGCCCCGGATGACAACTACGCCTCCGACCGAGAGGTGTGGCGCAAGATTTACCGGACGCTCATTCAGGACAACCCCGACCTCGACGAGCTGTTCGAGGAGCAGAGCCTCTACTGGAACGACGACAAGGAGATTGTCGACACCTTCGTGCTGAAGACCATCAAGCGCTTCGACGAGCAGAACGGTGCCCGCCAGGAGCTGCTGCCCGAGTACGACAGCGAAGAGGACAAGGACTACGCCCGCAAGCTGTTCCGCGCCTCGATACTCAATGGCGACGAATACCAGCACTACATGAGCGAAGCCTCGCGCAACTGGGACTTCTCGCGCCTGGCCTACATGGACGTCGTCATCATGCAGATAGCCATTGCCGAGATGATGACCTTCCCCTCTATCCCGGTAAGCGTCACCATCAATGAGTTTGTCGACATTGCCAAGCTCTACTCCACCCCGAAGAGCGGCGGCTACATCAACGGAATGCTCGACGCCATCGCCCGCCACCTCATCAAGAGCGGCCGGCTGATGAAGCGGATGGACGAGAAGCCGGCCAGTTAACATCGGAACTTCGACACTTCGAAGCATCGAAATATCGAAACATCGAAACATCGAAGCACCGAAGCATCGAAACATCGAAGCATCGAAGCATCGAAACATCGAAGCATCGAAACATCGAAACATCGAAGCATCGAAACATCGAAACAACAAAAAACAACGAAACAACGAAATAACGAAACGAAATGACACAGATTATTTTAGCTGCACAGGCAGCACAGGGAAGCGGCAGCGGCATGTCGATGATTCTGATGATGGTAGCCATCTTCGCCATCATGTGGTTCTTCATGATCAAGCCCCAGCAGAAGAAGCAGAAGGAAATCCAGAAGTTCCAGAACTCACTCACCGAGGGTGCCGACGTCATCGTCGGCGGCGGTGTTCACGGCACTGTGAAGAGCATCGACCTGGCCAAGAACACTGTGGACGTGAAGATTGCTCGCGACGTGGTCATCACCGTCGACAAGACCTACGTGTTCAAGGACATGGCCAGCACGCCCCAGACGAAGTAAGGCATGATATCGACAGGCAAAGTTTTCACCATCATCAGGAACTTTCTGTTCAGCCGCACAAACAGAGAGTTTCTGATTTTCTTATTCTTTCTCGCGCTCTCAGCGGTCTTCTGGCTGATGCTGACCCTCAACGAGACCTACGAGCAGGAGGTGGAAGTGCCTGTCCGCATGAGCAACGTACCGTCGGACATCATGCTTACCAGCGAAGAGACCGACACCATCAGGGTCGTCATCCGCGACCGGGGCGTCACGCTCCTTTCTTATATATATGGCGACGCACTGAGAAAGGTAGAAGCCGACTTCAAGAGCTACGACCTGTCAGGCGGAACCGGCACCATTCCGGCCACCGAGCTGGCGAAGATAGTGCAGAACCACCTGGCTGCTTCGAGCAAGATTGTCAGCATCAAGCCCGACAAGCTCCACTACTATTACACCTCCGGCTCGTTCAAGCGCATCCCCGTGCGCTGGCGGGGACGTGTCATTCCAGAGCACCTCTACTTCCTCAGCCACGTCAGCTATGAGCCCGACAGCGTCACCGTCTATGCCTCGGAAGAGCGGCTCGACAGCATCACCATGGCCTACACCGAGACGCTCAACCACGTAGGGTTCCGCGACACGCTCGCCATCGACTGCAAGCTGCGCAAGTTGGAGGGCGTGAAGATAGTGCCCGACCACGTGAAGACCACCTTCTACACCGACGTGCTGACGGAGGAGAGCATCGACGACATTCCCATCGAAGGCATCAACCTGCCCCCCAACATGACGCTCCGAACGTTCCCGGCCAAGGTGTCGGTCAAGTTCGTCACGGGTGTCAACGTCTACCGCACGCTCTCGGCCAAGGACTTCACCGTCGTCGCCGACTACGACGAGTTGCGCGACCAACAGACAGAGAAGTGTAACCTCTACCTGCAGAAAGTGCCGCAGGGCATCACCCGAGCCACACTCGTCACCAAGCAGGTAGACTATCTCATTGAGAAGACAACCCCATGAAAATAGGTATTGCCGGAGGCATCGGCAGCGGCAAGAGCTACGTAGCGGCACGTCTGGCCGCCCGCGGCATCACGGTCTACGACTGCGACGCGGCCGCCAAGCGCCTGATGCGCACCTCGCAGGAGCTGCAACGCCAGCTGACCGAGCTCGTCGGCTCGCTCGAGAAGGCGGCCATCAGCCGTTTCCTCCTGGCCAGCGAGGCCAACCAGCGGGCCATCAATGCCATTGTTCACCCCGCCGTCTTCGCCGACTTCACAGAGAGCGGCCTCGACTGGATGGAATCGGCCATCATGTACGAATCGGGAGCCGACCGCTACGTCGACCGCGTCGTCGTGGTCACCGCCCCAGAGGAGGTGCGCATCAGGCGCATCATGCAGCGCGACGGCATCACCCGCAGCCAGGCCCTGCAGTGGATGGCCCGCCAGTGGCCGCAGGAGGAGGTCCGCCAGCGGGCCGACTATGAGATCGTCAACGACGGCCGGCAAGACATCGACAAGCAGCTCGACGACATCATCCGCTCGTTATCCTGAAGTCTCGAAGCCTCGAAACATCAAAGCCTCAAAGCCTCAAAGCCTCGAAGCATCGAAACATCGAAACATCGAAACATCGAAACATCGAAACATCGAAAATAAAAAACAAAAAAGAAAAAAATGCAACAGACAATCTTAGCAATCGCCGGCAAGCCCGGCCTCTACAAACTGATTTCACGTGGAAAGAACAACCTTATCGTCGAGGCCCTCGATGCCACACACCGCCGCCAGCCGGCCTTCGGCACCGACCGCATCACGTCGTTGGCCGACATCGCCATGTACACCGAGACCGACGACGTGCCCCTGATGACCATCCTCGAAAGCGTCAAGAAGCTGGAGGGCGGCAAGAAAGCCAGCATCGACCCCAAGAAAGCCTCTGCCGACGAGCTTCACGAATTCTTCACGAAGGTGCTGCCCGAGTGGGACCGCGACCGCGTGAAGAACTCACACATCCAGAAGCTCATACAATGGTATAACATCCTCGTCGAGGCGGGCATCACCGACTTCGAGGAGGAGATGAAGCCCACGGAGGGCGACAACATCGACGACCGCAAGGAGCAGGAAAAACCGCAAGAGGCTGTAACAAAAGCATAAAAAAAATGGGGCTATCCCCCTATCATTTCGGATAACCATTTAGAAAACAACAGTTTAAGGGTAGTGCGATCAGCGAAGATGGCACTACCCTTACGCTATCATCCCCCTATTATCATAATAATCATTTTTCTTTCCAATTAATGAGACATGTATATATTGTAAGATGTAGATACTCTTGATCCCCTTATTTTAAATAAAAATATTTGGAAAGGCCTATTCGATCCATTACCCATTCTACGGAAAGACTTCCTAAGACACATATTACAAGTGATACAAAAAGAAATATAATCCTCGTCGGATCAAATTGTAGAATAGGCACTAATGGTTTACAAAGAAACGTGAAGATAGGAGAAAACAGAAATAAAGGCATTGTATTCATACCTAAGAAAGTGAATAATATGTGCATTTTTTCCCCAATATGGGAATAGACAAAAAGAAGTCCTACAATTACCAGATAAACCATTAGTACTCCCCCTGATTGTTCCATTTGTAGGTTATGTGGATAAATTGCTAGTAATGCAAATGCAAGAATTGCATAAGGAGATTGTTGAAAGATCTCCATAAAAGGAATACCACTTTGACGTATGGCCACTCCTGCCAAGAAATATAAAGAGCAGGCAAATGACATAACTCCAAACAAATTAGAAAACACATGGAAGATAATTCCGATAAGAATTATTCTTGAATTGTTTTTCAATGGAACAAAGTGGAATATCACCATGTATGTGATACCACAACAGATCAATGTTTGTAAATACCAATATGGTCCGATAGGATGAAGAAATAATCTGTCAAAATACACCCTTAATGTCAGTATGTCGATATGTTCGCGTATAGGTAATGCTGAGGCCATCACAATGTAACTACTCTCCATAATGAAATATGGAATGACATAACCAAGCATTGTCTTCACAAAATCTTTCCAAGACTTACTAATATTTAACAAATAGCCCGATATCATCAGAAAGCCGGGCATGTGGAAAGTATAGACAACCTGTTTAACATACGGGTATGAATCGCTGATGTAGACCAAATGAAAGGTAATCATTAGAATGAT
>CAJOLE010000075.1 GCA_905235325.1 uncultured Prevotella sp. | reverse complement strand
CGTTTGCAACCATATACTTTCTAAGGTTAATGTAGTGCTTTCCGAAACACAAACTAAGCGAGTCCTCCATCTCTATCATTCTCGGGATGGTATTGATGATGTGGTTAGTTTTATGGAAACTGATGACGATGTAGCGACATGACTGGCTGTAAGCTATCATTGCGCGGAGTTGTCTGATTAGGTCGGCTACATTACTGAAGCCGCCGTTTTGTCCGATAAAGAACACGTTCGCATGTTTCCCCCGAAGGTTGCTCATTGCATAGGTTGTCACGATGCTTCCCTTCCTGAGCGTATCGGGTTCTGTAAGTTTGTTCTCTGGGGTGAGATAATAGTTGCATTTCCCGTTAGATTGAATATCAGAAGACAACATAAGCGTGTGTGTTCCGATGCGGCAGGGATTGATTTGTGAAGGACCTTCTGGTTTCCAAGTATATTGATGAAGCGGACCGACTTCTACGCCATTATATGCAGAAACGAATGTTACAGTGTCGTTGTTGCTGATAGGCACCTTGTTGTCAGACGTAAGGACGACATCATGAGCCAGTTTCATAGGGTATGCCCCTTGGCGCGCCATGATTGTCAGTGTGTTCTCGCCACCCACTCCGGCATTAACGACTTCAAAGCCATCGCCAAGCATCTCTTCCAAATACCCAGGATAGTCGGTTCCCATGACAAGCCGCTTCAGTTTCCCTTGTATGCCTCGCCCATTATGTGGTGCGGTCAGACTATCGCCCCAACATACAATCACCTTTTTCTCCTCAGACTTACAGGCCAAGACAATGAAGAGGATAAGACCCCACAACAGCGTTTTCCTTTGTTGCATTTAGTCGCTTCATCTATATGCCCGCCAAATACCCGGAGTCGGACTACGTGAAACAATGATGATGAAAGCTACAAAAGAAAAAGCGGGGTATCTGGCTTCTGCCTGTCCGCCGTTGAGGTCCTGAGAATACCCGTAGAATGAACAGAGCAGAATTGACACCCACGCCGTTGGTATATATAGTATGCCCGTAAAAGCGTGCGTGAGGACATGGTTTGCCCTCTGCACGCCAACGGGACGGCATATACCTACCCGTAGCACCAACCTCTGCAATGCCTTTGACTCTACGTTCGAATTTCTCAGGTTCCAACGGCAACGGCCAAAAACAGTGCGTCAGCGACGCATTTCCAAAATGTAGTGCTCCTCCCTCTTCTTCACCGCTCCGCTTTCTTGTTGATTACGGCACGGCGTGGGTGAAAGCGAGCGCAAAGATAGTTATAATAATTGAAATGTGCAAGCAAAAGTAATTTTATTGTGAAAAACAAGGAATATTCAATAAAAAGCAGTAACTTTGCGCTCAGATTCTTTACTACCAACTATTTAAAACATTGCAACGATGGAAAAGACACTTGTTTTACTGAAGCCCAGCTGCGTGCAGCGCCAGCTGATTGGCGAGATCGTGAACCGCTTTGAGCGTCGCGGACTGCGCGTCGCCGGTATGAAGATGATGCAGCTCTCCGACGAGATTCTGCGCGAACACTATGCCCACCTCGTCGACCGTCCCTTCTTCCCTGCGTTGGCAGCGTCGATGCAGGCCTCGCCCGTCGTGGCGCTCGCCCTTGAGGGTGTTGACGCCGTGCAGGTGGTTCGCACGATGACTGGCGCCACCAACGGACGTGAGGCTGCTCCCGGCACCATCCGCGGCGACTATTCGATGAGCAACCAGCAGAACATCGTACACGCCAGCGACTCGACGTCGAACGCCGAGATAGAGCTGAAGCGCTTCTTCCGCGACGGTGAGATTTTCGACTACGCCAGCGGAGCCTTCGCCTTCATCTATGGCGACGGCGAGGCCAAGTAAGCCGTTATGAAGCGAGCAGTTGTTGTGGGTGCCTCGTCGGGCATCGGACTTGAGGTGGCGCGGCTGCTCAGGCAGAAGGGCTGGACGGTGGGCGTAGCCGCCCGCAGGGTGGAACGCCTGGCGGAGTTTGAGGTCGCGGCACAGATTGACGTGAACGACGCCGAGGCCGGGCAGCGGCTCGTAGAGCTGGCCGAACGGCTGGGCGGTATGGACCTCTACTTCCATGCCTCGGGCATCGGCCGCCAGAACCGCGAGCTGCAGGAGGACATCGAGCTGCAGACCGTCGAGACCAACGGCCTGGGCTTCACCCGCATGGTGGGGGCGGCCTACCGCTACATGGCCAGTCACGGCGGCGGGCATATCGCCGCCATCTCGTCGATTGCGGGCACGAAGGGCTTAGGGCCTGCCCCGGCCTACTCTGCCACGAAGGCGCTGCAGAACACCTACGTCCAGGCACTGGAGCAGCTGGCCAACGCCCGCCGGCTGAACATCCGCTTCACCGACATCCGGCCGGGCTTCGTCGAGACCGACCTGCTGGGCGGCGACCCCTACCCTATGCTGCTTGACAAGACCCGGGTGGCCCGCGACATCGTCAGCTCCATCGAGCGGCGGCGCCACGTGCGCGTCATCGACTGGCGCTGGCGCATCGTCACATGGCTGTGGCGGCGCATTCCCCGCTTCGTCTGGCGGCGGCTGTCGCTGACGCTGGCCGTGCTGCTGTCGTTGACGGCTGGGGCGAAGGACTACGTCATCACCGACTTCGGGGCCGTCAGCGACACCACCCGGCTCAGCACCGAGGCCATCCAGCGGGCTGTCGACCGCTGCGCGGAGGCCGGCGGCGGGCGCGTCGTCGTGCCGGCGATTGACGAGGCCCTGAAGGATGAGAAGGAGCGCGAGTACCCGGAGGCCACGATGTGGGGCAACCTGCCCGCCAAGGGCTTTTATGTTCGCCACGCCCGCCACGTCAGCTTCCAGAACGTCGAGGTGGCGACCGACAATCCTGATGCCCGCCCGGCGTTTGTGCGGGTTGACGCAGAATGAACAAAAGACGATAGACGCCCGATTCCGTGACAAACAGGAATCGGGCGTCTTTTTGGCTGCCGTTTCTTTGCTTCGTCCAAAAAAGCGGGGGCTTCGTCCAAAACCGGGGCTTGGTATTTGGATGTTTGCCCAATTTTTTATATTTTTGCGGCAAAAAATAATACCTAAGGCTTATGAAAGATATTGCTATTCTATTGCTATTGAGTCTGACCCTGCCAGTATGGGCACAGACGACGGACTACGGTAACATGGATCCGAGCCAGTTGCCAGCCGGGACGAAGATTATTCCTGCCAATGCGTTTCAGAACCGAAGTGACCTTGTAGAGGTTGTTATTCCGGAGGGTGTGGAGGTGATAGAGGAATCCGCCTTCAGGGGTTGCAGGAACCTTAGGCGGGTGACGCTTCCCTCCACGTTGATCCGTGCGAACGGCGCCTTCGACCACTGTGACAGTCTGAAGGATGTCACCTGTCTGGGCATTGTGCCGCCCTCGCTCGTGGCTCCTCCCTCCTATTATGGGAAGAACCAGTCATACTACGGCACCGAGCAGCCAGGGTATGTCTATTATGGCGACCTCTACAACCGCAAGGTGCCCTATAGGTATTACGGTCTCTACAACTACGATGACAGCAAAGACCTTACGGTCAGGGAGAAGACCTATCCCTATGACGACGTGGTCTATCTGAACTACATGATGCGTGGCCACCGGCTCTCGCACCCGGCCTGCACGCCATACGAACTGGAGGCGGGCTGGAACCATTTCCCCGAGTTCAATCCGCTCGACATCAGCTGGCCCGCCGACCTGCGCGTGTGCAAGGAGTTCACGCTCAGCCGTAGCCTGCCCAAGGGAAAGCCGAATCTGACTCTTGCCGTCAGCACGGACAACGAAAACAGTCTCTACTATGCCGGCCACCTCACCCACGAGGCTGAGGGAACGCTGTCTGTCGGCACGTTCAACATTGAGCAGGACGCCTACGAGAACGCCATCCGCATCCTGAAGAAGAACACGATGACGACCACCACGCTCGACAACTGCTGGCCGACGCTCTATGCTAAATCGCCGATGCGCGCCGATGCGGTGAAAACGACGTTGCGGCTGAATGCGTCGACCTTCTGGAGCGGCAGCTGGCTGTTTATGTCGCTGCCCTTTGACTGTCGCCTGGGCGATTTGCACGTCTTAGAGACTGGTAACAACTTCCAGTGGGCCGTCAGGAAGTACTCCGGACAGATGCGCGCCGATGCCAAGTTCGACGAGGTGTGGGTGAGGCAGACAGCCGACAGCATCCTCCATGCGGGCGAGGGCTTTATCTTCACCTGCGGATGGAACGAGGTGGTAACACCGTCTGTCACCATCGAGCTGCCCGCCATCAACAATGCCAACAAGAACAACATCTTCACCACCGAGGACGTTGCCATCCCACTTCAACAATTCACCGCCTCGGCTGCTTCTGACCGCTCGTGGAACTTTATCGGCAACCCCTACCCCTGCTTCTACAGCACCAAATACTTCGAGCCGTCCATGCCGTTCGTGGTCTATGGCAGGAAGGAGCCGTTCTCCTATCCCTTGCCTTGGGGAGCGAGCGTGACGACCTGGCCCGAGGGCTACGTCACTTACAGTCCTGTTGACGACAACTATGTGCTGCACCCCTTCCAAGGGTTCTTCGTGCAGCGTCCGTTGGGCTGTGAGGCCCTGAACTTCCCAGAATACGGACGTTTCGCCACCGTCAGCGACTACGAGGACTTCTATGCCGAACTGACCTCCGACGTCAGTCCCGCTCGGGCAAGACAGCGGCGTGCTGCCGCTCCCCGTCCGCCTGTGGGCACGATGGAGAACCGTCGTGTCATCAACTTGCACATGCGGAATGCCGAAGGCATGGAGCTTGACCGTACCCGACTGGTAGGCAATCCCGATGCCAGTGCTGACTACGAAGCTGCCTGCGATGCCACCAAGTTCCCCGACCTCACCGGCACCTCCACCTTACTATATGTAATTGGTGCCGACAACACCCACTATGCCATCAGCGAACAGCCTTTTGCCGAGGGTGACGAGGTGAGCGTGGGTGCCAGGTTCCCCGAAGCCGGCGAATATACGTTATCAGCCGACTTCAAGACACCTTATCCCGACCTGGAGGGCAGACTGATGCTCATCGACCACGAGACAGGCACCATGCAGCCAGCCACCGAGCCTTACACCTTCACTGCCCAGGCCGGCGAAACGACCACCCGCTTCGTCCTTGCCTACGGCACACCCACGGGTGTCAAGTGTGTTGCGTATTCGCAACAGCAGCCTTCCCTTCTCTACGACCTCCAGGGCCGCCCCGTCACTGGCATCCTGCGTCCTGGCATCTATATCAAGAACGGAAAGAAAATCATCATCAAATAACGACATACTATGAAAAAGATACAGAGCTATTTCGTCATGCTGCTGTTGATGCTTACAGCAGTATCGGCACAGGCATACAAGCTGACCGTCGTCTCCACCGTCGGGCGCAGCCTGAGCATCAATATATATAACCACCACAGCGATGGTAGCTGGGATTTTTACAACAATCTGACAAACAACACGGCCGATTACAGCGTCAGCTGCGAGCTGGCGGCAGCCGACAGCGTGAAAATCGAAATCATGGGATTGGCCAACTTGGGCTGGGTATATACCCACATGGAATGTGAGGGAAAGAAGATGTTTGAGGGGAGGGAAGTCATGGTCAGTTCTGATGTCTGGCCTGTCTTCACGATGCCCAGTCACGATGTAACCATCAACGCCTGTGCAGAGTTCGACCCCGAAGTGCCGGAAGGAGGATGGGAATATGGAGACGGACAGATGCAGAATCCGGACAGCCCCGGCACCAACAGCTGGAATGCCACTACAGGCGAGCTGTTCGTCAACTATTTCCAGAAAGCAGGGCAGGCTCCTGGTGGCAACTCCATCGGCGGCTTCCATCTGTACACCTATCTGAATCAGTTCGGCATCAAACCCGCCGATGTGAAAACCCTGACCGTTTCAGGCGAAGTAGGCAGGAGCAGTGAGTGTTTCAGCAGTTTAGGCTCATACAACGCTTTGCCCAATGCAGAGAAATTAGACCTTCGTCACACGTTCGGGCATACCTCTTATCAAGGCGTCTGGGATGATGGAGTCAACAAGCATGATGATGTGCTGGAGATTCATGTCGACGGCATGCCCAAGCTGAAGCAGCTGATTCTTCCGTCGAACATCAAATACATCGGATGGTGGCAGCTGCCTCAGAATTCCGTCTTGGAGGCTGTCACGCTTTATGCCACAGTGCCGCCGGCCATCTGTATCAGCGAATACGAATATACGGGCTATATGCTCTATGGGTTCGACCGTATCCCACAGTCCTGCGTTCTCTATGTGCCCGAGCAGTCAGTTGCAGCCTATAAAGCAGATAAGGTCTGGGGCACACGCTTTGCCGACGTTCTACCCATACCCGAAGGCGAGGCTGAGGACATCACCGTCGACCTGCCCGACAACTTCACCGACGGGCGGTATGTGGGTATGTCGCTCTCGCTCTTCAATACACAGACGGGTGAGGAGACGAAGTACATCGTCGACGAGCGCCCCTCCTACATCTTCTATGCCCAGACCTGCGGCGAGCCTTACACCGCGCACCTGCGGAATGCTCAGGGCGTGCTGATGGCAGCCACTGACACAGTGACACTCGCCAACAAGCCTATGGAGATGACCTTCAAGAACGTGAAACAGCTCTACGACCTGAGTCTGCAAGTGCAAACCCCGGCTGAGCAGGAGGACGGCACGCCTGCCGACGTGACCGACCAGACCACCATCGTCTGGTCAGATGCCATGGGCAACCGCCTCGGCACGGGATCTCACCTCGGAAGTCAGATTGAGGGCACACGACTACTGTACACCGTCACCCTGCCCTCTGAACTGGCTGCACACTACGGAGTGCCGCCGCGCAAGGAGCTGGTGGTGACGGAGGCTACGGCACGGACTACCGTCATGCTGGCACAGCCTGACACCATCATCCTGAGCGGCAAGGTGACCGACACCGCAGGGCAGCCCATTGCGATGGCGACCGTCACCGCGTCGCTGATGATGAACGGCACCGTGGGCAAGGTCTTCACGGCCACCACCGATATGCTGGGACGCTACGAGCTGACCACGCTGACAGGCGACCTGACCCTGAGCGTCAGTGCAACGGGATATGTGGCAGCGCGAACTGCTGTCAGTGTGGTCGGTGGTTCACCCACCGACATCGCCCCCGTCCAGCTCGCGCCGCTCAGCGGCCCCACCATTGCCTACGGCTTCACCTACACAGAAAGCGCAGCCAACGATGAGCAGGCCACGACGCTTCCCGGCTACAGCGACTATGCCAATGTGGCCATCGCCGCCTACAACGAGACGACAGGCAGGTCACTGGACAGCATTGTGGTGCAGTACCCCGAGGTGCAGCTCTTGGATGGAGCCAACGTGGGCGACCGCGTCCGCCTGACGGCAACAAGCCTGAAGGAAGACTTCATGCCGGTGGAGGCAACGCTGACGCTAACCGCTAACGATAACGACTCCGTCATCTTCGCTCTGAAGGAGCTGGGCGGTATTGAGGTGTCGTTCCTGCGGTCGGACAACCAGGAGGTGAAGGCAGCCCTCTACGATGCCGACGGACTGCTGTGCCGGCAGGAAACCTTCAATGAGGCGACCCTGACCCTTGACGGACTGAAGGACGGCAACTACACCATTGTCACCATGGGCAGCGACCCGCTTCTCAGCAAGATGCTCTACCTGAGCGACTATGCCGCCGTGGGCATGGAAGCCGGCAAGGACTACGTGAGCAATAAGGTAATGGTGGAGAGCGGCATCATTACTGAATTGACCATCGACCGTATCCCTACGCTCTATGCCGAACCGTTCTACTACACGGATGGGACGAAGACCCTCTTCATGTCGAACAAGGCGGAGGTCAGCACCAGCTGCAACGTCACCCTGCGGGCAGAAATCGGTTTCAAAGAGAGCATCCGCGACCGCGTGAGCAACGTGCGCCTGCTGGTCAACTATCCGGCTGACAAGGCTGAATACGTGGAAGGCTCGTCGATGACGGGCACGAAGATGGTGCGAGCCACCGTCGAGGACGGCAGACTGACCATCCCTGTAGAGACTGACTATTTGGACGAGCCGACCCGCTTCATCCTCACCGCCATCGACCAAGGCACGCTGATAGCGTCGGCACAGCTGCAGTTCGACATCGACGGCCGCACTGTGACACAGCCCATCGGCTTCGCCACCTGCGACGTGAAGTACATGACGATTGTGGCACCGGAGAAGATATACAAGCTTTCATTTCCCGTCTATGGAACGGCACCGGCACTCAGCCCTGTCAGGGTGTATGCCGGCAACGACATCTTGGTGGGCGAAACACAGTCGTTAGCAGATGGCAGCTGGAACATGCACGTGGAACTGCCTGACTGCCCTAACCTGGCTTCCATTCCCGTCTATGCCGTCATCACGACCAGGCAGGGCCGGGAGGCAAAGACCGAGACGGTGAACGTGGCCTACGACCAAAACCTGATTCGCCCGTTACACGTGTTGATGTACCCTCCGCTTTGGAGTAATGAGGGTAATCGGAATGGCTACAGTTCGCTCATCTCTGATACTGAAAAACTGTGCATTGACTTCGACTACGAGAATCCCATGAGATTGAACGAACAGTGGTATTCTGCATACGTCCATACGAGCAACCCGTTCCTCTTTGAGATTATCTTCAACACAACGGACTCGACTAAGGTGGAGAATGTCACCCTTATATACCAGACCACGAAAGGTGAGCTTGGCTATCTCCCGGCAGAGTATGACGGTGCCACGGGACACTGGATGTGCAGCGTCAACTTGCGGGAAGATGCGGTGTGTACCGTGGATGTGGATTATTTGTACAAAACAGAACCACTGATGGACGCTGATTTGCAGTTTGCCAATACCCACATGATGGAGTACCAGAAGGAGATGCTGAAAGCATATACAGAAGAAGTGGAGCGTATCATCAAGGAACTCAGTAGCGAGACAGACAACGGCAAACGCACCGCATTGCTCAATGAACTGTCGGAGCTGGTTGGTGTAGAATTCAACAGCACTGATGCGACTCCCAGTATGACAGCCGAAGAACTCGACGCATCGATAACCAAGTTGCTGGAAGAATACCCCATGGATGTGGATGCGTTCATTAACGGCTTCGACCTGTACAACATGGATATGAACGATGACATGAGCATCAGCCATGCTGCAGGCCTCGACCCCCAGAAACTGTTAGACGAAGGCTACACTGCCATCACGATGACCGACGGAAACACCATCTACGAACTTTCGGGTGAAAACCTTTATATAATGGTGGATTTCCAGAACGACATACGCATAGAGACGAAGGGTGAGTATGCTGAAGCATCGGCCCGGCTAAGAAGAGGGGCCGGCGATGCAGACTTTTCGACCAATGTCAACCGGTTTGCAGGAGAAATTATTGCTAAGTACAACAAATTGTCGGTGGTTTATGCAGGTATTCAGAAAGCCGGCATGGAAGCTGCCATCTTCTTTGGGAAACTCGTTGTTGACATGAGCAAGGGCATTCAGGACTTCATCAAGTACAACATGAAGCCAGGCTCACCTGCCCTCACTCCACAGCAGGAGAAGCACTTTCTTGACATGTGTAAGAGAAAGGGAATGTTTGAATTCATTGAAGATGTCTCCTCGCAAATGGCTACAAAGGGGCTTGACGTGGATGTGGCAGGGAAAAAATGGGCACAGTTAGCCCCCAAGACCGGTCTCGGCAAGTTGGTTGGTGGCGGAATGAAGCTTTTCAGTGCGGTGGGGCAGGTTTTCTCCTATCTTGCTGTGCTCAATGACCTGAAGGAGGGGTATGACAGGGTGAACGAACTGAACAGGGCCTGGTTGGATGTTCCCAATCCATGTAAGGAGGACCAGTTCAATGCCAATGCACTGAGGGAGGACATCGACAAATTCACTAACAGTATATGGGGAGGGCAAGGACCCTACTATTTGGCAATGGCCGTAGCCGACCTTGCTGCCACTGACCTCATTAAAATAGGGGTCAACGGACTCATACCCTCACTGGGAACTACGGTGAACACCTTGATGGCTGGTGTAACAACCACAGTCGTCAAGATGTTGGCTAACTGGGTAAACGACCAAACCTACAGGGAAAAAATGAACTATTACGAAAATGCACTCCACTTCCTGAATTGTGACGAGGAATATAAGAAGCGACAGGATAAGTGGTGGAAGGCAAGATTCATTGTAGACAGACGTGAACAGTTACCAAAAGTCCGTGCAGTCATCGACCCCTCCGGCTACGTCTATGAGGCCGTGGCCGACAACCGCGTGGAGAACGCCACTGCCACCATCTACTTCAAGCGGACGGGCGAGGACGAGTATGGCGACCTGCACGACGAGGTGGTGAAGTGGCGCGCCGAGGAGTTCCGTCAGGAGAACCCGCTGCTGACCGATGCCGAGGGCAAGTATGCCTGGGATGTGCCGCAGGGCCTCTGGCAGGTGAAGATTGAGAAGGCTGGCTACGAGACGGCCTACTCCGACTGGCTGCCCGTGCCACCGCCGCAGTTGGACATTAACATCCCGCTGGTGCGCAATGCCCTGCCCCTGGTGCAGGCTGCCCGTGCCTACGAGGATGGCGTCGAGGTGACCTTCAGCGAGTATATGCGTCCGCAGTCGCTGACGGCTGAGCGGCTGACACTCGTTCAGGACGGACGGCTGCTGCCATGCCGCATAGAGCAGCAGAACCGGAGCCTGTCGTACGACAAGAAGGATGCATACGTCTCGCGTGTGAAAGTGCGGACGGATAGTCCGCTCGCCAGCGGCAGCAAGGTGCAGCTGACCGTGCGCCGGCAGGTGGAGGCCTACAACGGCCTGCAGATGCAGAAGGACTACCAGCAGGAGTTCACCGTCGTGCGCGAGGTCTATGCCGTCGGCACCGACTCCATCGTCGAGGTGGCTCGCGGCGGCGAGCGTACCGTCATCGTACACGCCTTCCCGGCGCAGGCTGCGGCAGGCATGAAGCTGACGGCCAAGAGCATGATAAGCACCATCGCTACGGTGACGGAGGAGGCGACATTCGATGCCAACGGCGAGGCCCGCCTCACCGTGACCGGCAAGGTGGGCGGACAGACGGCCCTGCTGCTGACCTTGGAGAACGCGAAGGTAAAGGCGCAGTCGGTGATTCAGGTCGACGACCCGTCGACGCTGCCTGTGTATGCCCCGACGGCATCGCACATCAGCGGCACCTTCGTAGCCAAGGGAGAGGCGGTGACGCTGCACACCGACACGGAGGATGCCACCATCTGGTACACCACCGACGGCTCCTGCCCGTGCGACGAGAACGGTTCGCGCAAGCAGTACACTGCGCCGCTGCCGGTCGAGCAGACCGTCACCATCAGGGCCTACGCCGTCAAGGACGGTGAGACAAGCCGCGTCGTGACGTTCACATACGGTGTCTACGACCCCGTGGCCGTCGAGTCTGAAGAACTTCAGCCCGCTGCTGCCGACTCCTACTATTCGACGGGCGGTGTAAAGCAGAACCGTCTCAGGAAGGGCGTGAACATTGTGAAGCGCACAGACGGCAGCACAGTGAAGGTGCTTCGCTAATGAAAGAAGAGATGACACGGCATCGCGCGCGTATATAATTGCCGATCACTACAAACATCCTGCACTTCCGACACTTCCTACACCTGTTGAACTTTTTTAGGTGTAGGAAGTGTCGGAAGTGTAAGATAAAAAGTGCGAATGACAACTATATATAAGGGAGCGGTGGCGGGGATGCAGGGCGAAAAGCGGGCTCGTCAGCCCGACCGGGGCCGCGAACCAACACTTGAACCAACACCCGAACCTACACCATGAGATTGGCCAGATGAGTTTTGTTCACCGCCAGTGAATTTTCAAAAGGCGCCGCCTTTTTTCCAAAAACCGCCGGGTTTTGCGCAAAAGGCGCCGGGTTTTTGTCCGATGGGAGTCCCACTCAGGACTTTTATTTGGGAAAGTATTTTGCAAGGAAGTTCCCTGGCTCTAATGTCTCTACGGAACCATTAAAATTGAAATCCTTGATGTTGCGGGTGACTATA
>CAJOLE010000074.1 GCA_905235325.1 uncultured Prevotella sp. | reverse complement strand
AAGCCTCCTTATTGCCCTCCGTCCTTACGTCCTGTCGCTATATATAGTTGTAATATGTACTTTTTATCCTACACTTCCTACACTTCCTACACCTAAAAAGTCGGGCAGGTGTAGGAAGTGCAGGAAGTGTAGGATGTCTCCTGCTATTCATAATCAGTGAGTCAGGCAGACTATACCATCTGGGGCTCAGACCCTCAAAAGCCGACCGTCGGCTACACAAACATACCCCCGACGACGCTGACGAGTGCTGAGACGACCCATGCGACGGCGGTTGTGTAGAGGGCGGCGGTGGCGGCCCAGCGCCAGGAGCCGGTCTCGTTCCTGATGGCCGCGATGGTGGCGATGCAGGGGAAGTAGAGCAGCACGAAGAGCAGGTAGGCGTAGGCCGAGAGGGGCGTGATATGCTCCAGTCCGCCGAGCACGCCGAGGGTGGAGGCTACAATCTCCTTGGCCCCGACTCCGGCGATGAGCGAGACGTCGAGCTGCCAACTGAAGCCCTGGAGGGCAAACAGCGGTTCGACGGCCCGGCCCATGAGTCCGATGAAGCTCTCGGCGGTCGTCGCGGCGGGTCCGGCGGGTCCGTAGTAGCCGAGTGCCCAGACGATGATGCTGGCCACGAGGATGATGCCGCCCATCTTCCTGAGATACTCCTTGCCCTTCTCCCACGTGTGGCGGGCCGTGGCCTTGGCCGTTGGCCAGCGGTAGGGCGGCAGCTCCATGACGAAGGGCGTGTCGTCGCCCTTCAGCACGAAGCGGGTGAGGATGTTGCTCGCTGCGACGGCCATGAGGATGCCCACGACGTAGAGCGAAATCATGACGAGCGACTGCCATCGGCCGGCGAAGAACAGGCTCGTGACCATGATGTAGACGGGCAGGCGTGCCGAGCACGACATGAAGGGCAGCACGAGCATGGTGACGAGGCGCGAGCGGCGGCTCTCGACGGTGCGGGTGGCCATGATGGCTGGCACGTTGCAGCCGAAGCCCATGACGAGCGGAATGAACGACTTGCCGTGCAGCCCCATGCGGTGCATCAGCCGGTCCATGATGAAGGCGGCGCGGGCCATGTAGCCCGTGTCCTCCATGAGCGAGATGAAGAAGTAGAGTATGAGAATCTGTGGCAGGAAGACGATGACGGCACCCACGCCGCCGACGACGCCGTCGGCAAGCATGGAGCGCAGGGGGCCGGGGGGCACGGCCGTGGCTGCCCACTCGCCGAGCCTCGCCACGCCGGCCTCGATCCAGTCCATCGGGTACTGCCCGATGGCGAAGGTGACGTGGAACATGAGGAAGAGGACGAGAAAGAAGATGGGGAAGCCCACAAAGCGGTTCGACAGCACGCGGTCGATGATGTGGGTGGTGCGGTAGATGTTCTCACTGGTGCCCGTGAGGTAGCCGGCCTCGCGCAGTGCGCCGTTGATGAAGCCGTACCTGGCATCCATGATGGCCGTCTCGGAGTCGGTGGCGGTCTCTTCGAACACGCGGGCGGCGGCGTGGTTGCGCGCGGCAAGCAGGTGGCGGCGGTCGTCGGGGCGGTGCTCGTCGGTTATGTGCTGGCCCACGCTCCGGGCAACGTTGGGGTCGTTCTCGAGGAGCTTGATGGCGAGGTAGCGTGTGGAGTACCGCTGGCTGATGTGCTCGTCGGCCTTGAGTATCTTCTGTATCTCGCGGATGCCGCTCTCTATCTCGTGGCCGTAGTTGATGTGGATGTGGCGCGAGGCTCCCTGCGTGCCCTCATACACCTGGATGACGGCCTTGAAGAGCTCCCTGACGCCGCGCCCGGTCTTGAACGAGGTGGGCACCATCGGCATACCGAAGAGCGTGGAGAGCGTGGTGAGGTCGACGGTGTCGCCGCGTCGCTCGAACTCGTCGTACATATTCAGGGCGCACACCATGCGGATGTTCATGTCGACGAGCTGGGTGGTGAGGTAGAGGTTGCGCTCGAGGTTGGAAGCGTCGACGACGTTGATGATGACGTCGGGCATCTGCTCGGCAAGGTGATGGCGCACGTAGAGCTCCTCGGGCGAGTAGCAGGTGAGCGAGTAAGTGCCGGGCAGGTCGGTCAGCGAGAAGTCGTAGCCGTAGAAGTGGGCCTCGGCCTCGGTGGCGTCGACGGTCACGCCGCTGTAGTTGCCCACCCGTGCGTGGGCTCCCGAGGCGAAGTTGAAGAGCGAGGTCTTGCCGCAGTTGGGGTTGCCCACGAGGGCTACGTTCAGGTGGCGGTGCTCCTTCAGTGCGCGGCTGTGCAGGTAGCGCTCGGTGATGACTTCGGGGGCGGCTGTGCTGCCGGTATCGGTGGGCGCGGCGGCATCTGCCACCGACACGACCTCGATCATGTCGGCCTCCTGGTGCCTGAGCGACACTTCGTAGCCCATTACCTTGTACTTCACGGGGTCGTGGAGCGGTGCGTTGAGCAGCACCTCGACGGTCTTCCCCTTGACGAAGCCCATCTCGATGATGCGCTTGCGGAAGCCTCCGTGGCCCGTCACCTTGACGATGACGCCCTGCTCGCCTGTCTTCAGTTCTGATAGTTTCACTTTCTCTGCTTTTTAAAGTTTAACGTTCCCTTTCTTCAATTTTCAATGTGACGGGTTTCAGCCCGTCGGCGGTGGCCGTGAGCGTCACCTTGCCAGCGGTGCGGCCGGCACGCAGGATGACGGTACACGTGCCGCCAAAGAGGCGGCGCTTCGAGCCGACCATCATCTCGTCGGAGTTGATGTCGCCGCTGACCACACCGACGATGCGCGCGTCGCCGCTGACGCTGAAGGTCACCTCGCGGTCGGTGGTCTGCACGCGGCGCCCGCGCTTGTCGAGGGCTACCACGCGGACGTGGAGCAGGTCCTGCCCGTCGGCGCACCACGGGGCACTCTGGCCCGAAGCGGACGGCGCGACGGGACGGTCGGGTTCGAGGGTGAGCTTCGCGACGTCGCCCGTGGTCTCTATCTTGTGGCGGGCCACGGCCTTGTTGTTGTTGTAGGCGACGGCCTCGAGCGTGCCCGGCTGGTAGACGATGTCGTTCCAGCGTATCTGGTTGCGCAGCTTGGCGTTACCGACGTCGTTCTTCTGCCTGCCGAGGCTCTTGCCGTTGAGCAGCAGCTCCACCTCGTCGGCATTGGTGTAGGTGATGAGCGACAGCTTCTGCCCCTCCACGCGGTTCCAGTGGTCGCTCATGCCGTCGTTGCCCGTCTGCACGCCGTTCCACATCTGGTCGCCCTTGCGGTCGATGACGGCAATATGGACGAGGGGCTCCTCGGGCTTGAAGAACGACTTCATGTAGTATGCCTTCGGCTTGGGTTCGAGGGCAATGTCGAACACGCCCTGCGCCCAGCCCTTGGCGGGCCAGCCCTGCGACTCGCCGAGGTAGTCGATGGCTCCCCAGTAGGCCAGCCCGATGACGCGGTCGAGGTCCATCTCGAAGAAGTTCTGCCCCATGGCCGAAACCGAGGCCTCGCTCTGGTAGAACGTCATCCAGGGAAAGCGCCGGCCGTCGCCGGGGAAGTACATATAGCGGTAGTTGTAAGCCTGCACGTCGGTGAGCATGGCCAGGTCGCAGGGCAGCGAGTCGGTCTCCCAGTTGCGGTAGCGGGGGTGCATGGCCACGGTCACCAAGCGTGTCGTGTCGTAGCGCTGCAGCAGTGTCTTCTGCAGCCGATACATCGTCACGCCGAAGTCGTTGTAGGGCTGGTTGGGGTCCTGCTGCAGCTCGTTGCCGAGACTCCACAGCACGACGGAGGGTGAGTTGCGGTCGCGCTTCACCCACTCGGGAACGTCCTTCTGCCACTGTTCCTCGAAGCTGACGCGGCCGCCGGTATGCTGGCGCGTCCACTTGTCGTAGAGCTCGTCGACCACCAGGATGCCGTACTTGTCGCAGAGTTCGATGAACTCACGGCTGTAGGGATTGTGGCTGGTGCGTATGTGGTTCAGGCCGAACTGCTTCATCAGCAGGATGCGCTTCTCGATGGCACGCGGATAGGCGGCGGCACCGAGGGCTCCCAGCGTGTGGTGGTTGGCATAGCCCTTGAGCAGCACCTTGCGCCCGTTGAGCCTGAAGCCATAGTCAGGGCCGAACTCCAGCGTGCGGATGCCGAAGGTGGAGCTGGTCTGGTCGGCCACCGAACCGTCGTCCCTCAGCAGCGTCACCTCGGCCCGGTAGAGGTTGGGGTGCTCGCAGTCCCACAGCTGGGGGTCGGCGATTTCCACCTCCGGCAGACGGGCCTCCATCGTCCGCGAAGCCGTCTTGCGGCTCTGCTTCGATGTGCCCTCGTAGACCAGCTGACCGTCGGGGGCGTAGATCTTCATGCCGATGGTCACGTCCTTCTGTCGGCCACGGTTGGTCAGCTCGGCCTGTATGGTGACATATTTATTATCGCGCGTGGTGATGTAGAGCGGATGGCGCTCGAAGTAGAGTTCGCGGCCGGTAGCCACCAAGCGCACCGGGCGTATCAGCCCGCCGCCGGTGTACCAGCGCGAGTTGCCCGGTTCGCGGGTGTCGGCACGCACGGCCACGACGTTCTCCTGCCCGGGCTTCAGCTTGCCCGTGACGTCGATCTCGAAGCCCACATAGCCGTAGTCGGTGCCGCCGATGCGCTCGCCGTTCAGGTAGACGTCGCCGACGTACATCAGGCCGTCGAACTGGAGCAGCAGGCGGCGGTTCTTCAGCGAGTCGGCAGGCGTCAGGTGCAGACGGTACCAGCCGCAGCCCATCTCCTTGAAGCCGCGGCTCGAAAGGCGGCTCTTGATGTTGGCCGCCACGTCGGAATTGTCGGCCTTCTCGTCGGCGGCCGGTGCCACCCAGGGCTGCTCAATCTGGAAGTCGTGGGGCAGGTCCACCGTGCGCCAGTCGGCATCGTTGGCCGTTGGGGCAGCTGCACCGTCGATGTCGCCCTCGTGGAAGCGCCAGCCAAAGTTCAAATCCTCGACCACCCGCTGCTGGGCGGTCGCTGTCGTTGTTGCCGTCAGACAGGCAACTGTCATTAGTAGTTTCTGTAGCTTTTTCATCATATTTTAAATCTTTCACCTCTCACTTCTCCCACGTTGCCCCTTCGCGCAGCACGAACTCAATGCGCGACTTCTTGGGCAGTTGGGGCTTCTGCCACTCGCCGCCGAGAATCTGGATGGTCGTCACGGCTTTCGACGAGGCCTGGGCAGCGGCTACTGCTGCCGGCAGGTCCATATAGTCGCCACGCCCCTGACGGTCGACAGTGATGTCGGCATCGCAGCGGTAGCGCTTCAGCACGGGAATCTCCTCGCAGAGGGCATCGGCCAGCAGACGGGCCACGACATGGGCACCGTAGACGTTGTAGTGGGTATTGTCTTGCTTGCCCTTCGGCTCTGTCGGCTCCGTGCCGGGCAGATACCACATATGGAGCCGCTTCGAAGCCTCGGTGCCGAGTCCCTGCTCCAGGTCGTGGGTTATCTGGTTGGCATCGACGAAGTGGACGTTCATCCGCTCAGCCACGTCGCGGGGAGCCACACGGTAGAGGCCGTGGGTGTCGATGAGCGAGTCGCCCTCCACCATCCTGACACCGTCCTTGAATGTCTGGGTGCGCAGCTTCTCATCGTCGTCGTTCTCGGGAGCGTTGACGAAGAAGTTGCGGCGCACGACGCAGTTCATCAGCACGGGTATGCCGCCGTGCTCGCGCGTCTCACGGACGTAGCGGGCCAGCATATAGTCGAAGGTGGAGCCAGGGTCGGTGTGGCGGTCCTTAGGTGCCTTCTCGTCGTTGTGGCCGAACTGGATGATGACGTAGTCGCCGGGCTTCATCTTCTCGAGCACCTTCGCCCAGCGGCCCTCGTTGAAGAACGAGAGCGACGACCGCCCGTTGACGGCGTGGTTGTCCACGCGGATGTTGTCGTCGAAGTAGCACTGTAGGGCCATCCCCCACCCTCGCTCCAGCTTGCCTTTCGACAGGTCTTTCTGGGCGGCGGTCGAGTCGCCGATGATGAAGATGGTTGTCTTCTTCTCATTTGTTGCAGCCGTCAGGATGATGACCAAGGCTGCCAAGATAGTCAGTAGTTTGTAGCGTCTGTATAGCATAGTAGTCAAGTATTTGCAGCAATGGCAAGAATAAGGGGGCATGACCGACGCAGGTCAGCACCCCAGGTTCTTCACAGCTTGGATAAGCTCTTCGGGAGTCAGCAGCTGCTGCTCGCCGGTCGCCATGTTCTTCAGGGTGAGCCTGCCTTGGCTGATTTCGTTCTCGCCGGCCAGTGCCACAAAGGGAATCTGCTTGGCGTTGGCGTAGGCCATCTGCTTCTTCATCTTCGCGGCATCGGGGAAAACCTCGGTACGTATGCCGGCCTGACGGGCACGGGCGGCGACGGGCAGACAATAGGCGGTCTCCTGCTGACCGAAGTTGATGAACAGCAGGCGAGTGCCGTTGGTGGCATCCTTGGGGTAGGCATCGAGCTGGTTGAGCACGTCGTAGATGCGGTCGACACCGAAAGAGATGCCGACACCCGATATGCCGGGCATACCGAAGATGCCGGTGAGGTTGTCGTAGCGTCCGCCGCCGGTGATGGAGCCAATCTCTACGTCGAGAGCCTTTACCTCGAAGATGGCACCGGTGTAGTAGTTCAGGCCGCGGGCCAGGGTGAGGTCAAGCTGGAGCTCGTTCTTCAGACTGGCAGCGGCAGAACCACTGCCTGCACCCAAGGAGCTGAGAATGAAGCGGAGCTCCTCGACACCCTTGAGGCCGGTCTCGCTGTCGTTGAGGACTTCGGCGATGGTAGCGAGTTTCTCGTCGTTGGTGCCTTCGAGGAGGATGATGGGCTGGAGCTTCTGTATCTGTTCTTCGGTGAGCCCGTCCTCGCGCAGTTCCTGATTGACGTTGTCGATGCCTATCTTGTCGAGCTTGTCGATGGCAACGGTGATGTCGACTATCCTGTCGGCAGCACCGATGACCTCGGCAATGCCGCTGAGTATCTTGCGGTTGTTAATCTTTATCTGCACGCGAACGCCGAAGCGCTGGAAGACGGTGTCGACAATCTGCATCAGCTCGACCTCGTTGAGCAAAGAGTCGGAGCCGACGATGTCGCCGTCGAACTGCCAGAACTCGCGGTAACGGCCTTTCTGCGGACGGTCGGCACGCCAGACGGGCTGCATCTGATAGCGCTTGAAGGGCAGCTGCAGCTCCTCGCGGTGCATCACCACGTAGCGGGCGAAGGGCACGGTGAGGTCGTAGCGCAGACCTTTCTCACAGAGGCGGGCGGCGAGGTGCAGGGCATTGCGCTCCTGTAGCTCCTCATCGCTGACTTTCGTGAGGAAGTCGCCTGAGTTTAATACCTTGAACAGCAGTTTGTCGCCCTCCTCGCCATACTTGCCCATCAGCGTCTGGAGGGTTTCCATGGCAGGCGTCTCTATCTGCTGGAAGCCGTAGAGCTGGTAGACCTGGCGGATGGTATCGAAGATATAGTTGCGACGGGCCATCTCCTGCGGGCCGAAGTCGCGCGTTCCTTTAGGAATTGAAGGTTTATTTGCCATTGTTGTTGTTTAGGCCAAAAATCAGTACTATTTGCGAACGATGGTTTGTGCACGGTCGGGACCGATGCTGATGATGGCAATGGGTGTTTCCAGTTCTTTCTCCAAGAAAGCGATGTAGTCCCTGAACGCCTGCGGGAACTGCTCCTCGCTGGTGAACTGCGTCATGTCGGTCTTCCAGCCGGGGAGTTCCTGGTAGACGGGCTCGATGCCGTCCTCGAGGTTGTAGGGGAAGTAGTCTATCTGCTGACCGTTCTGGCGATAGGCAACGCAGGCCTTAATGGTGTCGAACTGGTCGAGCACGTCGCTCTTCATCATGATGAGCTTCGTCACGCCGTTGACCATGATGCTGTAGCGCAGTGCGACAAGGTCAATCCAGCCGCAGCGGCGCTCACGGCCCGTAACGGCTCCGTACTCATGCCCGAGGTCGCGGATGGTCTTGCCCGTCTCGTCGAACAGCTCCGTGGGGAACGGACCGGCACCGACGCGGGTACAGTAGGCTTTCATAATGCCGAAGACGTCGCCAATCTTGTTAGGACCGATACCGAGGCCAGTACAGGCTCCTGCACAGATGGTGTTCGACGAGGTGACGAAGGGATAAGAGCCAAAATCGATGTCGAGCATTGTGCCCTGGGCACCCTCGCAGAGCACACTCTTGCCGCTGCGCAGGATGTTGTTGATTTCGTGCTCCGAGTCAACGATGGGAAACTGGCGCAGGTATTCGACGCCTTCGAGCCACCTCTTCTCGACCTCGGTGATGTCGTAGTCGAAGTTCAGCGACTTCAGGATTGCTTCGTGGCGGGCCTTGGCGGCAGCGTACTTCTCAGGGAAGTTCTCTAATATGTCACCCACGCGCAGGCCGTTACGGCTTACCTTGTCGGTATAGGTAGGGCCGATGCCCTTGCCCGTCGTACCGACCTTGTTCTTGCCCTTCTGAGCCTCGTAGGCGGCATCGAGCACGCGGTGGGTAGGCATGATGAGGTGGGCCTTCTTCGAGATATGCAGACGGCTCTTCAGCTCGTGGCCGCTGGCCTCAAGGGCTTTTGCCTCGTCCATGAAGAGGTCGGGAGCCAGCACAACACCGTTGCCGATGATGTTTACCTTGCCACCCTGGAAGATGCCCGAAGGCACAGAGCGCAGCACATACTTCTGCCCCTCGAACTCCAGCGTGTGGCCGGCATTTGGGCCGCCCTGGAAGCGGGCTACAACGTCATACTTGGGGGTCAGCACGTCGACCACCTTTCCTTTTCCTTCATCGCCCCACTGGAGTCCCAGCAGGACGTCTACTTTTCCTTTGTTCATGAGTTATTTGTTTTGTTTTGTCTGTTTCTTTGTGTTCTTCTGCCTCGTCAGCTTGGCCTGACAGGTCGAGCAGATGCCGTAAATATATAAGGTAAAACCGTCCTTGCGGAATCGCCTCAGATGCAACTGGTCGATGGCCTGCGAAATCTCTGGCGAGCGCACTTCGGTCACCTTGCCACAGACAGTACACATCTGGTGGCAGTGGGAGTTGTTGTCGTAGCAGGCCTCATACTTCGTGGTGCCCTGAAAGCGGTGGCGAATCACAAGGCGAAGCTCCATG
The DNA here is from genome assembly GCA_905235325.1 of uncultured Prevotella sp. Classification (GTDB taxonomy): domain Bacteria; phylum Bacteroidota; class Bacteroidia; order Bacteroidales; family Bacteroidaceae; genus Prevotella. The sequence continues at coordinate 2,353 of CAJOLE010000074.1, read as the reverse complement.
AAGAGGTTAAGCGTGTTGTACAGCGTGGCACGGCTGACGGGGAACTTGTAGTCCTTGGCCAGTTTCTCGCCCAACTCGTCGAGCGTGAAGTGTCCATTCGCATCGTAGACAGCACGCAAAATCGCATAACGCTCTGGCGTCTTGCGATGGTTGTTCATCTCCAAGTAGCTGTCGAGAACCCTCTCTACAGCGTCCTTTACACTATCTTTCATCTTTATAAAGCTCCATAAACCAGTGCAAAGGTACAAAGAAAAACGGAAACCGACGAGCGTTTAACAACATTTTTATTTATAAACTGTCTATTTACCTCGAACCGATGTACAGAAACACCATACCGAGCAGCACCAAGGCCAGGTCGAAAGCCTTGGCACGAAGGTTGTTTTCGTGGAAGAACAAGGCACCACACAAGAAACTGACAACCACCGAACTGCGACGGACCATCGAGACAATGCTGATCATGGACGACGGAAGCGACAGCGAGTAGAAATAGAGGAAGTCGGCCGTCGAGAGGAACAGGCTGACACCCACGATGGCCCATGCCCAGTGGAAGGGAGTCGTCTCCTTGTGCTTAGGCCACCACAGCATCAGGAGCACCAGAAGCATCATGCCACACTGGTAGATGTTATACCATGACTGCACAAACATACGGTCGAGCCCTACCCCACCTTCACTCACCGGTGCCATCAGGTATTTGTCGTAGAGTCCGCTGAGGGCCCCCATGACAGCTGCCCCTACAATCATATAGACCCAGTGGTCGTGGCGGAAGTCGATGCCCTCCTTCTTGCCGCTGCGGCTCAGTAACAGGAACGACACCACAGCCAGCACCACGCCTATCCACTGCCATACGTTCAGGCGTTCGCCGAAGACGAGCAGGGCGCCGACGAGCACCATCACGGGCCGCGTGGCATTGATGGGGCCGACGATGGTCAGCGGCAAGTGCTTCATGCCGAAATAGCCCAGAATCCAGCTGCTGAGCACGATGACGGCTTTCAGCACCACATACTTGTGGACCTCCCAGCCGCCCGAGGCCACATAGAACGTAGAGCCGTCAAGCAGGGTGGTCGTGCTGCTCAGGATGATAAAAGGCAGGAAGATAAACGACGAGAACACCGTGTTGAGAAACAGCACCGGAATGACGGCATTACCCTTCAATGCCTGTTTCTTGAATGAATCGTAGCAGCCTAACAGCACTGCCGACATAAAGGCCAGGAATAACCACATCTGAGGATTTGCGATTTACGATTTTCTATTGACAATTTATTAGTAGGTAATGTCCTCGAGGAACAGCGCGTGAGCAGGCATCGACTCGCCGGCTTCTGTCCGTTTTTTTCCTTCTATAATCTTACGGAAGTCGTCCAGCGTGATGCGCCCGCGCCCCACATCGACGAGGGTGCCGACAACGGCGCGCACCATGTTACGCAGGAAACGGTTGGCACGTATCTCGAAGTACCACGTCGAGGGCGACGTCTGATGCCATTCAGCAGCCATGACGCGACAGAGGGTGGTCTTCACATCAGCATGAGCCTTGCAGAAGGCACCGAAGTCCTCATACTCCATCAATATGCTCGCAGCTTCGTTCATCTTATTGAAATTCAACTGATAATGCAGCTCACATGAAGTAAAGCTAAGGAACGGATTCTTCTCCGTATGCAGGTAGTAGCGGTACATACGACTGGTAGCCGAGAAACGGGCATGAAGGTCATCGGCCACCTGCTCAACCTTCGCTACGGCGATGTCACGAGGCAGCAGTTTGTTCAGTTTATACGTCAACTGCTGTCCGTCAATCTCGTCGGTAGAGTCGAAGTGAGCCACCATCATGCGGGCATGAACGCCTCGCCCAGCTCCTGTCACGATAATTTCATTACGCAGCAGCAGCGACAGCGCACCCTGTAGCCGTGCCTGTACCGAGTCGCCGTTTGGCTGTATCTGCCACATGAAGTATCTGTTTAAGGTTGAATCCAAAGTCATTTGTGCTCCTAACCAGGTGCAGATAGCTCAATATGGCCTTACCCCTGAAGAATATGATCGCTTATCCAGGTATGTGGAAATGCGGAGTTCCAGCGACTTTGGATTCAGTTATGATGGAGCATATGTCTTTTATCTGCTTAAAGAGTACGCTGAAATAGAGCAGCCGTTTGCTCGTCCTGGTTTGCAAAAGCATTGCTATCTTCGTATGGAAGATGTGCCGGTTGTGGGTATGTGAATATGGATTTGATTGTTTATTAGGAGGGTCAACTGAATACTTTTTAAGTTATTTACAAGAAAAACTATTTGGAACTGTGTCATGGGATTATACTAATAGATTACTAAATATTGATGGTAGAACAACAATACCATATATGATGTTTTGGGG
>CAJOLE010000073.1 GCA_905235325.1 uncultured Prevotella sp. | reverse complement strand
TACAGCGAAGAGTTTGAGGAGGACATTGACCCGATAGCGCATGAGAAGCAATATCTTGGGGAACTGAAGGATATTCGCAAGGTGACAGATAGCTTCGACTTGGTGATGTTCCCGATTGATGGCCGTATAGGAAACGGCTACACGCTTGGTGGCCGTCAGTTTATCGACCGCTTCAAGGTTGGCATGTTTGTCCCCATGCACTTTGTGGCCAGTGGGTTTAAATCCTCATGGCGCATGAAAGAGTTTACAGATGAAAAGAATATCCCTTTCTGGGAGATAAACAAAGAAGGAGAAACGATTTCCTTGCTAAAGTAATATGTGGTAATTACGGAAGTGACGGCAAAGGAAGAACTTGGGGAGTGTGAGAGCCTCCCCAAGCCCCTCCAAAGGAGGGGATGTCTGGTTACCTACTTCCGTTATATTATCGTATTTATTCATTGCTACATCTATCTTCAACGAAGACCTGTGGACGCAGATGCAGGACACTAATCCCGATTATTTTGAGGTGCGTGACGTCAAGTTCGAGGAACTGGACGTTGAGAAGGGTACGGCCTTGGTTGATTTCGTGCTCTGGAGTTCTATTCAGACTGTTCGCGAGGGGGGCGGTTTTTGGCTGCGATGGCATCGCAGCATACGGAACTTGAGGGTGACACGGTGTCACACCGTGCTGTAACGTACAGTCTGACAGGTAGTTTTGCCCTGTGTCACCCTCCGAAAAGGGTGGCACAGGGTGACACGAGGGTGACACATCTCGCCGACAAAAGCCATTTTCCCTAAATTCTCTCGAGAATCTGAGCCGAAGGGGGCGGGAAACGGGCGGTCGGAAACTGGGTATCAGTCAAATTCTCTCGAGAATCTACGGGAAGTGTGTCACCCTCGTGTCACCCGTGACACCCTCCCAAACAGGTTGCACGCCCTCTGTTCATCGGCGTTGTGTCACCCTGACACCCTGGGACGACCCCCCTCCAACCTCCCCCGAGGGGGAGGCTACCAGCGCGGAGAAAGTCTCCCCCCTCGGGGGAGGTTGGAGGGGGGTGAAATCTTAGCAAAAGTTAAATCATTTGGCGGAGTCGTGGAAAATTCCTACTTTTGCAATTTCAAAGAGAGAGAGTGACAGGAATGCAGAACCGGGAAATCAGGGCGGCCGTGCCGTCGGACATGGCTGCGATTATGAACGTCGTGGCCGCTGCCAAGCAGATTATGCGGCAGAGTGGCAATATGCAACAGTGGGGCAAGGGCTACCCGTCGGAAGCGGTGATCACTGCCGACATGGAGAGGCATGGCGGCTATGTGGTGGTTGACGACGGGAGGGTTGTAGGCTACTTCGCCTTCCTCCCATCGCCAGACCCCACCTACGCCAAAATCTATGATGGAGAGTGGCTCGACGACAGTCAGCCCTATCATGTGGTTCACAGAATAGCGAGCTATGCCGACGTTCATGGGGTATTCAGCAGCATCATGGAGTTCTGCTCCGCCCATGAGCCGAATCTCCGTATGGATACGCATCGCGCCAACTCTATTATGCAGCACAATATAACGAAGCATGGCTTCAGCTATTGTGGAATTATCTATTTAGCCAACGGCGATGAGCGGTTGGCATACCAGAGAGGAGTGGGAAGTGAGAAGTGAAAGGTGTTCTTTTGGGCGGGGTGCTACTTGGGGCTTAAAGGAGGGCTTCGTTGTCGGCGTGAGCCTTGTTCTCGGCGGACTGTTGCTGCAGTTGTGGGCCGGGCCGGTGGAGTGGGGTGCTCTTGCGTGGCCTGTGAACGGCGCGGTGCTGGTCGGTCTGCTGGCGGTGATTGCCGCGCTGTACGCCTGCGGGGCGAAGGGGGCGGTTTTTGGCTGCGATGGCATCGCAGCATACCGAACTGGGGGGGCTGTTTCGTCGTTGGCCTGTGCGGCCGTGCTGACGCTGGCTATGGGGCTGACGCGGCAGGAGGAGGGGGGCGCGTGGCTGAACGACATGACATCCTTCTGGCCCTTCGTGCTGACGTATGCGTATGCCGTGGTGGTACTCGGCTTGGCAACCGTCGGTCGGGTGAGGCGGATTCTTGGCTGCGATGGCATCGCAGCATACCGAACTGGGGGGGCGGTTCTTGGCTGGCGCAACGCTGCCTTTGTGCTGAGCCATGCTGGTCTCTTCGTTGCTCTGACCGCCGCTGCCCTGGGTCATGCCGATATGCAGCGGGTGAAGATGACGACGGCCACGGGTGTGCGTGAGTGGCGTGCGGTTGACGGGCACGGTGGCGTGAAGGAGATGCCGCTGACCATCGAGCTGCAGCGCTTCATCATGGAGACCTACGACGACGGCAGCCCCCGGCGCTTCGCTTCGGAAATCATGGTTGAGACGAAGGGAGGCCGGACGGCGCGGGCGGTGGTCGACGTGAACAGGCCCTACGAGGTTGACGGCTGGCGAATCTACCAATACGGCTACGACACGCAGAAGGGGGCGGAGAGCAGGGTCTCTGTGCTCGAGCTGGTGAGCGACCCCTGGCTGCCGCTCGTCTATACGGGTTTCTACATGATGCTGGCCGGAGCCGTCTGCCTGTTCTTTGGGGGTCGTCAGGCGAAGAAATGGAAATATGGGTGGGTGCTGTCGTTTGCGGCCCTGCTCTCGCTGGTGTTCATCAGTGAGTATGTGTTCGAGCCGTTGTTTCTCAGCAGGAAGCTCATGCCGGCCCTGCAGAGTCCGTGGTTTGCCCCTCACGTCGTCGTCTATATGTTCGCCTACGCCGTGCTTGGCGTCGCCACGCTCATGGCTGCCTACTTGCTCTTCGCCAAGAGGAGGGGCGCCACGAAGGATATGCTTGCGACGGTCGACGGTCTGGTCGGCTTGGGTCTGTCCTCTCTCACCGTCGGTATGCTCTTCGGCGCCTTCTGGGCTAAGGAGGCGTGGGGACATTACTGGTCGTGGGACCCCAAGGAGACGTGGGCGGCCGTCACCTGGCTTGCCTATCTCGTATATGTCCACTACCGGCTGGTGCCCCGTCATCGTGAGCGTCTGGCTCTGTGGGTGCTGATAGTCTCTTTCGCCCTCCTGCAGATGTGCTGGTGGGGTGTCAATTATCTGCCGTCGGCACGAGCCGCGAGTGTGCATACGTATAATGTTTAGTTGTTTAGTTGTTTGGTTGTTTAGTTGTTTGGTTGTTTGGTTGTTTGGTTTTTTAGGTTTAAGGTTGGAGGTTGAAGGTTGAAGATTTCTTTCTTGCTCTTCTGAGCGTGGCTTGCGAGATGGCGCCCTATTTGCTGCTGGGCTTTCTCATTGCGGGCATGCTGCACGTCTTCGTGCCGCAGAAGTTTTATGCTGACTATCTTTCGCGCAGCAACAGGCTCTCGGTGCTCTGGGCTGCGCTGCTGGGTATCCCCCTGCCGCTCTGCTCATGCGGCGTGATTCCTACAGCCATCGGACTGAAGAACGAGAAGGCGTCGAAGGGAGCCATCGCCTCGTTTCTCATTGCCACCCCCCAGACGGGCATCGACTCCATTCTGGCCACGTTCTCGCTGATGGGGTTGGGCTTTGCCGTGGTCCGTCCGGTGGCGGCCCTCGTCACCGGTGTCTGCGGCGGACTCCTGGTCAACCGGCTGGTTCGTGAGGATGAGGCCACGGAGGCTGCCGTTCAATGTTCGACGGTGAACGTTCAACGTTCTGCCCCACTCTGGCGCGTCGTGAAGTATGCCTTCTATGACATGATCCGCGACATCGGCCTGCGGCTTGTCGTCGGCCTTGTCGTGGCGGCTCTGATTCAGGTCGTCGTGCCTGACGCATTCTTCCTCAGCTTCGGCAGTCAGCCGCTCATGCAGATGCTGGTCATCCTGATTGTTGCCGTTCCCATGTATATCTGCTCGACAGGCAGTATTCCCGTTGCGGCATCGTTGATGATGAAAGGGCTGTCGCCGGGAGCGGCTTTGGTGATGCTGATGGCTGGTCCGGCCGTCAACCTGGCTTCCATACTCGTGGTGCATAAGTCCATGGGTCGCCGCTTTACCGCAGTCTATCTGTTCACCATCGTGGTTTTCTCCGTCCTCTTCGGGCTGCTGCTCAATGCTTCGGGGCTGGAGTTGTTCTCATCGCAGAGTCAGGGCGCGTGCTGCACCGACACGGCTGCTCTGCCCAGTCCGTTCAAACTTGTATGCGCTACAGTCCTGATAATGATAATAATAAATGCCCTTACTATGAAACTGTTCAGCAGATTTACGAAAAAGACCGTAGCCCGTGATGCCGTCGTCTACAGAGTTGAGGATATGCATTGCAGCCATTGCGAGGCTGCTGTGGTGCGTGCCGTCGAGAATGTGCCCGGCGTAGAGTCGGCGAAGGCGAATGCTTCGGCCAAGACGCTCACCGTCAGAGGCTCCGCTCCTGAAGATGCCGTTCGTGCGGCGGTTGAAGGAATAGGCTATACGTTCAGAGGAAGAAGCCTACCCCCATCCTGAGCGGCGAACGCAGAGTAACTCGGCGGCTACGTCGGTGGCCGACATTGGCACTTCCTCGTTCTTCATGCCTCCCCGGCCAGTATCTTCTTGATCTCCTCGTCGGTCTTGGTGAGCTTGTCGCGGCAGAGCTTGATGAGTTGCTGGGCGCGCTTGAGCTGGGTGGTCAGCTCGTCGATGTCGAGTTCGTCGTTCTCCATGCGCTGGACGATGGACTGGAGTTCCGCAAAGGCGGCTTCGTATTTCATTTCCTGTTTCATATCACTTATCACTTATCACGGTGGATTTGATGGTTCCTTTTTCGAGACGGGTTTCCACGATGTCACCCTGGCGGAGCGTCTTGGGGTCGCGGACGGCGTGGCCGTCTTTCAGCGTGATGCTGTAACCGCGACGGAGCAGCAGGGCGGGGTCGAGGGCTTTCAGCTTCTCGGCGGCCAGCTCCAGCCGGTGCTGCTCGTTGGTCAATTTCCGACCTGCGATGAGCGGCAGCCGCTGGCCGATGGTGTCGACGCGGGCCTGCTGACTGGTGGTGAGTTGCTGCATGAGGGTGGTCAGATGCTGGAACAACTGGCCGAGACGGGCCTCCTGGCGAGTCTTCACGACGGAGAACAGACGGGGGATGGCGGCTTGGAGAATGGTGAACCGGGCGTTGAGGGCAGAGAGCTTCTGCCGGGCAGTATGTACGACGCGCTGCTGGTTGTCGTTGAGAGTGTCGAGCACCGCCTGTGCGTGGTCGATGAGGAAGGCGGCAGCGGCTGTGGGGGTTTTCACGCGCTGGTGACTCACCATGTCGAGGATGGACTCGTCGCGGTCGTGGCCGATGCCGGTGATGACGGGCAGGGGGAAGTTGGCGACGTTCTCGGCGAGGGCAAGGGTGTCGAACCCAGAGAGGTCGGCGGTGGCTCCCCCGCCCCGGATGATGACGACGGCATCGAAAGCCTGACTGCCAGTCTCGTAGATGCGGTTGAGGGCGGCGATGACGCTCTGCTCTACCTGCTCGCCCTGCATGGTGGCAGGGAAGAGGCGGGTGCGGAAGGCAAAGGGAGAGTCGTCGAGCTGGGCGACAAAGTCGCCGTAGCCTGCGGCGGTCTGGCTGCTGACGACGGCGATGTTGAGGCAGAACAGGGGCAGGCGGAGCTCGCGCTGCAGGTCGAAGACGCCCTCCTCGCGGAGCTGCCGTATAATCTCCTGACGGCGGCGGGCCTGGTCGCCGAGGGTGTAGTTGGGGTCGATGTCGGTGACAATCCACGAGAATCCGTAAGCCTCGTGGAACTGGGCATAGACCTTCAGCAGCACCTTGATGCCGGCACGCATCTGCTGGCCCGTGGTGCGCTCGAAGTAGGGGCGTATCATCGTCCACTTTGAGGCCCAGCACTTGGCCGAGGCACGCGCCACGGGCGTGGCGGCACGGTCGTCGCGCTGTATAAGCTCCATGTAGCAGTGGCCGCGGCTCTCACGGCACTCCGACAGTTCGGCCTCTACCCAATACTCATTGGGCATTGCCGTCTCAATCAGTTCGCGAACGATACTGTTGAGTTCGAGGAGGGAGAGAGGGGAAAGCCCACCCAAGCCCTCCCCAAGGGAGGGATGTTTAGTAACAGATTTATTATCTACGTTCATCTGCATAGGTGGTTTTGTGATTTGCAATAGCGGGGCTTGTCTATTCAGACATCCCTCCCTTTGAGAGGGCTTGGGTGGGCTGTTTCCCTATCATATATGCCCGCCAGAAGTCAGGCTTGCCATAACCATAGATATTATTAGGTGCCAGATAGTTGTCGGAAGCCTGACGGACGAGACCGATGATGTCGGCGGCGCACTTGTCGGGAAATGCCTGCCACAAACAGGCGACGAGCCCGCAGACGACGGGCGTTGAGAACGACGTGCCCATATCGCGGACGATGGCGCCGCGACCAGAGATGAGCACGGCCGGGGAGCCGATGGCCATGACGTCGGGCTTCACCCTTCCGTCCTGCGAGGGGCCTACCGACGAGAAGGGAGCGTTTATCCCCTGGGTGTTCAGGGCGCCGACGGTCAGTATCTCGCGGGCGTCGGCGGGGACACAGATTTTCTTCCACGGCCCCATGCCCGTGTTGCCGGCAGAGTTGACGAGTATGATGCCCTTGCCGGCCAGCATCGAGGCTGTTCGCGAGATGAGCGTCGCCTGTCCGTCGAGGTCATCCAGCCGAAGGCTGCGGTGCGGCTTGTCGTAGTCATTGTATCCCAGGCTGCTGTTGATGACGTCGACGCCGGCGGAGTCGGCAAACTCGGCAGCCATCGCCCAGTAGTCTTCCTCCACGGGCTGCTCCGTCGTCTGGTCTTCGCAGCGCAGCAGCCAGTAGCGTGCTTCGGGGGCTGTACCTATCAGTACCTTGGGACTGTTGGCGGCCATCGCCGACAGCACACGGGTGCCGTGGTCGGCATCGCTCCCGTAGATGCCGGCGTCGTTGTCGTTACGCTGGGCAATCAATGGGTTGTGCCAGACGAAGTCGTGCGTACCTGCTATATGGGTGTTCCTGAATGCCAGAATGCGGTTGACGTTCTGGAACCCGCCGTCGAAGACGGCAATGGTCATGCCTTTTCCGCGCAGACTGGCGGCGTGCAGGCTGTCGCCGCGAAGGTCTGCTATCTGGTCTTTTCCGTAGCCGTAGCGCTCGTTCTTCACCGAATCCCAGGGGTTGTAGTGGTCGTGGACGTTCCATCGGGGCTGCTCTTTCTCAATGGAGTCGGGCGACACCCACACCAGTTCGGCCTTGCTGACAAAAGGCAACTGGCGCAGCTGCTGGAGTGCCAGTGTGTCGTTGGTACGTGCAACGACGGTGTTGTTCCACCTGCTTTGCCCGACGACGCTGACCCCCTTCACGGCACCGATAGCCTTCAGGTATCGTGGCGTGACGGGGAGGTCGGTAGAGTCGAGAGCCAGTCCCTGCCGCTGCCGGCGTTCCACCGACTTGCTTGAGAGCCATCGGGTGGGGTGGTCGAGCGAGTAGGGAGAGTCGTGCTTGTCGGCGAGTGTGAGACGGTACATATATTGCTTGCCACCAGGGTATTTCTTCTTGGTGGCAGCATGACAGGCGAACCCCCATACAAGGGTGAGAAGTAAGGTAAAGATGCGTATCACAGTGCAAAGGTAAGAATTATTTTCGGAAAATTTGGTGGAATGAGGAAAAAAATGTAATTTTGCACGTTGAATATGGATAAAATGAAAGCAACGCTCGAACTGGGCACCAAACCCGTAGGCCGTCTGCTGTGGCAATATGCCCTGCCGGCCATCGTGGCGATGTCGGCTTCGAGTCTGTATAATATCATTGACCGCGCCATGATAGGCCAGGTGGTGGGACCTGAGGCTATTGCCGGCCTGGGCATCACCTTTCCGCTGATGAACCTCAGCACCGCCTTTGGCGCGGCAGTCGGCGTGGGTGCCTCGACGTGCATCAGCGTGAAGCTGGGGCAGAAGGACTACAAGACGGCAGAGCACCTGTTAGGCAATACGGTGACGCTGAATCTGGTCGTGGGCTTCCTGTTTATGGTGGTCTGTCTGGCATTCCTCAACCCCATCCTGCGGTTCTTCGGAGCCTCTGACGCAACGCTGCCGTATGCCCGTGAGTTTATGATCGTCATCTTGCTGGGCAACATGATTACCCACATGTACTTCGGCATGAACGCCGTGCTGCGTGCAGTGGGCAAGCCGCGTCATGCCATGTATGCCACGCTGTTCACCGTCGGCATGAACATCCTGCTGGTCGTCGCCTTCGTGTGGTGGTTCCGCTGGGGCATACGCGGGGCGGCACTGGCCACCGTAACGTCGCAGACGCTGGCTCTGAGCTGGCAGATGTGGATATTCTCTGACAAGCGCGAGCTGCTTCACTTGAAGCGGGGCATCTATCGGCTGGAGTCGCAGCTGGTGAAGAACATTGTCGCCATCGGCATCTCGCCATTCCTGATGAATGTCACGTCGTGCGTCATCGTCATCTTCATGAACAATCAGTTTGTGCGCTACGGTGGCGACATGGCCGTCGGTGCCTACTCGATAGCCAATTCAGTGGTGATGGTGTTCTTCATGTTCGTCATGGGCGTCACGCAGGGAATGCAGCCCATCGTGGGCTATAACTACGGTGCCGAGAAGTTCGACCGTATGTTGCGTTGCCTCTGGTTAGCCATTGCGGCGGCAACATCCATCCTGTTGGTGGGGTGGGCGCTGGCCATGCTGTTCCCCTGGCAGATAGCCCGCATCTTCACCACCGACCCGACGCTGCTCAATATGTCGGCGCGTGGCATCAGGCTCGATATGCTGGTGTTCCCCATCATTGCCTCGCAGGCAGTTATTACCAACTTCTTCCAGTGTATCGGCAAGGTGAAAATCAGCATCTTCCTCTCGCTGACACGCCAGCTGTTCATGCTGTTGCCGCTGGCTTATCTGTTGCCCCTGTGGTGGCAGTTGGACGGTGTGTGGTATTCGATGCCAGCCAGCGACTTCGCCTCGTTCGCGATGACGTGGCCGTTGCTGTTGTGGTATCTCAAGAAACTGAAGACTTATGGAAAGTAAACATATCATCATCAACGTAGGCCGTCAGGTCTGTGCCGGCGGCCTGGAAATAGGTCGGCTGCTGGCAGAGGAGTTCCACGCTACCTATTACGACAGCGAGCTGCTGAACCTGGCAGCCCGCGAGAGTGGATTCTCTGAGGAATTCCTCAAGCGCAGCGATGAGCGCAGGGGCTTCTTCCGTGCCTTTCTTCACCTGTCAGGTGCCAACAACATGGACGGCGACAGCTTCTACCAGAATAATTTCTCGCAGGAGAGCCTGTTCAAGTTCCAGAGCGATGCCATTATCAAGGCCGCTCAGAAGTCGTCGTGCGTCTTTGTGGGCCGCTGCGCCGACTATGTGCTACGCGACTTTCCCAACGTGGTCAACATCTTCGTCACCGCCTCCCTTGAGTCACGTGCAGCCCTGTTCATGCAGTTGAAGGGCGTCGGCCACGACGAGGCTGTCAAGCGCATTGAGCACATCGAGAGCCGCCGGGCCTCGTACTACAACTACTATACGGGCAAGAAATGGGGCCATGCCGCCAGCTACGACCTCTGCGTCGACTCCAGCATTCTTGGGGCAGAAGAGACGGCACGGCTCATTGCCGAGTTCATACACAAACGCTTCAAGATATGAAGAGGATAGGCATACTGAGCGATACGCACAGCTACTGGGACGAGAAGTACCTGCACTACTTCGAGCCGTGCGACGAGATATGGCATGCCGGCGACATCGGCAGCGTCGACGTGGCAGAACGACTGGCGGCTTTCCGCCCCCTGCGTGCCGTCTACGGCAACTGCGACGGCGGCGACCTGCGGCTGATGTACCGCGAGCTGAACCGCTTCAAGTGCGAGGACGTCGACGTGCTCATCAAGCACATCGGCGGCTATCCGGGCAACTACGATGCCTCAGTCCGTTCGACGCTCTTTGCCAACCCGCCCCAGCTGTTCGTCGCCGGCCATTCGCATATACTGAAGGTGAAATACGACAAGACGCTGGGGCTGCTGCACATCAATCCGGGAGCTGCCGGACTGCAGGGCTGGCACAAGGAGCGCACGCTTGTACGTCTGACCATCGACGGAAAGGAGTTCAAGGATTTGGAAGTAATAACCCTGAATGCCTCCCCAAGCCCCTCCCAAGGAGGGGGCGTTTAGATACATGATGGGGGTATTTGACGAGAAAATTTCAATTAAATAGTAGTAATATGGAGAATCATCAAATGAATAAAAGTAACCAGACATCCCCTCCTTCGGAGGGGCTTGGGGTGGCTCGTCGCACTATCGTCATTACCGGTGGCGCAGGCTTCATAGGAAGCCACGTGGTGCGCCTTTTCGTGAACAAGTATCCCGACTACCACATCATCAATCTCGACAAACTGACGTATGCCGGCAATTTGGCCAACCTCAAGGACATCGAGGACCGACCCAACTACGAGTTTGTGAAGATGGATATCTGCGACTTCGATGCCTTCTACCGGCTGATGCAGGAGAAGAAGGTCGACGGCATCATCCATCTGGCTGCCGAGAGCCACGTGGACCGCTCCATCAAGGACCCCTTCACGTTTGCCAAGACCAACGTCATGGGCACTTTGAGCCTGCTACAGGCCGCCAAGCTCTATTGGGAGTCGCTGCCTGAGCGCTATGAGGGTAAGCGTTTCTATCACATCTCGACCGACGAGGTGTACGGCGCTTTGGAACTGACGCACCCCGAAGGTATTGAACCGCCGTTCACCACGGCGGCCTCCAGCGCCGAGCACCATCTGGCCTACGGCGACAAGTTCTTCTTAGAGAGCACGAAGTACAACCCCCATTCGCCGTACTCAGCCGCCAAGGCTTCGAGCGACCACTTCGTCCGTGCCTATCACGACACCTACGGTATGCCCGTCATCGTCACCAACTGCTCTAACAACTACGGCCCCTATCAGTTTCCCGAGAAACTGATACCGCTGTTCATCAACAACATCCGCCACCGCAAGCCGCTGCCCGTCTACGGCAAGGGCGAGAACGTGCGCGACTGGCTCTTTGTCGAGGACCACGCCCGGGCCATCGACCTCATCTTCCACCAGGGGCTCATTGCCGAGACCTACAACATCGGGGGCTTCAACGAGTGGAAGAACATTGACATCATCCGCGTGCTCATCAACACCGTCGACCGTCTGCTCGGGCGCAAGGAGGGTGAGGATATGAATCTCATCACGTTCGTCACCGACCGCGCCGGCCACGACCTGCGCTACGCCATCGACTCCACCAAGCTGCAGCGTGAGCTTGGCTGGGAACCCTCGCTCCAGTTCGAGGAAGGCATCGAGAAGACCGTCCGCTGGTATCTCGACAACCAGGAGTGGCTCGACAACGTGACTTCCGGCGACTACCAGAAGTATTACGAGAAGATGTATAACAACCGCTAAGGCCTCCCCAAAGTCGGGAGCCTCCCCAAGCCCCTCCAAAGGAGGGGGTGTTTAGATACATGA
>CAJOLE010000072.1 GCA_905235325.1 uncultured Prevotella sp. | reverse complement strand
CCATCGCACGAAGTCCGACTCGATGACGCGGTATATGTCCCCCACCGTAGCATACACCTCACGCCACGGCTCCTTATGCTCCTGCTTTTCCGCTGATTTCTTTCGTTCTTTCATAGGCATAATCGTTTTTGCACTTCTATATAACTCATTCAAGTTCGCATTCGCTCCGCTCGGCTTTGCCGCTTCGCTTGCGAAGAACTTCGAGGAGTAAAGGAGTATAGGAGATGTGGAGGTAAAGTAGGTAACTAATAAACTTTTTCTGCTCAACATCCTTGCGGCTTTCGCAGAAAATGATTAACTTTGCAGCCGAATGTTGGTACGCAGGTGTCTCACCTGCGGCAGCCGCGGGTGAGACACCCGCATACCAATGCAAAGAAGAGGATACAACAGATTAACATATAACCCCAAATAGACATTATCAAAAGACGATGAAAAGAGACAACGAAATCTTCGAGTTGATTGAGAAAGAGCATCAGCGCCAGCTGAAAGGCATTGAGCTGATTGCCAGTGAAAACTTCGTGAGCGACCAGGTGATGGAGGCCATGGGCTCGTATCTGACGAACAAGTACGCCGAGGGCTATCCCGGCAAGCGCTACTACGGCGGCTGCCAGGTTGTGGACGAGGTGGAGAAGCTGGCCATCGAGCGCGTCTGCAAACTCTTCGACGCCGAGTATGCCAACGTGCAGCCGCACTCCGGCGCACAGGCCAACGCCGCCGTCCTGCTGGCTGTGCTGCAGCCGGGCGACACGTTCATGGGTCTGAACCTGGCTCACGGCGGCCACCTCTCCCACGGTTCGCTGGTCAACACCAGTGGTATTCTCTACAAGCCCGTAGGCTACAACCTGAACCAGGAGACGGGGCGCGTTGACTACGACGAGATGGAGCAGCTGGCTCTGGAGCACAAGCCGAAGCTGATTATCGGCGGCGGCTCGGCCTACAGCCGCGAGTGGGACTACAAGCGTATGCGCGAGATTGCCGACAAGGTGGGCGCACTGCTGATGATTGACATGGCACACCCCGCCGGCCTGATTGCCGCCGGCCTGCTGGATAACCCCGTGAAATGGGCCCACATCGTGACCTCGACGACTCATAAGACGCTGCGCGGCCCGCGGGGCGGTATCATCCTGATGGGCAAGGACTTCGAGAACCCCTGGGGCCTGAAGACGCCGAAGGGTGAGGTGAAGATGATGTCGGCCCTGCTCAACAGCGCCGTCTTCCCCGGCCAGCAGGGCGGTCCGCTGGAGCACGTCATCGCCGCCAAGGCCGTTGCCTTCGGCGAGGCTCTGCAGCCGGAGTTCAAGGAGTGGGCTGCCCAGGTGCAGAAGAACGCCAAGGTGCTGGCCGACGAGCTGGTGAAGCGCGGCTTCGGCATCGTCAGCGGCGGCACCGACAACCACTCGATGCTGGTAGACCTGCGCTCGAAGTACCCCGACCTGACGGGTAAGGTGGCAGAGAACGCCCTTGTCGCTGCCGACATCACGGTGAACAAGAACATGGTGCCCTTCGACTCGCGCTCAGCCTTCCAGACCAGCGGCATCCGCCTCGGCACGCCCGCCATTACCACGCGCGGCGCTAAGGAGGACCTGATGGTACAGATCGCAGCCTGGATTGAGGAAGTGCTCAACGCCCCGGAGGACGAGCAAGTGATTGCCAGCGTCCGCCAGCGCGTGAACGAGAAGATGAAGGAGTATCCGCTCTTCGCATACTAAACCTCCTCTCCCGAGTCTGGGAAGTGAAGGGTGAAGCGTGAAGGGTGAAAGGTGATTAGTTCTGAGAATTAAAGAATTCACCTTCCACCCTTCACCTTTCTCTTTTCTCCTCAGATTCGTTGTAGGCTTTCTCGCCGATAGTCTCAAGGGAGCCGATGGTCATCTGCCGCAGGTCATAGTAGGAACCGTTGTAGATGTTGAAGTCGACGTGACCCTTGATGCCGGGCAGCTTGCCCACGTCGGTGTGCTGCCAGAACTTCCAGCGACCCTTGTACTCGACGGAGTCAACATAGTAGTGGGCTATCCAGTAGGGGTACTGGTCGAAGACCGGGTCGCTGAGATATTTCATCTTAAATTTATAATAGGTGTAGATGATGGGCTTCACCTTATAGTGCCACTCCACGAGGTCAAGCCACTTCAGCACGGAAGCCTTGAACTCCTCATCGGTCTGCTCCTTGGGCTTGTGCTCGACGTCGAGCACGGGGGGCAGGTCGCCGTTCTCGAGCTTCACCTGACTGATGAAGTGCTGCGCCTGGCGGGCGGCGGGCGAGTGTACGCTGTAGAAATGGTAGGCACCGCGGGTGAAGCCGTACTCACGGGCCTGGTGGAAGTTTTCGCGGAAGTTCTCGTCGGTACGTGTAGCTCCCTCGGTGGCCTTGATCATCACGAAGCGAACGGGGTAGCGGCCTATCATGCCCTTATCCTTCAGCTCGTCCCAGTTGATGTGTCCCTGGTAGTGGGAGATGTCGATGCCGTGTATCTCGTAACCGTCGGGATAGCTGGAGTCACCATAGAGGGCACGCCAGCGGAAGCCGAACGGACCGATGAAAAAATAGTAGAAGAGCCAGATGTAGACCGCCACGACGACAAGCCCCCCAAACCACCATCCCCACGAGGGGATGCGCCTGAAAAAGGCTGTCACGACCCCGGGGCGCTTACTGCGCCCAGAGCCGTGAACAGTCTGATTGGTGCCGGTATGCTTACGGCGTGCTACATGCTTCTTCGACATTCAGTGTAGCCTTAGCCTTACTTTGCCTGCTCAAGAGCCAGTGTCCTGGTGGGCTGGTCGCACACCTCAGTGGGTCCCCAGTACTGGATGGGGCCGGGATAGACGTAGGCCGTCTCGCGGGCCCAGCTGTCGCGCCGGGCGGCGAAGCTCTTGAAGGGCGCACCGTCAAGCTCGACCAGAGCCTTGCGGATGACGGGCTTCATCTCGCCGGAGCGGCGCTCCATGTTCATCATCATCGTGATGGGCACGCCGCCTGCCACCCACTGGTCGGCAGGAGCGGTAGTGTTCTTCACAATGGCCATGTAGCCCGTCTTGCCGTTGGCAATGAGCTGGGCGGCACTGGTACCGAGAGCGTAGCAGTAGTCGGCATCGAAGTTCGACGGAGCGGCGCAACGGCCCTCGTAGCCGAAGAAGTGGTGCTGGGGGCTGAACTTGCCAGTGTACTTGCCTTCCTTCTTCATCTTGTCGAGCTTCTGGGCCACCATTGTCGAGAGCAGCTTCTCGGTCTCGATGAGCGACACCTGCACGTTGCCGTGGGGGTCGCGGTCGAGAGCCAGCTGGCGGGCGACGCCCTCGGGCAGGCTGTTGAACACGGCCTGGTTCTCAGGAGTGAGGTGGCTCTTGGCGAAGTCGACCTGCTCGTCGCGGCTGATCTCCTTAGCCTCGGGCAGTGCGAGCACGTCGTTGAGCTGTGCAATGAGTTTCTTGATAGCGGGAATGAACTCGATGACACCCTCGGGAATGATGACCGTACCGAAGTTGTTGCCGTCGGCAGCGCGCACGGCAACGGTGTTTGCGATGTACTCCACGATGTCGTCGAGGCTCATGGCCTTCTGCTCGATCTCCTCGCTGACGAGGCAGATATTGGGCTGCGTCTGCAGGGCGCACTCCAGGGCGATGTGGGAAGCCGAGCGACCCATCACCTTGATGAAGTGCCAGTACTTGCGGGCAGAGTTGCAGTCGCGCTCGATGTTGCCGATCAGCTCGCTGTAGGTCTTGCAGGCCGTGTCGAAACCGAAGGAGGTCTCAATCTGCGTGTTCTTCAGGTCGCCGTCGATGGTCTTCGGGCAGCCGATGACCTGGACGCCGTACTGCTTGGCAGCATAGTACTCGGCGAGCACGCAGGCGTTGGTGTTGGAGTCGTCGCCGCCGATGATGACGATGGCCTTGATGTCGAGCTGGCGGATGATCTCCAGACCCTTCTCAAACTGATCGATTTTCTCCAGCTTGGTGCGGCCCGAGCCAATCATGTCGAAGCCGCCGGTGTTGCGGTACTCGTCAATAACCTCTTTAGTCAGCTCCACATAGTTGTGGTCCACCAGACCGCCGGGGCCAAGAATGAAGCCGTAGAGTCGGTTCTCTGGATTCAGCTTCTTGATTTGGTCGAACAAACCGGTGATAACATTATGACCACCAGGGGCTTGTCCGCCACTGAGGATGACACCCACGTTCATCTTCGCCGTGTTGGCCTTTTCAGCCGGAACGAACTCCACGATGGGCATTCCATAGGTGTTGGGGAACAACTTCCTGATCTCTTCCTGGTCGGCAACGCTCTGTGTCGGCTCACCTTCCTTAATGGTTACTGCACCCTGCAGCGCCTTCGGCAGCTTGGGCTGATAGGCGGCTCTTGCAATCTGCAATGCACTCTTTTCCATAATCGCTTTTGTTTTGTTTATTTTAGTTGAATGATGCAATTTCGACGTGCAAATATACGCATTTTCATTGAGAAACGGAAAGAAAATCGGCTTTTTATGTTTTTTTTTGACGAAACTTATTGCCATTTGAATAATATTTGCTATCTTTGCTAACTGGAAATTACAAACTCTACGCTTTATGGCAAACAAAAGGTCACTCAAACGCGCTGTCAAATTCATCTGCGGGGAACTGTTCGCAGAGACCGTGGCAGCGTCGCTCTATGGCAACGAGCCACTCAAGGAGAAGTCGAACGCCGAAGACGTGCTGTCGAGCATCATCCGACTGGAGGCCGACTACACCAGCCGCATCTCTCACGTCGAGCCTGGAATGAAGGCCAGACTGTATTTCAAGGTCTTTCGGGAGAAGTTCACATCTGAGGTCGACGAGCTTGTCGACCAGATCAACAATCTGTAACACACTTTCATGACGTATGTGGAAAAAGCTCTGTAATTGGCTGTTGTACAAACGAATGGGATGGACGGTTAAAGTAACCGAAGACCATCCCGACAAATTTATTATCTGTCTGGCACCCCACACCAGCAACTGGGATTTCCTGATGGGGCAACTGTATAGCGGTGCCGTCGGCCTGAAGATTGGGTTCCTGATGAAGAAGGAATGGTTCTTCTGGCCGTTGGGGCCGTTGTTCCGCAGGCTTGGCGGCATCCCCGTCTATCGGGAGAAGCACACGAACATGACCGACAGCATAGCCAAGACGGCTGTAGAGTCGAAGGAGTTCCGGCTCTGCATCACGCCTGAAGGCACGCGCTCGCCCAACCCAGACTGGAAGAAGGGCTTCTATTTCATCGCCCAGAAGGCCGGACTGCCCATCCTGCTCTACGGACTCGACTACGAGCGCCGCCTCATTGAGTGTACGAAGACCGTCGTTCCCAACGGCGACCTTGAAGGTCAGATGCGCGACATCAAGCTCTACTACAAGGATTTCAAGGGGAAAGTCCCGAACAACTTTACGATAGGAGACGTGGAATGAGGAAACTGTTGACTGTATTAACTGTTCTGTCGCTCACACTCTCTCTGTCAGCTCAGACGTGGGGCGACATCGACTACGACGGAGCACCGTGGGTGGAGAATGTTTCTCTACCTTATAAAATTTCTAAAGGACTTAACAACCGCCACCTGACGGTATGGGCGAGTCACGGCCGCTACTACGACATAGGAGAACAGCAGTGGAGGTGGCAGCGCCCCACCCTCTTCGGCACCAACGAAGACCTTTTCACGCAGACCATCGTCGTGCCCTACCTCATCCCGATGCTCGAACGGGCCGGGGCCGTCGTCTTCACGCCCCGCGAGCGCGACTGGCAGCGCCATGAGGTCATCGTCGACAACGACGACCACAACAGCCTGCTGGGCTATCGCGAGATGGGATTCCGACAGCCTTGGAACAATGCGCCTGATAAAGGATTCGCCCTGCATAGCGGCAACTACACCGACGGCGAGAACCCCTTCGAGGCCGGCACCGCCCGCATGGCCGAGGTGACCACCAGCCGCTCGAAATACAGTTCCATCAGCTACCAGCCGTCAATTCCCGAGGCTGGGCGCTATGCCGTCTACGTCAGCTACCAGACCGTGGAGGGCAGCATCGACGATGCCCACTATACCGTCTGGCACAAGGGCGAACAGACCGAGTTTCGCGTCAACCAGCAGATGGGCGGCTCGACGTGGGTCTATCTCGGCACCTTCGACTTCGACAAGGGCTGCAACGAGTGGAACTGCGTGACACTGACCAACCAGAGCAGCCACCGCAACGGCGTGGTGACGGCCGATGCCGTCCGCTTCGGAGGCGGTATGGGAAATATTGAGCGCGGCGGCAGCGTGAGCGGACTGCCCCGCTGTCTTGAAGGCGCACGCTACTACTGCCAGTGGGCGGGTATGCCCTTCAACGTCTACAGCCAGCGGTTAGGCCAGAACGACTATGCCGACGACATCAATGCCCGCTCGCTGACAGAGAACCTGCTGGCTGGCGGTTCCTGCTACGTGCCTAACCGCGAAGGGCGCAACGTGCCCATTGAGTTGTCGCTGGCTGTCCACAGCGACGCGGGCTACAATCCCGACGGGCGCTCCGTATATGGCCCATTGGCCATCTACACGACTGAGAAGGAAGGCTCCAATGTGTTCAACTGCGAACTGCCCCGCATGATGTCGCGCCAGCTGGCCAGCGACCTGCTCGACAATGCCGACCGCGATATCAAGGCCCGCTTCGGCATCAGCTGGACCAAGCGCGACCTGCGCGACCGCAACTACTCGGAGACACGACTGCCCGAGGTGCCCAGTGCCATCTTCGAGACGATGTCGCACCAGAGCTTCCCCGATATGCGCTACGGTCAGGACCCGAACTTCCGCTTCACGCTGGCACGCTCCATCTACAAGACCATCCTGCGCTACGTCAGCGACATGCACGACAAGACGTGTACCGTCGCTCCGCTGGCACCCAACCGAATGAAGGTGGAGTTCGTCAACCGCAAGCGCGGCGAGGTGCGCCTGTCGTGGCAGCCTGTCGACGACCCTCAGGAACCGTCAGCTGAGCCTTCGGGCTTTGTGGTCTATACTGCTACCGGAAGCGGCGACTTCAACAACGGCGTATACGTCGGCGGCAATTCGCTCACACTGCGCCTCAAACCCGGCGTGCTCCACTCCTTCCGCGTGACGGCAGTCAACAAGGGCGGCGAGAGCTTCCCGTCTGAGGTTGTCTCGGCACTGTTCAACAACCGTCAGAGTCCGACTGTGCTCGTGGTCAACGGCTTCCACCGTCTGTCGTCGCCCGCCATACTCGACACCGACTCGCTGCAGGGCTTCCTCCTCGACCAGGATATGGGCGTCAGCTATGGACGCACAGCGGGATGGACCGGTCTGCAGCGCAACTTCCGGAAAGACAGGATGGGCATTGAAGACTCTACGGGACTCGGATTCGGCTTTACCGAGCTGGCCGGTCGCTTCATAGCGGGCAACGACTTCAACTACGTCCGCACCCATGCCGAGGCCGTCAGACAGGCAGGCTACTTCAACGTCATCAGCTGCTCTGCCGACGCGCTGACCGATGGCGACGCTGCCCAGACCGATGCCGTCGACCTCATCCTCGGCCTGGAGCGCGACGACGGCCACAGCCTGCTGCGCTATAAGTCGTTCACGCCAGGTCTGCAGTCATGGCTGAGAAACTATATGAACAACGGTGGCCGTCTGCTCGTCAGCGGTTCATACGTCGGCAGCGACATGACAGACGCTGCAGGCCAGCAGTTCCTGGCCGACGTGCTGAAATGTTTGCCCGCTGGCACTGACCCGACAGCCGACGAGACCATCACTGGAATGGGCACTTCGTTCACGTTCTACCGCGAGCTGAACGAACAGCACTATGCCGCCCAGCACCCCGACGTGCTGATGCCTGCCGACGGGGCCTTCACGCCGCTGGTCTATGCCGACGGCTACGGAGCCGCCGTTGCCTACAGCAATTCGCGCCGGCGCTCGTTCACGATGGGGTTCCCTTTCGAGTGCATCAAGTCGGAACCAGTGCGCGTGGCCATCATGCAAGGAATACTCAATTACCTTATTCAATAATACTGCTATGCCAAAAATTCAAGCTAACCCTTCGGGCTCAAGAGAGATTGAAGTCAGTGACGAACACCTTCATACCATTGAGGACTATCAGCTGTTCCGCGACCTCATCGACTCAAACGGCTATATCGACGAGGCTGTGCTCGACAAGCTCAAGCTGAACATCCGCTCCATGCTCGAGTCGGATGCAGGAAAGGACAAACGGCTGCTCGACCTCTGCCTCGACGTCGTCTACCACCCCAACATGAAGGCATTCGGCCTGCAGCAGCTCGTATTGTTCTACATCAACTGGAAGAATAGTGCCAACGACCAAAACTGACTTCTTGCTGACTGACTTCCTGCCGACCACCAAGAAGGAGCTGGAACTGCGGGGCTGGGACTACGTCGACATCATCCTCTTCTCGGCCGATGCCTACGTGGATCATCCCTCGTTCGGAGCAGCCGTCATCGGCCGCACGCTCGAGGCAGCAGGCTACCGCGTGGCCATCGTTCCGCAGCCCGACTGGCACGGCGACTACCGCGACTTCAAGAAGCTGGGCCGCCCACGGTTGTTCTTCGGCATCGCACCTGGCAGCATGGACTCGATGGTCAACAAGTACACCGCCGCACGACGACTGCGCTCCGAGGATGCCTACAGCCCCGACGGGCGACACGACCTGCGCCCGGAATACCCCACCATCGTCTACACACGAATCCTGAAGCAGCTCTTCCCCGATGTCCCCGTCGTGCTCGGCGGCATAGAGGCCTCGCTGCGCCGCGTCACCCACTACGACTACTGGCAGGACCGCCTCCGACCCTGCATCCTCTGCGACTCGGGGGCCGACATTATCATCTACGGCATGGGCGAGAAACCCATCGTCGAACTGGCCGGCAGAGTGGCTGACGGTTTCGCCGTCAGCACCGTCCGGGACATCCCCCAGACCGTCTACCTGGCCAACGACATCACCCCCACCGACGACGATATCGTCCTCCACAGCCACGAAGAGTGCCTTGCCGACAAGAAGGCACAGGCCGAGAACATCCGCCACGTCGAGGAACAGTCGAACATGATGCACGCCCACCGCATCCTCCAGCCTCTCAACAGGCCCCATGCCCATCGTCTCGCCGATGGCCCCACCGTCGTCGTCAATCCGCCCTACCCGCCGATGACCACTCAGGAGCTTGACGACTCGTTCGACCTACCCTACACCCGCCAGCCTCACCCGAAGTACAAGGGCAAGCGCATTCCCGCCTACGACATGATCAAGTTCTCGGTCAACATACACCGTGGATGCTTCGGCGGCTGCGCCTTCTGCACCATCTCGGCCCATCAGGGGAAGTTCATCACCTGCCGCTCCAAGGAGAGTATATTGAAAGAGGTGAAGACGGTCGCCCAGATGCCCGACTTCAAGGGCTACCTCAGCGACCTCGGCGGACCTTCGGCCAATATGTACGGTATGCACGGCCGCAACCTCAGTGCCTGCGAGCGCTGCAAGCGCCCCAGCTGTATTCACCCCCAGATCTGTCCGAACCTCGACACCAACCACGCGCGACTGATTGACATCTACCGGGCCGTCGATGCCCTGCCCGGCATCAAGAAGAGCTTCATAGGCAGCGGTGTGCGCTACGACCTGTTATTGTATAAGAGCAAGGACGAGGCTGCCAACGAGGCTGCCCGTGAGTACACCCGCGAACTCATCACCCGCCACGTCAGCGGCCGCCTGAAGGTCGCCCCCGAGCATACCAGCGACCAAGTGCTGCGGCTGATGCGCAAGCCGCCCTTCCGGCAGTTTGAGGACTTCAAGCGCATCTTTGACCACATCTGCAGCGAGGAGCACCTGAACCAGCAGATTATCCCCTACTTCATCAGCAGCCACCCTGGCTGCCATGAGCAGGATATGGCTCAACTCGCAGCCATCACCCGCCGTCTCGGATTCCATCTCGAGCAGGTCCAGGACTTCACCCCAACGCCGATGACCATAGCCACCGAGATGTGGTACACCGGCTACGACCCCTATACGCTGGAGCCGGTCTTCAGTGCAAAGACACCAAAAGAGAAAGAAGCCCAACGTCAGTACTTCTTCTGGTATAAGGAAAACAAGCATGACAATAATCGAACAAAATCTCGTTCCGAAAAACCCCGCGAAGGAAAGCGAGGACGGAATCGTCGTCACTGACGACTTCATTGCCGTCATCGACGGCTCTACGTCGAAGACCACGCGCAGATACAGCCGCCGTATGTCAAACGGCCGCTTTGCCATGAGCATCATTGCATCCTTTATTCGCGACATGCCCAGGAACTACTCATCCCACCAGTTCTGCGTGGGTGTCACCGCTGCCATCCGCAAGCACTATATCCCTTTCTGGAAACGCAACAAGGACGAAGTCATCAGCCGTCTGCACGAACATCCCGAAGAACGCCTCACCGCCTCGGCTGCCATCTTCAGCCGTATGCGACGCGAAGTGTGGCTCGTGGGCGACTGCCAGTGTCTCATCGGCGGACAGCTCTACGAGAATCCGAAACCCTACGAACAGCAGCTGGCCGAACAGCGCGCTGCCGCCATACGACGACTGACGGCTGAAGGCGTCACTGCCTCGAGCCTCCTGACCGACGATGTAGCCCGCCGCTCCGTCATCCCCCGGATGTTGCAGGAGATGCGCAACCAGAATGTCACCTATGCCGTCATCGACGGATTCCCCATACCCGAACAGAAGGTACCCGTCATCACGCTCGACTTCCAGCCCTGGGAGATTGTCCTTGCCACCGACGGCTACCCCTTCCTCTGCCCCACTCTTGCCGAAAGCGAGTCACGGCTGCAGCAGCAGAAAGAGCAGGACCCGCTGAATATCGACACTTTCAAAGCCACAAAGGGCTTCATGACAGGCAATGATTCATTCGACGACCGAACTTTTATAAGATTTCAGGCTTGAAATTTGGAAGAATCGCAGAAAATGTGTAACTTTGCACCCGCTTTTGGTTCCGTAGCTCAGTTGGATAGAGCAACAGCCTTCTAAGCTGTGGGTCTTGGGTTCGAATCCCAACGGAATCACTAAATGGGATTCCACAAGAGTCCCATTTTTATTAAATACCAGCAAGTCACGAGAACATGAAAGACTCGGAATGCACGCATCACAGAACTGAGGCTGATGCTCTTTCCACTTTCTATCCTGCACACCTGTGACCTTTGCCCCCATCTTCTCTCCCAGTTCAGCTTGGGTAAGATTCTTTGCCTCCCGTGCCTGTTTAATGGCCTCGCCGCCGCGCAGGCAGCGGTCGAGGAATAAGCGACGAGACCTCAAAATAAGACCTATAGGTCAAATATTAACAATTGAGCCCACTTTAAAAAGTCAGGCGTATTACGTTAGTTTAAAATTGTCACAAAATAATCTCTGATTTATGCCGATTTCTGGAATATTTTGGTTCTGCGTCAATTTAGGTGGTAATTCCAGTCCCATTTTAAGCCTGCGTATATCATCTTGGCCCTAAGTACATCAGCATTTGCCCTGTTGTACATTCCTCTCTTGATGGCCTTGGCCTTGTTGACGGTACCTTCCAGTAGACCATTGCTGAAACGTGTCTGGCATGCTCTTAGG
>CAJOLE010000071.1 GCA_905235325.1 uncultured Prevotella sp. | reverse complement strand
TGAGCCAGGATCAAACTCTTCATTGTAAAGATATCTTTATTCCTAATCGGAATTCTTCTGTGCCCAGGACGACTGTCCGTTTTCTCTGTGACTGGCAGGGTGCAGAGCACCCGCAGTCAACTTGACGGTTCGTTCTTTTACCCAAGTGCCGCATAGCGCGGCACTCGCTTCTTGTACTACTTGTCTGTTTATGGAAATTCTTTCAAAGAACTCTATCTTTTGTGCCGACGCCCACGTTTTTGAGCGAAAGCGGATGCAAAGGTACGGCTTTTTCTGATACGCTCCAAACTTTTCGGCAATTATTTTTCAAAAAGCACAAAAGTTTTCGGGATTGTTTACAAAAGACATTGCCTACACCTTATTATATAATATAAAGTGCAGGCAATGGCTAAGATTATTGATAGGATTTAATCTCTTCTTGTCCCAAAAATACGTAGGAGGTATAGGAAGAGGTTAATGAAGTCGAGATAGAGTGTTAGGGCTCCTAACAGTGCCATCTTCTGTGCCACTTCTCCTGCATCTGGAGCAGCCATCATCATTTTTTTAATCTTCTGTGAATCGTAGGCAGTTAATCCGACAAAGACCAGAACACCCAGATAATTAAGAATCATTGCCAGTCCCTCGCTCTTGGTGAAAATGTTTACGATGGTCGCAATGATGATGCCAATCAGAGCCATCATCAAGATTTTCCCCATCGAAGAAAGGTCAGCCTTGGTGAAATAGCCAAATAGTGCCATAACGGCAAAAGTTCCTGCCGTAATGAAGAACACGTTAGTAATGCTGGAATAAGTGTAAAGGAGGAAGATGAACGACAGCGTGGCACCGTTAACCAAAGAATATATGACGAACATCAGCGTAGCCACGGTGAGCGACAGCTTATTGATAGCAGCGCTCAATCCAATGACCAGTGCAAACTCACCAATGACTAATCCCCAAAAAAGGATCTGATTGGAAACAAGCGCAGTCAGTAACGTCTCGTTGTGTGCGACATAATAGGCAGTGAATCCCGTGATTACCAAAGCCAAAGTCATCCACAGATAGACTTTACGCATCAACACGGGGAAGGCTGACGACATTTCTAATTCTCTTTCTCTCGCATAAGCGGTTGTAAATTCTTCGTAGTCCATTGTTTGATATTATTAAAAAAATTATTCGGGAACAAAGGTACACAATTCTGAGATAATGCGTATCATTTTATCCTCAAATATAAGATTTTTTTAGAAGCGGAAGTCAAGTTCTACGTCGACGAAGTTGTAGTTATGCTTATCAGGGTCGGCAATCGAGCGGTCGTTGACACGAGCATACTCAGCATTCAACTGCAAGTTTTTGGTGAAGAAGTAGTTCAGGCCAACTTCGTACATAGTCTTCGACGAGTCCCACTCCTTGGCCTTGCGGTAACAATTGTAGCGAGCTTTTGCGTGCAGCTTGCTCTTGACAACTGGAACAATGCCAAAGGCGTACCAACCGTCGGCCTTATCGCCAAGAGACGGATTGGCTCCCATTCCCTGACTGTGCAGATATTCAGCGCGGAAAGTGTACTCATCCTTGTCATATTCTGCCGACAGCGCATAGCGATTCTTCCCGCCAATGTCAGCCCGACTTCCTGTCCATCCGAATGCACCGACACGCACACCAGCAACCGGCATCACCCACAGTCCACCAATGACATCCTTACGCTGGTCCTTATCCTTCTGGTTGATACCCTCACCATTGTAGACACCAACCTGATAATGCAACCACCGACGCCCATTGCCATCAGGCAAGAGGTCGCCCTGCACCTGCAGACCGATATCACGTCCTCCTGAAGACTTCTCGCCGGTACGGTCGCCAAATCCCGAGAGGTTATTGATAACCATGGCATAAGAGTACCAACCTTGCGTGATAGGATGAGTAGGATTTTCAAAAGTGAATGCGCGTTTAAACTGGCCAGCCTTCACACGAAACTCCTTGTGCTTTGCCCATTCGGCGTAAAGATCAACAAGCTGCACAGTAGGCTCGCCTGGGCCTTTCACATTGGTACCCTGGATCTGCGCCCGGTAGTCGAACTCACCGATCTTGCCATCAAGGATGAAACGAGCCAGACGCAGGTTGAACTCATTGTGCTCGCCATCTTCCTTGTCTTCAGCCTGATACTGCAACATACCATATCCGCTGAACTTGATGTTGTCATACCATTTCGTGGTCTTCTCCTGTGCACAGATATTCAGAGAGAAAGCCACTAAAGCAATTGCCAGAAATCTTTTCTTCATAATCATATATTTGTTAATAATATTTGGTGTCGTACACTCTCTTTACCATGTGAGGTTCTCGGCACTCTTCTTCGATTGCCGATACCTCATGCCTGTTGTCGAGAAGCTTTTTCATTGTCACCTCCGCGAGGAAGGCCAGCGTGCCTTCAAGCTCCGCCATTGAGAAAGCAATGGTGTTGTCAGCCATAGTCCATATATTTTCCGCAAAGATACACAATTTCTCGGGTATTTTGCTTTTTTTTAGAAAAAAATTAAAGATTATCCGATTTTTTTTGTAAATTTGCAACGGCTATCTAATATTTAACCTTACACTACTAATCCTATGGCAGCAATTATCTCCGTCGTACCCATTGTTCTTCTCTTTATCTTAATGATGGGTCTTAAAGTTTCAGGCTGGAAGAGCGCACTAATCACGCTCATACTCACCATTTTGTTGGCATTGTTTGCTGCACCCGCTTTAGGCATCGTTCCTGAGAAGTACGCCGATGTCAGCATCTACGGCATCACGCTCTGGTCCGTTGTCGAAGGTTTCCTAAAAGCCTGCTTCCCCATTATCCTAATTATCATCTGCGCCATCTTCAGCTACAACATCCTTTGCGAGACAAAGGAGATTGAGACCATCAAGACGCAGTTCATCCAGCTGACCAGCGACAAAGGCCTGTTGGTGCTGCTACTGACTTGGGGCTTCGGCGGCGTGCTCGAAGGCATGGCGGGCTTCGGCACGGCTGTGGCCATTCCTGCGGCCATCCTCATCGGGTTAGGTTTCAAGCCGATGTTCTCAGCCGTCATCTGCTTGGTGGCCAATACAGTTGCCGTCGGTTTCGGTGCCGTTGGTCTTCCAGCCACGACCCTTGCCAACGAGGTGGCAGGCGAACTGACTGGTGGAATGGCCAGCCACGAGATGCTCTGCGAGATTTCCACCTATATTATAATACAGCTGTCACTGATGTTTTACATCACGCCGTTCCTGATTCTCATGATGACGGACAAGACGAAGGTTCTGAAGAACCTGACATTAGCGCTGTTCGTCGGCACACTCAGCATTCTTATCCAGTTCAGCTGTGCCTACTTCCTCGGTCCGGAGACACCCGCCATCTTAGGCAGTGTGGGCAGCATCATCGCCATGCTCATCTACAACAAGCTCTTCCTGCGACATAAGGCCGAGAGTGACATGGTTCATGTGGAGAAGAAGAAGTTTGGTGCCGTTAAGACCATCCGTGCCTGGAGCGTCTATGGCCTCATCATTTTCTTCATCCTTATTTCGAGCAAGATTTGTCCGGGTATCAATGCCATGCTGAAGTCTACGCTGGTAACGAAGTTCGACATGCCCACCATCGGAAACACGTTCACCTTCGGCTGGCTTTCAAACGCTGGACTCATGGTGTTCCTCGGAGCCATGATCGGCGGGCTGATCCAAGGGCTGAGTTTCGGTCGGCTGATGAAACTTCTGGGCAAGACAGCCTACAACCTTCAGAAGACGGCACTGACCATCTGCTGTCTTGTTGCGTTGGCTTCGCTGATGAACAATACAGGCATGACGTTGTCCATCGCCACCGGACTCGTGGCCATGACGGGTGCAGCCTATCCATTCTTTGCGCCGCTCATCGGCTCCATCGGCACATTCGTTACGGGCTCGGCCACGTCAGCCAACATCCTGTTCGGCAAGCTGCAGGCAGCAGCCGCCGGCCAGCTTGGCTTAGTCAACGATGCGCAGTTCTTCGGTGTCAGCGGCAACGAGACCAACTGGCTGGCAGCAGCCAACTGTGCTGGCTCGGAGGGCGGCAAGCTGCTGTCGCCGCAGTCGATTGCCATTGCTACTGCTGCCTGCGACATGGAGGGTCAGGATGGTGACATTATGCGCAAGACGCTGCCCTTCGCCGTCTTCTGGATTCTGATGAACGGACTGATGGTATTCCTCGGTCTGCACGTGATTTAAGATGAAAAGTAAAAAAGTAAAGAAGATAAAGATATGAAGATCGGACTGTTTATTCCCTGCTACGTCGATGCGGTTTACCCAGAGGTAGGCGTGGCAACCTACAAACTGCTGCGGCACTTGGGGCTCGACGTGGAGTACCCGGAGAACCAGACGTGCTGCGGCCAGCCGATGGCCAATGCGGGCTTTGAGAAGCAGGCCATTCCACTGGCCAAGACGTTCGACGAGAAGTTCAGGGGCTACGACTATGTGGTGGCACCGAGTGTCTCGTGTACGGCGTTCGTGCGCATCAACTACTCCCGGCTGCTTGACCATGAATGCGAAGTATCCAAGCGGGCGATGGACGTAGTAGAGTTTCTGCACGACGTGGTGAAGGTGAAGCAGCGCTTAGGCTCGTTTCCCCACAAGGTGAGCCTGCACAACTCATGTCACGGCGTCCGCGAGCTCGGACTCAGCTCGCCCAGCGAGATGCACGTTGAGAAGTTCAACAAAATCAAAGATCTGCTGCAGTTTGTCGACGGCATCGAGGTAGTTGAGCCTGAGCGCCCCGACGAGTGCTGCGGCTTCGGCGGAATGTTCTCCGTCGAGGAGACCGCCATCTCGGCTCAGATGGGCAAGGATAAGGTGGAGCGTCACATCGAGACCGGCGCGGAGTACGTGACCGGCCCAGACTGCTCGTGCCTGATGCACATGGCCGGCGTAGCGCGCAAGCAGGGTCTCAACATCCAGTTCAGGCACGTCGTCGAGATTCTCGCGTCAGGCTTGTAAATAGTAACCAGCAAATCGAAAATACACAAGATGAGTACACAGCATAGCAAAGCAGCCAAGGAGTTCCTGAAGAACCAGGAGTACGCTAAGTGGCACGATGCCACGTTCTGGGCCGTACGCTCCAAGCGCGACAACATGGCTCAGGGTCTCGACGAGTGGGAACAGCTCCGCGAGAAGGCCTCGGCCATCAAGCGCCACACCATCACCCACCTGGACGAATATCTGGACCAGTTTGCAACCAACGCCGAGAAAAACGGGTGCGTGGTACACTGGGCGAAGGATGCGCAGGAGTTCAACGAGACGGTCTACGGCATCCTGAGCGAGCACGGGGTGAAGAAGATGGTGAAGTCGAAGTCGATGCTGACAGAGGAGTGCGAGATGAACCCCTACTTAGAGGCACATGGAATCGAGGTGGTTGAGACCGACCTCGGCGAGCGCATCATCCAGCTGAAGGGTCAGAAGCCCTCACACATCGTCATGCCCGCTATCCACCTGAACCACGACGACGTGGGCGAACTGTTCGAGGAGAAGGGCATCAGCGACGAGAAGGGCAACCACGACCCGACGTACCTGACCTACCGTGCCCGCCTCTCGTTGCGCAATGAATTCCTGACGGCCGACGCAGGCATGACGGGTGCCAACTTCGGTATTGCCGCAACGGGCGACATCGTGGTATGCACCAACGAGGGCAATGCCGACATGTCGACGTCGTGCCCCAAGCTGCACATTGCCGCCATCGGACTTGAGAAGGTCATCCCCGACTACGACTGTCTCGCCGTTTTCCAGCGTATGCTCTGCCGAGCAGGCACGGGCCAACCGACGACCACCTACACCTCGCACTTCCGCAAGGCGCGCCCCACGGCGGGAAAGATGCACATCATCTTGGTCGACAATGGCCGCTCGGAGTGGATAGGCAACCCCGACCACTGGGAGGTGCTGAAGTGCATCCGCTGCGGCTCGTGCATGAACACCTGTCCCGTCTATCGCCGTTCAGGCGGCTATTCCTACAGCTACTTCATCCCCGGCCCCGTGGGCATCAACCTCGGTATGCTGCGCAACACGCAGCAGCACTCCGGCAACGTCTCTGCCTGCACTCTGTGCCTGAGCTGCCAGACGGTGTGCCCCGTGAAGATTGACCTGGGCGACCAGATTTACAAGTGGCGGCAGCAGCTCGACGAGTTCGGCACCGCCAATCCCGAGAAGAAGCTGATGTGCCGCGGTATGTCGGTGCTCTACGGCAGCCCCGCTCTCTACAAGATGGCCACCGCCGTATCGCCCATAGCCAACATCATTCCGCCGTTCATCATGAACATGAAGCTGAACCCCTGGGCCGAGGGGCACGAGATGATGAAGTTCCCGAAGAAGCCGTTCCATAGCATCATTAAGGATTTGGCCTCCCCAAGCCCCTCCAAAGGAGGGGATGTCTGAAATGATGAAGAAGGCAGAATAAGAGAATAACTTTATTAAAATGATAACCGTTTAAAAGATTCCCCAACATGTAATCAAACATCCCCTCCTTCGGAGGGGCTTGGGGAGGCCTTACAATTATGAGCACCAAAGAAGACATACTGAAAAAATACCGGGCGAACGTCAAGCAGCAGTTTGACATGCCCGACCTGAGCGACATCCGCGCCATCACCTACCCCAACCCGCTGGAGCAGTTCATCAAGATGACCGAGAGCGTAGGCGGCCACGTGGTCGAGGTGAAAGCCGGGCAGGACATCAACACGCTCATTCGCGAGCTGTACCCTGATGCCAAGGAGATAGCGTCGAACCTGCCCGAAGTGACCATTGCCACGCGCAACCCTGACAACGTCGACAGCGCACAGGCCCTCAACGGCACCGATGTCGGCATCATCCGCGGCACCTTCGGTGTGGCCGAGAATGCCTGCGTGTGGATTCCCCAGACAATGAAGGAGAAGGCCGTGTGCTTCATCTCTGAGAACCTCGTCATCCTGCTGCCGAAGTCGCAGATCGTCAGCAATATGCACGAGGCATACCGCCGCATCGAGTTCAACGACTACGGCTACGGCACGTTCATCAGCGGCCCGTCGAAGACGGCCGACATCGCCCAGGTGCTGGTGATGGGAGCTCAGGCGGCGCGCTCGGCCACCATCCTGCTCCTGCCATAACATTTACTTCTCCCTCGTCAGCCAGAAACTATGAGCTGGAGTCCAAGCGATTGGCTACCGTTGACAGCGATGACAGCGGGGGAGGTATTATCCTGCGAAGCGGTTGAGGGCGCTGACAACGGTCTCTACTTCGCCGTCGGTCATTGCCTGATGGCAAGGGATGGAGAGTTCCTGCGCTGAGATCTGCTCGGTGACGGGCAGCCGGAGGGTGTTCCACTCACGGTAGCAGGCTTGGCGGTGAGGCGGAATGGGGTAGTGAATCGGTGCCTCGATACCATTCTCGCTCAGATAGGTCTGCAGGCGGTCGCGCCAGGAGGTGAGCAAGGGGAATATGTGGTAGACGCTCTCTGAGGGCGCGGGGAGCGTCAAGGCTGGGTTCTTTACATTGTTTATATAATAGGTGGCAATGTCGCGGCGGCGCTCGTTGTCGGCATCGAGGTAGCGCAGCTTCACGTCGAGCACGGCGGCCTGCAGTTCGTCGAGGCGGGAGTTGTAGCCTTGGTAGCAGTGGACGTATTTCTGCAGGCTGCCGTAGTTGCCCAGGGCGCGGACGGTTTCGGCCAGTAGGGCGTCGTTGGTGGTCACGGCGCCGCCGTCGCCAAGGGCTCCGAGGTTCTTGCCGGGGTAGAAGCTGTGAGCGGCGGCGTGGCCGAGGGAGCCGGTTCTTGGCTGCGGCAACGCCGCAGCACGGCCGACAGGGGGGCAGCCGTGAGCCTGGGCGTTGTCCTCGATGAGGAGCAGGCTGTGATGGCGGCAGAGGGCGGCAATGCGTTCGGAATAGGCGCATCGGCCATAGAGGTGGACAATCATTAGGGCTTTGGTGCGCTCAGTGATGGCCTGCGGAATGAGGGTGTCGTCAATCTGGAAGGTGTCGAGACGTGGCTCAACGAGGACGGGGGTAAGACGGTTGGCTGTGATGGCGAGGATAGAGGCAATGAAGGTGTTGGCAGGCACGATGACCTCGTCGCCCTCGTGCAGGATGCCCATCTCGATATAGGCGCGCAGGATGAGTTTCAGTGCATCGAGTCCGCTGCTGCAGCCGATGCAATGAGCAGTGCCGATGTACTCGGCATAGTGCTGCTCGAAGCGGCGGGTGGCTTCTCCCCTCAGATACCAGCCGGAGTCGAGCACGCGGCTGATGGCTTCGCGAATCTCTGTATTGTGACGGGCGTTGATGCGCTTCAGGGGCAGATAGTCTATCATAGCGGGAAATGGGGAGTGCTTATAGTGTGTATTCGTAGGTATCGTAGCAGACGGCTCGGCCGCCGAAGCCCTCCTTCTGGAAGATGAGCTGGGGATTGAGGTCGGCAGAGTGGTTGACGGTAGACTTGCCGAAGTCGATATAGGGATAGTCGGCGTAGACATCATTGATGAGATGGTTGAAGAGCAGGTCGAGCGCACCGTGGGCCTTGCCGTATGGCGTTGCGGAGATGTACTGCGTGTGGAGCACCTGGGGGGTGAGGAAGAGCAGGGTGCCGGCAACGGGCGTTTCGCCGTCGCAGACGAGCCAGAGCTTGATTTGGTCGGGGAAGCGGCTTTGCAGCAGGCGCAGTTCGTCGGCTGTATGGACTGGGCCGACAGCGTACCTCTGCCGGAGGTTGTCGTTGAGGATTTGCCAGAAGTCGTCGAAGGCGGTCGATGCACTTAGGCGAAACTGGGACTTCAGGGCTTTGCGGAGACCGGAACGGCGCGACTCGGTGAACTTCAGCCGGCGGGTGCCGACGATGGTCGAGGAGATGTCGCGAATGGTGAGGCGGGCGCGGCAGACGGCAGTGAGGGCGTAGAGGTCTTCCTCGGCAGGCAGCCGATGGTAGATCCAGGGTACGGCCTTGTAGACGACGCGACGGAAACCGTTGGCACGCAGGTAGTCGTTGATGGCGGCGAAGGCGTCGAGCACGCCCTTGGCCGAGCAGCGGCTGTCCATCACCAGCCCGCCGTAGGTCAGCCCGCCGTGCGAGACGAGCGTGTCGCCCTTCTCGTTGGCAGGGAGCAGAGCGTAGAGCCGACGGTCAGAGAAGACCATCAGCGAATGGTCGCAGAAGCGGTCGCTGTGGTAGTCCATGAAACGGCGGTCGAAGAGAAACGTTCCGTTCTTCGACGCGGCCACGAACCGATTCCACTCGTCGGCCATTGCTTGGGTGTATCGCCTTATTTCGAACATCCTACGTATTTCAGGAATTCATCGTAGTCGTAGATATAGTCGTCCTCCTCATAATGCTCCGAGGCCAAGACGAGGCAGACGGCTCCTGATGAGAAATCATCGAGCGTGCGCCACGTGTTGACATCGATGAGCAGCCCCTGCCAAGGATGGTTCAGCAGCACCGTGCGGCGCTCGTAGCCGTTGTCGAGGGTGACGGTGAACGAGCCGCTCAGCGCCACCACAAACTGCTTCAGCCGCTTGTGGGCGTGCCCTCCCCTACTCTCGCCTCCCGGCACGTCATAGACCCAGTAGGCCCGCTTGATGTCGAACGGCACCATCGACTGCGCCTCGGCCACCGTCAGGTTGCCACGAGGGTCGGTAATCTTGGGGAGGGTGAGAGCCTCCCCAAGCCCCTCCAAAGGAGGGGATGTCTGGTTACCTACTTCTGTTATATTATCGTATTTATTCATTGCTACATCTATTTGGTGAGGCCACCACCTCCCTTCATGTATCTAAACACCCCCTCCTTCGGAGGGGCTTGGGGAGGCCCTCACCTCAACTTCGCTGGTTACCTACTTCTGTTATATTATCGTATTTATTCATTGCTACATGTATCTAAACACCCCCTCCTTCGGAGGGGCTTGGGGAGGCCCTCACCTCAACTTCGCATAAGGGTCCGTCCCCAACACGGTTTTGGCCAGTCGTTTAGCTTTATCACGCAAGGCTTCGACATCGTCGCCCACCTCGCCGTAGCAGAGCACGACACCCATGCGGCGACCTTTATGAGCCTCGGGCTTGCCGAAGATGCGGATGCGGGTGCGGTCTTCCTGCAATGCAGTCTCCAGATTGTAGGGCAGCAACGAGCGGTCAACAGGCGTGGAAGCCTCTGCCGGCGACAGGATAACCGCCGAGGCTCCTGCATGCTCCAGATGAATGCCGGCGATGGGCAATCCGAGGACAGCGCGCAGATGGAGCTCGAACTCCGACAGGTTGATGGTGTGGCCCAGCGTCACCATTCCCGTGTCGTGCGGACGTGGCGACAATTCTGAGAAGATTACCTCGCCCTGCTTCGTCAGGAAGAACTCCACGCCCCAGATGCCTGCGCCAGTCAGCGCACGAGTCACCTTGTCGGCCATCATCTGAGCCTGCTTCAGTGCCTCGTCAGAAATCTTGTAGGGCTGCCACGACTCACGATAATCGCCCGACTTCTGGACGTGACCGATAGGCGGGCAGAAGAGTGTGGGCCAGCCGTGCTGCTGGGTGACGGTCAGGAGCGTAAACTCTGAGTCGAAGTCGATGAACTCCTCGATGATGACCTCCTTCACGTCGCCACGCGAGCCTTCCATCGCCTCGCGAAAGGCAGTCTCAAGTTCCGAGTCGTTGTGGACGTAGCTTTGGCCGTGACCTGACGACGACATCAGGGGCTTCACCACACAGGGGAATCCGATTTCATCGGCCGCCTGTTTGAACTCGTCGAAGGTCTTGGCATAGAAGTACTTGGCCGTTCGCAGCCCCAATTCCCTTGCTGCCAGATCGCGGATGGCGCGGCGGTTCATGGTGTAGTTGACGGCACGGGCCGACGGAACCACCTGGACACCCTGCTCCTCGAACTTGAAGAGCCTTTCGGTACGGATAGCCTCAATCTCGGGCACGATGATGTCCGGCCGATGCTTGTTGACGATTGCTTCGAGCGCGTCGCCGTCGAGCATATTAAACACCTCGCGCTCGTCGGCTACCTGCATGGCCGGTGCATTGTCGTAGCGGTCGCAGGCTATTACATACTGGCCGGCCCTCATAGCGGCAATCACAAACTCCTTGCCCAGTTCGCCTGAGCCTAATAATAGTATCTTTTTCATAAGGCCTCCCCAAGCCCCTCCGAAGGAGGGGATGTTTGGTTACATAATTTACGACAAGTCACCTCAAGTTCCTCCGAAAGAAGAGATGTTTGGTTACTTGTTTTTGAGAATAATGATTTTATTACTTTTGACATGACGGACTCAATATCCGTTAAGACTTCTTGATTGGTAAATCTGATGACCCTAAAGCCTTTCCCCTGGAGGTATCTTGTGCGTTCAGCATCCAACAACAACTGTTCTGGTGTAGAATGATACTCACCATCCACCTCTATTATTAAATGATTCCTGAGCGACACGAAATCAGCGATATACATCCCTATGACATGCTGACGACGAAAACGCGCCCCAAGTTTATTGCCACGAAGTTGTCCCCAGAGAGTCTGCTCTGCAACAGTCATCACTTTCCTGTTCTTGATAGCGTTGTTTTCAACAGTAGTATAGGCCTGTGCGTCAGCAGTAGCCCAGCGAGGAGGAGAAGGAGCAGCAGGAGCAGGCCCTCCCAAGCCAGCAGGCCCTCCCAAGCCCTCCCAAAGGGAGGGATGTTTGGTTACCTGTTTAGGTGTTGAAGAGCGTTGAGGAACGAAGTCCTGCAAATCTACTATTCTTTTTTCTTTGTCTTGCTGCATTTCTGTCTCTTCATGTATCTAAACACCCCCTCCTT
>CAJOLE010000070.1 GCA_905235325.1 uncultured Prevotella sp. | reverse complement strand
CAATGCAATGCGGGAGAGTAGGAGGCCGCCTTCTTTTAAGATGAGAGCCCCGGTGGAAACATATTCCCCGGGGCTTTTCCGTTGTATGACGGTCAGACGAACTTCTATTCGTCTGACCGTCTAACTGTCAGAAGACAGAGTGACGATCGATGTGGATTCGCTGATGTTGGCCGTATAGTTGTGAATAGCAGTAAATATCCTACACTTCCTACACTTGCGACACCTGTTGAATTTTTTTAGGTGTAGGAAGTGTAGGGAGTGTAGGATAAAAAGTGTGAATGACAACTATATATAGGTAGACAAGGGGTAGGGGGGGACGCCGTAAAGGAGGCTGATCGGCCAGTCTGGGACTACGAACCTACACCTGAACCTACACCTTGGGTGGCTGACGGAAAGGGAATGTTATACTGCGTGGAGTTTTCAAAAGGCGGCGGGTTTTTGGCAAAAGGCGGCGGGTTTTGGCTGAAAGGCGGCGGGTTTTAGGAGTCGTTGGGCGAATGCCTGTTGTGCCGAATACTTTTTTTGTCAATGGCGATACAGTTTTCCGAATTTATTTGTATCTTTGCACACAAAACAAAATAGCGTATGGCAACAGTTGACGACAAGAAAGTGATCTTCTCGATGGTCGGAGTGAGCAAGACTATCCAGCAGAACCAGAAGCAAGTGCTCAAGAACATCTACCTCAGTTTCTTCTACGGGGCTAAGATCGGCATTATCGGCCTGAACGGTGCCGGCAAGTCGACGCTGATGAAAATCATCGCCGGTCTTGACGAGCAGTTTCAGGGGCAGGTGGTGTGGAGTCCCGGCTACACGGTGGGCTACCTGCCGCAGGACCCGCCGCTCGACGAGACGAAGACGGTGAAGGAGAACGTGATGGAGGGCGTGCAGCACGTGTATGACGCATTGGCAGAGTATGACGACATCAACCAGAAGTTCGGACTGCCCGAATACTATGAGGATGCCGACAAAATGGACAAGCTGATGGGCCGTCAGGCTGAGCTGCAGGACATCATCGATGCCACCGACGCCTGGAACATGGACTCGAAGCTGGAGCGTGCGATGGCTGCGCTGAACTGTCCGCCGGGCGACTGGCCTGTGGCGAACCTCAGCGGCGGTGAGCGGCGCCGCGTGGCTCTCTGTCGCCTGTTGCTGCAGAAGCCCGACGTGCTGCTCTTAGATGAGCCTACCAACCACCTCGATGCCGAGTCGATCGACTGGCTCGAACAGCACCTGCAGCAGTATGAGGGCACGGTGATTGCCGTGACCCACGACCGCTACTTCCTCGACGACGTGGCCGAGTGGATTCTGGAGCTCGACCGCGGCGAGGGCATTCCCTGGAAGGGCAACTACTCGAGCTGGCTTGAGCAGAAGTCGCAGCGGCTGGCCCTTGAGGAGAAGGTGGCTTCGAAGCGCAGGAAGACGCTGGAGCGCGAATTAGAGTGGGTGCGCATGGCTCCGAAGGCTCGCCACGCCAAGGGCAAGGCCCGTCTGAACTCGTATGAGTCGATGCTGAACGAGGAGCAGAAGCAGAAGGAGGAGAAGCTGGAGATCTTCATCCCCAACGGTCCGCGCCTTGGCAACAAGGTCATCGAGGCGGGTCACGTGGCCAAGGCCTACGGCGAGAAGGTGCTGTTCGGCGACCTGAACTTCACGCTGCCGCCCAACGGCATCGTGGGCGTCATCGGTCCCAACGGTGCCGGCAAGACCACGCTCTTCCGCCTCATCATGGGCATGGAGCAGGCCGACAAGGGCACGTTCAGCGTGGGCGAGACCGTCCGTCTGAGCTATGTAGACCAGCAGCACAAGGACATCGACCCCGAGAAGACCGTCTATCAGGTGGTGAGCCAGGGCAACGAGACCATCCGCATGGGCGGGCGCGACGTCAACGTGCGTGCCTACCTGAGCCGCTTCAACTTCAGCGGTGCCGACCAGGAGAAGAAGTGCGGCGTGCTCTCTGGCGGTGAGCGCAACCGACTGCATCTGGCCATTGCGCTGAAGCAGGAGGGCAACGTACTGCTGCTTGACGAGCCTACCAACGACATCGACGTCAACACGCTGCGAGCCCTGGAGGAAGGCCTGGAGGCGTTTGCGGGCTGTGCCGTCGTCATCAGCCACGACCGCTGGTTTCTCGACCGCATCTGTACGCACGTCCTGGCCTTTGAGGGCGAGGGCAACGTCTTCTTCTTCGAGGGCAATTACTCGGAATATGAGGTTAACAAGGCTCAGCGCTTAGGACTGGAGGAACCCAAGCGCATCCGTTACCGTAAGCTGATGGAAGAGTGAGCGGGAAGTGAGAATTGAAAAGTGGGAAGTGAAAAGCGATGAAGAAGATATGTATAGTCGTTGGGGCGCGGCCTAACTTTGTGAAGGTAGCCCCGCTGATACGCGCTATCCGTGAGAGTGGGGAAGCAGCGTATGATCTGGTCTATGCCGGGCGCGACGACGACCCGACGCTGGAGCCGTCGCTGTTTGACGACTTGCAGATGCCGCGGCCCGATGTCTTTCTGGGCGTCGTCAGCCAGAGTCTGAACGAGATTACGGCGCAGGTGATGGGTGCTTTCGACCGCTACTTGGACAGCCGTGCCGCCGACGTCGTCATTGTGGTCGACGATCTGGCCTCGACGATGGCCGCCGCCATCACTGCCAAGAAGCGGGGTGTCAGGCTGGCTCATCTTGTGGCCGGCACGCGGTCGTTCGACATCTCGATGCCGAAGGAGGTGAACCGGCTTGTCATCGACGCCCTGTCCGACTATCTGTTCACGGCGGGTGTCAAGAGCACGGGCGTGGCCACCCGCGAGCAGGCCGACGCCGACAATACTTATATGGTGGGCAACATCCTGATGGACTCGCTGCGCCACAACCTGCCCCGCTTCCGCCGCCCCGACATCGACGTCGAGGAAGGCCGCTACATCGTGCTGACGCTCAACCGCCGCGCCCTGCTCAGCGACGAAGGCAGCCTGCGGCAGATGCTCTGGGCGATGGGCGAGGCGGCCGCCGGCGTGCCCATTATAGCACCTTTGCGCGGCGGTGCCCTCGACGTGGTCGGCCGCCTCCTCCCCTCCTCCTCACTATCCTCCCTTCACCCTTCACCTTTCACCCTTCACCAGCCACTCCCATACTTAGAGTTCGGCTGGCTCACCGCCCACGCCCTCGGCGTCATCACCGACTCCGGCAACGTGGCAGAGGAGGCGACGTTCAACGGCATCCCCTGCGTCACGCTGAACAGCTATACCGAGCACCAAGAGACTGTCACCGTGGGCACCAACGTGCTCGTCGGCGGCGATGCCGGAAAGCTTCGCGAGGCGGTGGCCGACATGGTGGCCGACCGCTGGAAGCAGAGCGCGCTGCCCGACCGCTGGGACGGCCGCACCGCCGAGCGCATTGTCCAGATACTGCTACAGTGATGCAATAAAAGGGTAGGGGCGTCCGTTTATATAGACAGCTATGCAATGGACAGACAGAATCCGACAGGTGAAGATATTGCTCGTCATTGCGGCTGTCGTGATAGCCGTGGTGTCGCTGCTGGTGTCTCACTTCCTGGTGCGCGACCTACAGGCCGAGGAGCGTGCCAAGATGGAGACGTGGGCCGAGGCGCTGCAGACCCTGAACACTGCCGACGAGACCACCGACCTGACGCTGGTGCTGAACGTGATACAGTCGAACAACACCATCCCGGTCATTGTGGTGAACAGCGAGGGCGGCATCGACGACTACCGCAACATCAGCGACACGCTGAACATCGAGGCCTATGCCCGGCGCATGATGCAGGCGGGCGACACCATCCGCATTGAAGGCCAGCTGGTGTGCTACGACGAGTCGACGATGCTGAAGCGGCTGACGCAGTGGCCCTACGTCCAGTTGGGCATCGTGATGATTTTCGTCGTGGTGGCCATCTTCGCCCTGCTCTCGTCGAAGAAGGCCGAGCAGAACAAGGTGTGGGTGGGACTGTCGAAGGAGACGGCCCACCAGCTGGGCACGCCCATCTCAAGCCTGATGGCCTGGGTGGAGATACTGAAGGAACAGCACCCCGAGGACGACCTGATACCCGAGATGTCGAAGGACGTGAAGCGACTGGAGCGCATAGCCGAGCGCTTCTCGAAAATCGGGTCGCTGCCCGAGCCCGTAGACTCGTCGATGAACGAGGTGGTCGACCACGTGGTCGACTATATGGACCGCCGCACGTCGAGGAAGGTGGAGATGGTGCGCCGTCTGCCCGCCCACGATGTCCGTGTGAGGATGAACGCCTCGCTCTTCGAGTGGGTCATCGAGAACCTGTGCAAGAACGCCGTCGACGCGATGGAAGGCTCCGGGCGCATCGAGCTGACGCTGCTCGACGAGCCTGAGCGCGTAGTCATCGAGGTCGAGGACAACGGCAAGGGCATCCGCAAGAAAGACCTGAAGAACGTCTTCACGCCCGGCTTCACCACGAAGAAGCGCGGCTGGGGCCTCGGCCTGTCGCTGGCGAAGCGCATCGTCGAGGAATACCACAAGGGCCGCATCTTCGTGAAACAGTCGGAGGTCGGAAAGGGCACCACCTTCCGCATAGAGTTGAAAAAGTAAAAAAAATGTGGAAATATTTGGCTGTTTCCCCTTTTCTTTGTACCTTTGCACCCCAAAAGTGTGTATATGTGTAGTTTAGAGCAGTTTAAGATAGACCTGAAAGGGCTGACGGCTGAGGCGACAGCCTTGGAATTCGACCTCGACAAGGGCTTCTTCGACGCTCTGGACCAGACGGAAGTGGAAGGCGGAACATTGCATGTGTCGCTGTCTATACGCAAGGCATCCGGCTTTTTCGAACTGCAGTTCCACACCGTCGGCACAGTAGACATCGTGTGCGACCGCTGTCTTGACCTGATGGAGCAGCCCATAGAGACTGACAACCGCCTGACGGTAAAGCTCGGC
Organism: uncultured Prevotella sp.; assembly: GCA_905235325.1. Lineage (GTDB taxonomy): Bacteria > Bacteroidota > Bacteroidia > Bacteroidales > Bacteroidaceae > Prevotella. Next base: position 7,127 of record CAJOLE010000070.1, on the reverse strand, counting down.
AGCACTGCCTCTGAGGACGATGACACCGTGACCGTGGACGAGAACGAAGGAATACTCGACACGTCATGGTTCATCTATGAGTTTATAGCATTGGCCATACCCATCCAGCACGTGCACGCAACTGGTAAGTGCAATCCTGCCATGACGAAGGCTCTGGAAGAGCTGTCAGCCGACCGAAGCGGCGATGAGGAGTCCAACCAGGCTGTAGACCCCCGATGGGCTAAGCTCGCAGAGCTGAATTTAGAGAGTTAAACAGAACATTGTAATAGTTAAATCGTAAATCAAAATGGCACATCCTAAAAGAAGACAATCGAAGACCCGTACTCTGAAACGTCGTACTCACGACAAGGCCGTAGCTCCTACGCTGGCAGTATGCCCTAACTGCGGTGCTTACTATGTGTATCACACAGTATGCCCCACCTGCGGCTACTACCGTGGCAAGGTAGCTATCAAGAAAGAGGACGAAGTAGCTGAATAATGGGCACTGTCAACGCGATTATCACAGGCGTTGGCGGCTACGTGCCTGACTATGTCCTGACCAACGAGGAACTCTCGCGCATGGTAGACACCAACGACGAGTGGATTATGACGCGCGTCGGTATCAAGGAGCGTCGCCTGCTGACAGAGGAGGGCCTCGGCACCAGCTATATGGCGCGCAAGGCGGCCAGGCAACTGCTGAAGAAGACAAATGCTGACCCTGACACCATCGATGCCCTCATCGTTGCCACTTCAACGGCGGACTATAAGTTCCCGTCGACAGCGAGCATCGTATTAGGCAAACTCGGACTGAAGAACGCCTATGCGTTCGACTTCTGGGGAGCCTGCTGCGGTTTCCTCTATGCGCTCGACCAGGCAGCAATGATGATTCAGAGCGGTCGCGTGAAGAAGGTGGTGGTCATCGGTGCCGACAAGATGTCGTCCATCGTCGACTATAAGGACCGCCAGACCTGTCCGCTCTTTGGCGATGGCGCCGCTGCCGTCATGGTAGAGGCCACAGAGGAGCAGAACATCGGCTGCCTTGACAGCTATTTCCGCTGCGACGGCAAGGGGCTGCCCTTCCTCCATCTGAAGGCAGGAGGCTCTGTCTGCCCGCCCAGCCATTTCACGGTCGACCACCGTCTGCACTATCTCTATCAGGAGGGGCGCACGGTGTTCCGCTACGCCGTGACCAACATGAGCGACGACTGTGCCCTCGTGGCCGAGCGCAACGGACTGAACAAGGACAACATCCAGTGGGTAGTGCCCCATCAGGCCAACATGCGCATCATAGAGGCCGTGGCTAAGCGTCTGGAACTGCCAATAGAGAAAGTCATCGTCAACATAGAACATTACGGCAACACCTCGGCAGCCACCATCCCCCTGGCACTGTGGGAGAATGAGCAGCGCCTGAGGAAGGGCGACAACATGCTGTTCACGGCCTTCGGTGCCGGCTTCGTCCACGGAGCGAGCTACTATCGGTGGGCGTACGATGGGAATAACCTATAAAAGTAAGAGGGTGTGTCAAAATAGACACACCCTCTTTTTTTTTGACCTAAGGTCACCCTTTCGTCAGCCTGCAAAATGACCTTCGCCTTATATAACGGGCAGACCTTACGAAAAGACTTATGGCTTATATCAGGTGCATCGTCCCCATGAGGTAGACGAGGCCGAAGCCCAGCACCATCGAGATGATACCCATGATGACACCAATCTTCGACATCTCGCTCTGCTTGACATAACCCGTGGCAAAGGCCAGGGCGTTCGGCGGCGTGGAGATGGGCAGAATCATGGCCGACGAAGCGGCGATGGCCACACCGATGAGCACGGTGCCCGTACCGCCGATGGGGGCGAGCTTGTCGCCCATAGCGGTGCAGACGATAGCGAGGATGGGCATGAGCAGGGCTGCCGTTGCCGAATTTGAGATGAAGTTCGAGAGCAGGTAGCAGATGGCACCGCCGAGCATCAGGATGAGCAGTGGCGAGAAGTCGCCGAAGGGTATGCTCTCGGCGGCGTTGGCGGCCAGCCCCGAGGCGTTCAGACCGAATCCGAGGGCGAAACCGCCGGCCACCATCCAGATGACGCTCCAGTTTATCTGCTCGAGGTCGCGCTTGTTGATGACACCCGTCAGTGCAAAGACGCAGAAGGGTATGAGCGCCACGGTATTGGCATTGATGCCGGTGAAGCGGTCAGAGAGCCAGAGCAGGATAGTGACGATAAACGTGACGATGACCACCTTCGAGTGGACCCCTTTCTGCATACCGCCGTCAATCTTCAGCTCGATGGTCTTCTGGGTGAAGGGGAAGAACCTGAGCAGCAGGCGCCAGCTGATGAACAGCAGCACGACGACGAGTGGGAACATAAACATCATCCACTGGCCGAAGCCGAGTCCTAAGTTCAGGCCCTCGGGGTCGTTCAGATACTTCAGGGCGATGTTGTTGGGGGGCGTACCGATAGGCGTGCCCATGCCTCCGAGGTTGGCGGCTACGGGGATGGACATGGCCAGGGCGATGCGGCCCTTGCCCTCTGGGGGCAACTGGCGGAACACCGGCGTGAGGAACGTCAGCATCATGGCGGCCGTGGCCGTATTCGAGACGAACATAGAGAATAGGCCCGTGACGAGCAGGAAGCCCAGGAGCACCATCTCGCTGCGCGTGCCGAAGGGTTTCAGCAGCACCTTGGCCAGCTGGGCGTCGAGCCCCGTCTTCGTAGCGGCGATGGCCAGCACGAATCCGCCGATGAACAGCATGATGATGGGGTCGGCAAACGATGCCATCACCCCCTTATAAGACAGCAGCTTGCCGACTTCCTCCTCGTTGACCATCGGCGCAATGCCGCTGTCTGAACAGAAGAGCAGCATGAGCACGATGATGGTCACCGACGTGGCCCACGACGACACAATCTCGAGAATCCACATCAGCGTGGCAAAGGCAAAGATGGCGATGATGCGCTGCTGGATGACGGTCAGCCCCTCGATGCCGAACCATTGGCTGGGCATGTTCCAGAGCAGCAGCGTGACCAGTGCTACAATCAGAATCTTGATGAAACGCTTCGCTCCATCGGCAGGGTGATACTTCCGCTGGAAGCGCATCTTGTGGTAGGCATCGACCAAGTGGAATCCTTCGTAAATATGAAACATATCTTCTTTCTATTTTAATGATTTCTCGGTAAGCGGGCGCAAAGGTACGAAGTTTTTGCGAGACGTGGACTTGTTTCGGCGGTTTTTTGGTCGGCGTCCGGCGCAAAAAGGCCATTTGCGCCGTCGCCGTCGCCTTTCCCCCGTGGGGTTGCCAAGTAGAGTTGTCAATTCTATACGCAAAAATTTGCATATCCGTCACGCCGTAGCTGACTGACTTGCAATGAGCTACGTGACGGTGACGGATATGACGGATATAAAAGAAAACTTACTTTACCTCCCAGATGTCGTTGGTCTCCAGCAGTTCTGCGAAGTTGTGGTACTTCTTCTGCGCTGAGACCTCGGCGAGCTGGGCGTAGACGGCGTCGTTATAGGTCGGGGCCTCCACGTCGCGGATAACGCCGAGGGCGATGGGGAATCCGTCCTCCGGGGTCATCAGGGCGAGCTTCAGCTGCAGCGTGTTGTCCTCGCAGTGGGCGTCGTGGGTGAGCACGTCGTCCAGCGTGTAGCCGTCCTTGCCAATCTCGACGACCTTTAGGCCGAAGCCCTGCTGCACCAGTCCATATTCGTTGTTCTCGCCGAACACCAGCTTCTCGCCGTGGCGCACGTAGATGGCGTTCTTTTTGCGGCCCTCGTTGTTGTAGACGATGTCGTGGCAGTGGTCGTTGAAGATGACGCAGTTCTGCAGCACCTCAGTCACCGAGGCACCCTTGTGCTCGTATGCCGCCTTCAGCACCTCGACGGTTCCCTTGGCGTCGGTTGCCACGCAGCGGGCGAAGAAGTGGCCGCGGGCACCGAAGCACAGCTCTGCGGGGCGGAACGGGTCTTCGACGGTGCCGTAGGGCGACGACTTCGAGACGAAGCCTCGGGGGCTGGTCGGCGAGTACTGGCCCTTGGTCAGACCGTAGATGCGGTTGTTGAGCAGGATCATGTTCAGGTCGATGTTTCGGCGGTTGGCGTGTATGAAGTGGTTGCCGCCGATGGCCAGTCCGTCGCCGTCGCCGCTGACCTGCCAGACGGTCAGGTCGGGGTTGGCCACCTTTGTGCCGGTGGCGATGGCAGCTGCACGTCCGTGGATGGTATTCATGCCGTAGGTGGCCATATAGTGTGGCAGTCGGCTCGAGCAACCTATGCCGCTGATAACAGCGACGTTCTCAGGGGCGACGCCGATTTCGGCCATAGCCTTGTGGAGCGAAGCCAGGAAGAAGTGGTCGCCACACCCCGGGCACCACCGCGGCTGTCCTTTCTTATAATCTTGTGCACTGTAATTACTCATAACATTTCCTTTTTTTTGAAACAAAGATTTAAAGATTTTAAAGATTAATCCTGCGCGTCTCGTTTAGAGATATTGAAGTCGTTTTGATGGATATTGTATCGTTCAAACTTTAGCGATGTCTCGCCAAAATTGATAAGTACGGCAATTTTGCAACCTGCTACTTTAGCATAATTCATAGCCTGAGCACGAAATATATTCTCCAGCTCTTTCACAGCCTTCAGTTCAACAATAATATTGTCGTAACATACAAAGTCAGGTATGAACTCTGTGCTAAGTACTACTCCTCTGTACGTTGCGTGTAGTGGATGTTCACGCAAAAAGGGAATATGGCGATGTCGTAATTCAACCTCCAGGGCATCTTGGTACACCTTTTCGGTAAAACCACACCCGAGTTCTCGGTGGACAGCCATGGCCGCACCGATAATCTCATGCGTCTCCTTACCACTCTCGTAAGCCATAGAATAATCTTTTAAATCTTTAAATCTTTGTTTTATGTTGTTACTTCTTGTTAATTAACTCTTCGAACGCATTGACGAGTTCCTCGACCACGAACGGCTGCCCCTTCACCTCATTAAACTGGTAGGGCACGAAGCCGTCGACCTTCATGCGCAGGTAGGCGGCGAGCTGGCCCATGTTCTGTTCGGCCACCACCACCTTCTTATATTTAGAGAGCACGGCGGCGGTGTTCTTGGGCAGCGGGTTCAGGAACTTGAAGTGAGCCTGGGCCACCTTGTAACCCTTCTGGCGCAGCTCGTCCATAGCCGAGTGCAGGTGGCCGTAGGTGGAGCCGAAGCCCACAATCAGCAGGTCGGCATCGTCGACGTCGCCGCCCACCTCCAGGTCGGGCACCTCGATGTTCTGGATTTTCTGCTGGCGCAGGCGCGTCATCAGGTCGTGGTTCTCGGGGTTCGTCGAGATGGCTCCCGTCTCAGAGTCCTTCTCCAGTCCGCCGAGGATGTGGGCGAAGCCCTCGCGGCCTGGGACGGCCCAGTAGCGTGTGCCGTTTTCTGCGCGCATATAGGGAGTCCACTTGCCCTTCAGCTCCTCGGGCACGTATGGCGGGTTGATGGGGTCGAGCTTGCCCATCTCGGGCAGTTTGAACGCCCCGGAGCCGTTGGCCACGAAGGCATCTGTCAGCAGGACGACGGGCGTCATGTGCTCCAAGGCCATCTTCGCGGCCTGGTAGGCGGCGTCGAAGCAGTCGGTGGGGCTGATGGCGGCAATGACGGGCATGGGGCTTTCGCCGTTGCGGCCGAAGAGTGCCTGCAGCAGGTCGGTCTGCTCCGACTTCGTGGGCAGGCCTGTGGCGGGGCCGCCGCGCTGCACGTCGAGCACGACGAGGGGCAGCTCCATGATGACGGCCAGGTTCATGGCCTCAGACTTCAGGCAGATGCCTGGGCCGGAGGTGCTGGTCACGCCGAGGGCTCCTGCGAACGATGCGCCGAGGGCCGATGCGCAGCCCGATATTTCGTCTTCGCACTGCACGGTGATGACGCCCAGCGACTTGTGCTTCGACAGTTCGTGGAGCACGTCGGTGGCCGGGGTGATGGGGTAGGATCCTAAGTAGAGTTTCAGTCCGGCCTTCTCGGCGGCGGCGATGAAGCCGTAGGCCGTGGCCTTGTTGCCCGTGATGTCCATGTATCGGCCGGGCTCCTTCACCTTCGACTCCACGCGGTAGACGCTGACCGTCGACGAGTGTGTGTTGTGGCCGTAGTCCCAGCCAGCCTGAATCACCTTGATGTTAGCCTCGGCGATGGCGGGCTTCTTGGCGAACTTCTCGCGCAGGAAGTTGGCCACCAGCTGCAAGTCGCGGTCGAAGAGCCAGCAGACCAGTCCGAGTGCGAACATATTGCGGCACTTCATCATGGCCTTCATGTCCATGCCCGAGTCGGCCAGACAGTCCTTCACCATCGTCGTCAGCGGGCACTGGATGACGCGGTCGGGGTCGATCTGCATCTCGCCGAGGTAGTCCTCGGTCTTGAACTGCGCCTTCTCCAGGTCCTTCGGGCCGAATGAGTCGGTGTCGATGATGATTGTTGCGCCGGGCTTGGCGTAGCGGTACTGCGTCTTCAGCGCGGCGGCGTTCATGGCCACGAGGACGTCGCACTTGTCGCCGGGTGTGTAGACACGGCCCGCACCGATGTGTACCTGAAAACCTGAGACGCCCGTCAGCGAGCCTTGCGGGGCGCGGATGTCAGCGGGATAGTCAGGAAACGTCGAGATGCCGTTTCCCACCGTTGCGCTGACGGTTGAAAAGATGTTTCCGGCCAGCTGCATGCCGTCGCCGGAGTCTCCTGAGAAGCGGACGACAACCTGGTCCAGCTCCTTCACTTCTAAAACTTCTGCCATTTTCTATTTGGTTTTTAAACTACGTTTACGAAATCGCCTGCAAAATTATTCATTTTCTGCGACATAGCAAAGACTTTTCGGATAAAAATGCACGAAAGCCGCCGAAAGCGAATGAAACCTGAATAACAATACGGCGGATGGCAGGCTGTTTGTCTCAAAACCCGCCGCCTTTTGCGCAAAACCCGCCGCCTTTTCAGCAAAACCCGGTGCCTTTTTCCCAAAACCCATCGCCTTTTCAGCAAAACCCGCCGCCTTTTCAGCAAACTTTCCGCCAGCCACCAAGGTGTCGGTTCAGGTGTCGGTTCAGGTGTCGGTTCCAACTCCGCAGCCAGCCTGGAAGCCTCCTTATTGCCCTCCGTCCTTACGTCCTGTCGCTATATATAGTTGTAA
>CAJOLE010000069.1 GCA_905235325.1 uncultured Prevotella sp. | reverse complement strand
TAGCCCTGCTGCTTGAGCCACTCGATGCTCCGGGGGAGGGCGGTGTGCAGCTTGTCGATGGACTTCAGGGAGTCGTGGAAGGTGATGATGCTGCCGGGGCGGGCGTAGCGGCGGACGTTGTCGAAGACGTCGTCGGCGGTGAGCCACTTGGAGTAGTCGCGGGTGACGACATCCCACATGACGACCTTGTACTTCCGGCTGAGCAGGGCGTACTGGGCAATGCGCATCCAGCCGTGGGGCGGACGGAAGAGGTGGGCGTGGATATAGGCGTTCGCCTTCTCGACGTTGTAGCTGTAATTGTGGAGCGAGTGGCGAAAGCCGCCGATGTGGTTATGGGTGTGGTTGCCTATCTGGTGGCCCTCGTCGATGATGCGCTTGTAGAGTTCAGGATACTTGCGCACGTTGTCGCCGACCATGAAGAATGTGGCATGGATGCCGTGCTGGCGCAGCACGTCGAGGATGAAAGGTGTAGCCTCCGGAATCGGACCGTCGTCGAAGGTCAGATAGACTGACCGTTCGCGACGGTTCATTCTCCAGAGAGCCCGTGGATAGAGCCAGCGGAGGTATATGGCGGGCTGCTCAATAAACACCTATTCTATTTACTATTTACGGATTTACGACTTTCGTTCTACTGATTTACGGTTATTAGTAGCTGAAGTTGCCGCCCTTGGCCTGGTAGGCTCGGAACGTGCCTTCGAACTTCTTGGCGTATTGCTCGCCGGTCTTCTCGTCGATGTCGTCGGCAATCTGCACAAGGAGCTGCATGACGTAGAGGTGCATCTGGCAGTCGCGCTGGTAGCCGGCAAAGCGCGGTCCGTTGAGCGAGCAGTACCACTGCATATACTGGCTTGACTTCTGCCACAGTTCGTCGATGCAGGCCTTGGCCTTGTCGTTCTGACCGATGGCGACGTAGGTGCGGGCAATGTCGAGCGAGCCGCTGGCGAAGTCGGCGGGCACGTTGTAGGTGGGAATCTCCTTCTCGGCCAGTGCCAGTATCTGTGCGGCCTTCTCGTCCTCGCCCTCGTCGGCTAAGTGGAGAGCAAGCTGGGCGAGCAGCCTGCGGTGGGTGTAGCACATTCGCAAGACGGTCTCGTCAAGATAGATGCCGGGCTGGCTGACGTTGCCGAACTTGAAGCGCTTGGTGACGTTGTCGAAGGTCTTCGCGGTGTCGAAGTTCTTCAGGTCGGTGTCCTTGGTGGTGAAGGGCGTGATGCGGTTGGCGAGTCCCTCCTGTATGAAGTTGTCGCCGAGGTTCATGTAGTTCTCAGCGCCGACGGTGGTGGCCACGTAGATGGGGCGCGTCCAGTTGCACTGGTCAATCATCTCAAGCATCATGAGGTCGCCCTTGTAGAGTGCGCTCTTGCCCTTGAGTGAGATGACCATGCGGTCGGGTATCGAGTCCTGAATCATCATGCCCGAGCGTTGCACGGCCTCCTTGTCGATGGTCATGTAGAGCGTGTCGGTGGGAATGACGTGGAAGTCAGGCGTGGTGGAGCGCACCCAGTACTTCAGGATGTTCTTCAGTTCGAAGGGCTCGTCGCCGAACTGCTTGCGGGCCTCTTCGGGCTGCTCTTCGTAGAGGGCGAGCACCTCCTGCTTCAGGCTGGGGTCTATCTGTACGTACTCATTAGTGCCGGCACAGTATTCGATGCGCTGCCAGGTGATGGGCACTGAGGGCGAGTCGTAGGCGGGTCGGCGCATCTGGTCGATGTACCAGTCGGTCTGCAGGTAGGAGAGGTTGCAGACGCGGGCGTCGGTGCGCACACCCTCGGTGTCCTGGTTGTACCACAGGGGGAAGGTGTCGTTGTCGCCGTTGGTGAAGATGATGGGGTTGCCCTCCTGCTGGAGCGTCATGAGGTAGTTCTGGCCGAAGTCGCGGCAGGTGTAGCGGCCCGAGCGGTCGTGGTCGTCCCACGTCTGCGAGGCTGGACTGGAACCAGCAGGCCTGCCACTCCTATCACGGCAGCCAGCCCAACATAGTCCTTCTTGAGCTTCTTCGCAAGTAGGTCGTAAATGGCAGCGATGCCCATGCCACACCAGAAGGCGAAGGCATAGAACGAGCCGGCGTAGGCGTAGTCGCGCTCACGGGGCTGGACGGGCGTCTGGTTGAGGTAGAAGACGATGGCCAGACCGGTCATGAAGAACAGGAAGAAGACCACCCAGAACTGCTTGATGCCCTTCTGTCCGCAGCGCAGCGACTGCCAGAGCAGGCCGATGAGTCCGAGCAGCAGTGGTAGGCAGTAGAACACGTTGTGGCCCTTGTTCTCGCGGAGTTCGTCGGGCAGCAGCGACTGGTCGCCAAGTCGGGCGTTGTCGATGAAGGGAATGCCTGAGAGCCAGTTGCCGTGCTCCAGCTCACCGTGGCCCTGTATGTCGTTCTGGCGGCCGGCGAAGTTCCACATGAAGTAGCGCCAGTACATCCAGTTGCACTGGTAGCTGAGGAAGAAGCGCAGGTTCTCCCACTGCGACGGAATCTTGACCATGACGTTCTCGCCGCAGCGGTCGTAGGGCACTTCGGAGCCGCTGACCCCGCCCATCCACGACTCGTAGTCCTGGGTGTGGCCGGAATCGTACATTCGGGGGAACAGCATATTCTGGGCGTACTTGTATTCATCCTTGGTGCGGACGATGAAGTAGGAGTCCTTTTCGTCCTTCGAAGCCTTCTCCTTGCGCTGCCAGACGGGCTTGCCGGTCGACATGACGGGACGGCAGTAGCGGCCGTCGGCCTCGAGCTGCACCTGAGACGTATAGGCCTGGCCGTAGAACAGCGGGCGCTGGCCGTACTGGTCGCGGCCGAGATAGTCGCCGAGGGTAAAGATGTCCTCGGGCGAGTTCTGGTCCATGGGCGGGTTGGCGTCGGAGCGTATGACGATGACGGCATACGTGGAGTAGCCGATCATGAGCATGAGCATACAGAGCAGGGCGGTGTTCTTCAGTCGGGGCGAGACGAGAGCCGCCTTCTTGGTGGCTCCCGAGGGCAGGTAGCGGTGGTTGAGGATGAACCACAGCACGGCCAGCACGATGACGCCGATGATGAAGGCCGACCAGCCGTAGCCGTAGAACGGTATGCCGAGCAGGGCTACGGCCAGCATGAAGGCGATATTCTGGCGGCGCCAGTTCCGGTCGGTGGCACTCTGTGTCTCGTAGATGGCCCAGATGGTGACGGCTGCGAGGCAGAGGATGTAGACATAGAGGCCGGTGTTGAACGACATGCCGAGGGTGTTGACGAAGAACAGCTCGAACCAGCCACCGACGGTGACGATGCCCGGCACGACGCCGTAGAGCACGACGGCCACGAGGGCGAACGAGACGAGCAGTGCCAGGATGGACCCCTTGGCGTTGGCATTCGGGAAGCGCTTGTAGTACCACACGAGGACGATGGCGGGCAGGCAGAGCAGGTTCAGCAGGTGGACACCGATGCTGAGTCCGGTCATATACATGATGAGTACCAGCCAGCGGTCGCTGTGAGGCTCGTCGGCGTGGTCTTCCCACTTCAGTATGAGCCAGAAGACGACGGCGGTGAAGGCTGAGGAATAGGCATAGACCTCGCCCTCGACGGCAGAGAACCAGAAGGTGTCGCTGAAAGTATAGATCAGCGCGCCCACCATGCCGGAAGCCTCGATGGCAATGAGCTTGGCGGTGGTCAGCTCGTCCCAGCGGTCAATGAGCAGTCGCCGCGTGAGGTGGGTGATGCTCCAGAAGAGGAACAGAATGCACGTGGCCGAGAGCAGCGCGCTCATGGTGTTCACCCAGTAGGCTACCTGCGACGGGTCGCTGGCAAACTGCGAGAAGAGGTTGGCAGTAAGCATGAAGAACGGTGCCCCGGGCGGGTGGCCTACTTCCATACGATAACCTGTGGTGATAAACTCGGGGCAGTCCCAGAAGGAGGCTGTAGGCTCAATGGTGGAGCAATAGACGAAAGCGGCCACCAGAAAGGCGAGCCAGCCGCAGACGTTGTCCACGATCCTGAATTGTTTCATTCTTCTTTGTCTTTGTTGTTTATTTAGCTTGCAAAGTTACGAATAAATTTATTTATATAAACAATCCTACGCCGTAAATTAAGATAATATAACGGAATGTCTTGCCTAACGTAATGGCGACAAAGGTGATGACGACGTTGGCCCGCATCAGTCCCAGCAGTAAGGTGATGGCAGAACCGAGGACTGGAAGGAAGGCGAAAAAGCCCATCCAGGCACCGTGCCCCGCCATGAACCGCTTGGCGCGCTCCATGCTCTTGGGGCTGACGTGGAGGTAACGCTCGAACCACTCCACCTTGCCCAGGCGGCCCACGCAGTAGTTGAGGACGGAGCCGAGGACATTGCCTACAGTGCCGTAGATGGCCAGCTGCCAGGGGTCGAGTCCGGTGGCCATGAGGGCGGTCATGACCAGCTCGCTCGAGAAGGGGAATACGCTGCCCGCCAGGAAGGCGGCTATCAGCATACCCCAGTAGCCGTAGCCGGTCAGAAATTCAATGATGGCATCCATAGGTTGAAGAGAGTCATCAGCAGGGCGACGGAACAGATCACGTAGAAGGCAATGTTGGTGATGCGCGTGTAGGTGAGCGAGAGGAAGTGGGCGATGAGCGGCGAGACGTTGATGATGAGGATGCGGATGAGTATGTCGTAGTGCTGCGGCTGGAGCACGATGAAGACCGTCGTCAGCAGCCACATCTGAGTGAAGCAGCCGAAGAGCATACGGATGCGGATGCTGTCGGCCGACTTCTGTCGCCAGTAGTGTACGGTGCCCGTGATGCCCAGGGCGACGACAAAGACGAAGAGCAGCAGCTCGTTGACCGTGACCTGACGGTAGTCAAATGGCATCTGGAAGTCGGCCAGGGCGGTGAAGTGCTGGTACAGCAGGTCGGCACTTCCCTGGTAGAGCAGGACGGGGATGGCAAACCAGTAAGGCGTCAGCAGTCCGACGATTGAGGCAAAGAACGTGCGCCAGCTGAGAGAGGTGAGCCTGAAGAACATCATCGACCAGAGTAGCGGCACGTAGAATAGTATCTGTACGAAGACGGTGCTGGCCAGCCCGATGCAGAGGAAGGTGTAGTAGGTCCAGCCCATCGACAGTTTGTTCTGATAGCAGTGGAAGGCGGCTATGCAGGCGGCGACCATGCATAGCTGGACGATGGCTCCACCAAGAGAGCTGAACAGGAAACAGCCGGCACACAGCAGCACGATGAACGAGCAGGATACGGTGCGACTGTAGATGCGGATGAGGGCGTTGCTGTTGTTCAGCTCGACCATGAGGTAGGCCGAGATAAGGAAGCACGCGAACTGCACCCAGGCCCCCTGGAGCAGTTCGGCCGTGGTGATGGGTACGGCGGGTATGAGCAGTCCGCTGGCTATCCATACTGCAATGGCGTATGCCACGACGGCCGTCAGCGTGAAACGGCTCTCGGCCACACGGTTCTGTGTGCGTTTGATCATTGCTTACAGGTCGGCGCCGATGTCGCGGCGGAAGTATCGGTCTGTGAAGGTTATCTTCTGAGCTTCTGTGAACGATTTCTGGAGCGCCTCGGCCTTGTCCTTGCCGTAGGACGAGACAGCGATGACGCGGCCGCCGTTGGTAACAAGCCTCTCCCCCGGCCCCTCCCCCGGAGGGAGGGGAGCCATAGCCGTGCCCGCATGGAAGATGATGCTGTCTCCCCCTCCTTGGGCGGGGGGGAGGCTTATTTCGTAGCCTTTCTTATAGGCTTCGGGATAGCCGCCCGAGACCAGCATGACGCAGACGGCAGCACGCTCGTCCTGCTCGACGGCGTACTGGTCGAGGGTGCCGTTGGCCACGCCCTCAAAGAGGTCGACGATGTCGGTCTTCAGGCGCAGCATGACGGTCTCCGTCTCAGGGTCGCCCATGCGGCAGTTGTACTCGATGACCTTCGGCTCTCCATCGCAGTTGATGAGTCCGAAGAAGATGAAGCCCTTGTAGTCAATGCCTTCGGCAGCCAGTCCCTCGACGGTGGGGCGGATGATGCGGTCTTCCACCTTCTGCATCCACTCTCGGGTGGCGAAGGGTACGGGCGAGACGCTGCCCATGCCGCCGGTGTTCAGGCCGGTGTCGTGCTCGCCGATGCGCTTGTAGTCCTTGGCCTCGGGCAGGATCTTGTAGTGCCGGCCGTCAGTAAGCACGAAGACGGAGCACTCGATGCCGCTGAGGAACTCCTCGATGACGACGCGGCTGGAGGCGCCCCCGAACATACCGCCCAGCATCTCCTTCAGTTCCTTCTTGGCCTCGTCGAGCGTTGGCAGGATGAGCACGCCCTTACCGGCGCAGAGTCCGTCGGCCTTCAGCACGTAAGGAGGTTCCAGAGTTTCCAGAAAGGCCAGGCCCTCTGGAAGATGCTCGCCGTCGAACGTCTGATATTGGGCGGTGGGGATGTTGTGGCGCTGCATGAAGCCCTTGGCAAAATCCTTCGATCCTTCGAGCACGGCGCCGGCCTTCGACGGGCCTATAACGGGCACGTCCTTCGTCCTCGGGTCGGCCTTCAGGTCGTCGTAGATGCCCTTCACCAGCGGGTCTTCCGGTCCGACGACCACCATCCCGATGCCGTTGCCGGCCACGAACTGCTTGACGGCCTCGAAGTCGTCGGCCTTCATCGCCACGTTCTCGCCACATTCCGATGTGCCGGCGTTGCCGGGGGCAATATAGAGTTTCTCACACTTGGGGCTTTGGGCAATCTTCCATGCCAGGGCGTGCTCGCGGCCGCCGCTGCCTAAAAGTAGTATTTTCATTGTCGTTATGCCGTTATATTGTTATTTCAAGTAGTCTTCAAAGTACTGCGTGATGCGTTCGTGCAGGTGGACCGAGGCGTGGCCGCGCATGTTGTGCTCCTCGCCGGGGTAGGCGAAGAAGTCGGGCTGCGTGCCGGCATTGACGCAGGCATCGAGGAACGACAGGCAGTGCTGCGGTACGACGGTACGGTCGTTGTAGCCCGTGATAATCTGGAGCTTGCCCTTCAGGTTCTTGGCCTGGGCAATGAGGCTACACTTCTCGTAGCCCTCGGGGTTCTGCTGAGGGGTGTCCATATAGCGCTCGCCGTACATCACCTCGTAGAACCTCCAGTCGATGACGGGGCCGCCGGCCACGCCCACCTTGAACACGTCGGGGTAGTTCACCATCAGCGAGATGGTCATGAAGCCGCCGTAGCTCCAGCCGTGGACGCCGAGACGGTCGGCATCGACGTAGGGCAGCGACTTCAGGTAGCCCACGCCTGCCATCTGATCCTTCATCTCCACCTGTCCGAGCTGCCGGAAGGTGGCCTGCTCGAAGTCGCGGCCACGGTTCTCAGAGCCTCGGTTGTCGAGGACGAAGACGATGTAGCCCTTCTGCGCCATGTAGGTCTCCCACGAGCGGCTGGCCCAGTGCCATGAAGCCTCGACGTTGTGGGCGTGCGGTCCGCCGTAGACGTAGACTATTGTCGGGTATTTCTTAGCGGGGTCGAAGTTGTAGGGTTTCACCATGCGGTAGTAGAGGTCGGTCACGCCGTCGGCCGCCTTGATGATGCCACACTCGAAGATGGGCTGCTGATAGCCGGCCCAGGGGTCGTCGGCCTCTAAGAGTTGAACGGTGGAGGGTGATGAAGCGTGGAGGGAGATGACGTCGATGATGCGGGCTCTTGTCGGTGTCGAGTATCTGTCGATGAGGTAGTTGCCCGATGGTGACAGCTCGCCACGGTGAACGCCGTCAACGCTCTCGAGGCCCTTAACCTGCCCGCTTGCCACGTCGACGCTGTAGAGGCGGCGGTGCAAGGGATGCTCCTTGTTGGCGGCGAAGACGATGCTCTTCGTCTTCTGGTTGAAGCCCAGGACATCGAGCACCACCCACGGGCCTTTGGTAATCTGCTTCACCAGCTCGCCCTTTATATTATATAGGTATATGTGGTTGTAGCCGTCGCGCTGACTCTGCAGGATGAAGAGGTTATTGTCCCACGGCAGGAACTGTATGGGGTGCAGCGGTTCCACGTACTTGTCGCTGGTTTCGCGGCAGAGCAGGTTTTCGCGCTCGCCCGTCGCAGCGTCGTAGCAGACGAGACGGCAGTCGTTCTGGTCGCGGTTCAGCTCCTGCAGGTAGATGTGCTTCGAGTCGGGGCTCCAGGCGATGTTGGTGAAGTAGCAGGTTTTCTGCAACGCTGTCGCTGCATAGTCGACAGAGGGGGTCTGGAGGTAGGTGGTCTTGCCGGTGTTCAGGTCGAAGACGCCGATGGTGACGACGTGGGTGTTGGTGCCGGCCATCGGGTATTTGTCGGGCTCGTAGGTGGCTGTGCGGGAGTAGATGTCCACCTGCGGATAGTCGGTGACCATCGACTGGTCCATGCGGTAGAAGGCTAAACGTTGGCCGTCGGGGCTCCAGAAGGTGCCCTTGGTGATGCCGAACTCGTCGCGGTGGACGCTCTGTCCGTAGACAATCTCACGCGAGCCGTCGGTGGTCAGCTGGTGCTCGTGCCCTTTGCCGTCCGACACGCAGAGCTGGTGGTCTTTAAGATAGGCCGTGGCCCTCGACTGTGGACACCAGTCTTCAATGCCCTCTCTCTGGGTGCTGTCCTGCCACACCACCTGCTTCTTCTTGAAGTCAACGAGAATGTAGGCCAGGCGGTTGCCGACGGCAACGAGCGGCTTGTCGGGATAGGGAAAGGTGGCATTCATCAAGTGGCGCACGTAGCGCACCGAGTCGTCGCTCTCTGCCCACTTGTTGATGTCGTCGAGGGTAAACAGCAGGCGCTTCTTGCCCGTCTTCACGTCGATGGTGTAGCACTCCTCCACGTCGGTCTGCACGAGCTGGTCGCCCCACCATGTGAGAAACATATTCTTGGGCTGCAGGCTGGCATGGTTGTTGCCGCCGTAGTTCAGGTCTTCAAGTGTGAAAAACTTGTCTTGCGCTGTCATTGATAGTGCCAGTGTAAACAAAAGAAGCAGAGTCTTAATCCTCGTCATCGTTGTTGAATCTGTTATGTTTCTTACCAAAGTTGCGCTTGTCATTGCGCTTGTCGTTGCGCTCAAAGCGGCCCTTGCCTGGCTTGGCGTATCGGGTATCTTTGGAACCTCTCGCTTCGCGCGGCTCCCTTGACTCCCTGTGGCGACGGTCCTTACGTTCCTCGAACACGTCGTGGCGGTGGAAGGTGAACGAGCGGATGTCGGCATCCTCGTTCTCCTCCTGCTCCTCTAAGCGCTGCTTGAATTCGCGGTGCTTCTTGAAACGGTGCTTCTCGGCCATGAGGCGCTTCTCCTCGTCGCTCTTCACCTGGCCGCCCTCTGAGCGGAATATCTTCATCTTGCCGTCGAACATCTGGTACTTGCGGAACTCACATTCCAGGGAGCCGTTGTACAGCGGAATCTTGATCGAGGGCTTCAGCCCAATCTGGTCGAAGCACTCTTCACGGTAGCTGAGCACCCAGGCATCGTTGCCCGTGAACTCGTGCTTCAGCCGTTCGCCAATCATCTTGTAGGTACCCAGCAGGTCGGGCGTGGAGATGCGCTCGCCGTAGGGCGGGTTGGTGACGATGGTGCTCTTCTTACTGGGCTGCTTGAAGTCCTTGAAGTCCTGCTGCTCAATGGTGATGCTGTCCGACAGTCCGGCAGCCTGCACGTTGCGGCGGGCCGTGTTGACGGCCTTCGGGTCGATGTCGTAGCCGTAGAAGTGACACCCGACGGACTCCTTCTCGTGCTCCTCACAGTCGTTGTATATGCGGTCGAAGAGGTCAGCATCGAAGTCGGGCCACTTCTCGAAGGCATACTCCTTGCGGTACAGTCCCGGTGCCATGTTGTGGGCGATAAGCGCCGCCTCGATGAGCAGCGTGCCCGAGCCGCACATAGGGTCGATGAAGTCGGTGTCGCCCCGCCAGCCCGTCAGCATGATCATGCCGGCGGCAAGCACCTCGTTGAGCGGGGCCTCCATCGTCTCCTGGCGGTAGCCGCGGCGGTGGAGCGACTCGCCGCTGCTGTCGAGCGACAGCGTGCAGTGGTCCTCGGCCACGTGGATGTGCAGCCGCAGGTCGGGGTTGGCCACCGAGATGTTGGGACGGTTGCCCGTCTTCTCGCGGAACTGGTCGACGATGGCATCCTTCACCTTGTAGCTGACGAACTTCGAGTGGCGGAACTCCTCGGAGAAGACGACGGCATCGACGGCAAAGGTTTTGTCGTTGCCTAAGTACTCTGTCCAGTCAATCTTTCGGATTTCCTCATAGACGTCGTCGGCACTACGGGCCTTGAAGTGTCGAATGGGTTTTAGAATCTTGATGGCGGTGTGCAGTTGGAAGTTAGCACGGTACAGCAGTTCCTTGTCGCCGGTGAACGACACCATGCGGCGCCCTATCTGTACGTTGTCGGCCCCCAGCTGGGTCAGTTCCTTCGCCAATACGGGTTCTAAGCCCATAAAAGTCTTGGCGATGATTTCATGCTGGGGCATGCGAGCTGAGCTCGAGTCTATTGTCTGTTCCATTAAATGATAAAATACGTATTTCGGGGGGCAAAGATACAATAAAAACGGCATAAAAACAAAATTATTCCCAAAATAATTTCCAAATACAAAATAAATGTGTAATTTTGCGCTGACTATAGAATCAGACGACCGAAGATGCAAACCATAAAGAAGCAAACTGTCCTTCTGGCTGTCTTCACCTTGTTGACGGTATGTGCAAGTGCTCAGGACTCACTGCCAACGCGCATTTCATATATCTTGTCAACTGAAGCGTCGGTGGGGACGGGCGACTACACGGCTTATCAGCTGGCGACAAACCGCCATCACGTCCTGGCAACACGTCCTAACACGGCTTATCTGCGGGGTGCCCTCAGCGTGGAACACTCGTTGGGCAGGGATTTTGTGCTGTCAGGGTGTGTAGATGCCGTGGCCGCTGTCCACGCCGACCATTCGGCCTACCTGCAGCAGTGCTATGCCAACTTGTCTTACAAGTCGCTGTTCATTGAGTTGGGGGCCCGCGAGGAGCCGCCCGTGCTGCGCGACGACCTGCTGTCGAGCGGCGCCTTTGCCAAGGGAACCAACGCCAAGCCGGTGCCGCAGCTCCACCTCGGCACCAACGGCTTCGTTGATGTCCCCTTCACGCAGGGCTGGCTTCAGGCCAACTTCGACGGCGGCTACGGTAAGTTCCTCGACGGCGACTACCGCGAGCGCGCCTTCTTCCGGGCCCAGGATGCGAACTTCAGGTATGTCACGGGTATCTGGTACCACCAGAAGCACCTCTACTTCCGCACCAACCCCACGAAGCGCTTCTTCGTGACGGCCGGCATTGAGCACGTCGTCCAGTTCTCGGGCACGAAGCACGACTACAGCGACAAGCAGGAACCGGTGGTCATTGATAAGCCCGCCGACTTCAAGACTTTCTGGAAAGTCATCCTGCCCTTGGGCGACAAGCAGTACTTCGAGCACGGCACGATGGAGGACTGGGTCTACGGCAACCACATCGGTTCGATGACCGTCCAGATAGGCTGGAACATCGACAAGCAACACCTGCTGCAGGCGTATATCGACAACCCCTTCGAAGACGGGTCGGGCATACGCAAGGGTAACGGCTGGGACGGTCTTTGGGGCGTGCAGTATGAAGACAAGCAGCCGGGCCGGCGGCTCGTCAGGCGTGCCGTTGCCGAGTATCTGCAGACCACCAACCAGTCGGGGCCGCTCCACTGGGACAGCGGCGACTATCCGGAGCCTGCCCGGAGCCAGATCACAGACTTCGTGGTCGGCAACGACAGCTACTACAGCCACACCTTCTACGGCAGCTATGCCCACTACGGCATGGCCTTGGGAACGGCACTTCTCCCCTCGCCTATTTATAATGCCAGCGGCAATACCGATTTCCTCGACACCCGCGTCAAGGCTTGGCATCTCGGCGTCTGCGGCGAGGCGACCGACCGCATCTCCTACCTTGTGAAGGGGTCGTACCGCGAAGGGTGGGGAACCTACAACATCCCGCTTCCAACCAGGCACCACTCTTTCGACGCCATGCTCAAGGGCATATATCATACGGGGCCCTGGCAGTTCGGTGCCTCTTACGCATTCGACAAGGGAAACATCTACGGCGACTGCTCCTCGTTTAACTTCAACATCGAATATCATGGAAAGATTCTTTAGGATATTGTTCGCTTTTGCACTCCTGGGCCTCTCGGCCTGCCAGGAGGGAGGCGAGGCCGGCGACCTGTTTGGACAATGGCGGCTCCTTGACTCCGACACCCACTACGTCAGCTTCTCCGGCTCCGTGTCGCTGTTCAGGCTTCTCGGCAAAGGCGAGGTCTTCGGGAACTTCCAGCACGTCGGCGACAGCCTCTTCGTGCAGTGCATCTCAGTCAAGGGCGAGCAGAACGACACCGCCATCGTCGAAGACCACTTCGGCTTCAGCCCTTTCACCGACATACGGCTGAAGGTCGAAACACTCAATGACGAGAGTCTGGTTCTCAGCAAGGGCAACAGGGTCTGGGCTTTCAGGAAATATTGACAGAGCCGGAGTTGCAGAGGTCGTGAATTTCAGCCGGTGAAGGAATGCCAACAAAAAAACCGGGAGTATCATCACGACAGCCCGGTTTTGGTTCTAACTAACTTATTATCAACTATTCATTACTCATTCGAGTGCAAAGATACGGCGATTCAGACAATTTTGTATCGTCTGTAAGCAAAAAAGAGACGTAAACGTTTGCGTCATTCGCCGTTTTTTCCTAACTTTGCAGCGTTAAATCTAATAATATGCCTAAACGCCGAACATCACTCAAGGATCTGGCCCAGGAACTGGGCGTCAGCATCGCTACTGTCAGTCGAGCCCTACACTCCTCGCCGGAAATAGGCGAGGAAATGCAGCAGCGCGTCAAAGAGCTCGCCAAGAAACTCAATTACCGACCTAACCCTTTCGCACAAAGCCTTCGCAAGGATGCACCTAAGATTATCGGTGTCGTCATCCCAAACCTGGTCACCCACTACTATGCCGCCGTGCTCGACGGCATCGAGGTCGAGGCACGCAAGGCCGGCTACAGCGTCATCAGTGCCAACACCCATGAGAACTGCCGCGACGAGCAGCAGGCCATCGACAACTTCATCGACCTCCACGTCGTCGGCATCATCGCCTGTCTGTCACAAAGCACTACCGACTACAGCCACTTCGAGGAAATCAGCGACATGGGCATCCCACTGGTGTTCTTCGGCCGCACCTGTCTGCCTGAGAAGTTCTCGAGCGTCACGGCCAACGGCGACGAGGCTGCCCAGCAGGCCACGCAGCACCTGATAGACACCGGCTCGCGCCGCATCGCCTTCATCGGCGGTCCCAACCACCTCGATATGGTGCGCCGACGAAAGCACGGCTATCTCGAGGCGTTGCGCGACAACCGCATACCGATTGAGCGCGACTTGGTGAAGTGCGACGATATCAACTTCGACGTGGCACTACGCAACACCCTCGCGCTGTTGCAGCGCCCCGACCGTCCCGATGCCATCGTGGCCTTCAACGACATCCTGCTCTTCGCGGCATTCAACGCCATCAAGCAGCAGGGACTGCGCATCCCCGAGGACGTGGCGCTCATAGGCTTCACCGACGACGCCCATGCCCGCTACACCACGCCCGGCCTGTCGGCCATCGAGGACCAGTCGGCAAAGATCGGGCAGACGGCCTGCCAGCTCTTATTAGACAACATCGCCGGTGAAACGAAGATCCGCAAAGTGATTGTGCCCCAAAAGTTGGTCATCCGCGAAACCTCCGCTCGCCATGGCCATGCTCATGGCACAGACAGCGCTCACCGCAGCTCCTCCTAATGCAGAAGTACACGGCACTCCTCCTTCAGACAAATAGGCAGATTGGGCCAGAAAGCATCCTTGTATCATTTTTTATCTGAAAAGTTACCTGGTTTGCCATTTTTTTATTATCTTTGCACCGAGATACATTTATAACCTATGAGAAAGTTGAATTGGAGAGGTAAATTGTGCTTCTGGGGGTTCTGGGTAATGGTAGTGTTTGCATTGGCTGCTGTCCTGTGCTTTTTACTCGGAAAGCCCGTCCATGCGTAGGGATGCACATTGCTGGAATCGCCTTTGTCCTGTGGTATTGCTCTTTACCGTTGAGGTGTCACGAGACGGACGATGTGCTTTACAAGAAGCCCTAACTCACTCCCTCGCTTTCTTCAGCTCCTCATAGCGGAGGCGTTCCGACTCACGTTCCTCAGCGGTCTTTGCCGACGTGCTGCCCAACCTCAAGTGGATGCCATCCACATCACCCAACCCCGGAGCAGACCACCAACCCTTCTGGAACACCGTACTGCCCATAGCACACGACTTCCGGAACCAGCACCGACCGGGCGACCGATGGAACTGCAAGTGTGAACTGCGCTCCACCGACGAACACGCCACCTCTGTACCGTCTGTTGCAACCCAGTCGCAACCCCAAAACACCCCGCAGCCCGGACTCGACAACAACCCCGGCATCGACGCCAAGATCTTCGCCGACTCACACCCCTATATAGCAAACGCCTATGAAGGGGCAAAAGAGGCAGTGGAGAAAGTCATCAACGAAACGGAAAAAAGCCGACTGATAAGAGAAGCAGCAGAACGTGTCAAAGTAATCGCATCCCCAATTGATATGTATTTAGGAAAAATATTCATGGCAGCGAGTATATCAGTGGGCGAATGACGTTACTTAGAAGGTCGCTGAAAGATTGTAGAGAGCATGGTATTGAGATAGGTTCTACAAGAATTTGTGTGGGTGAGGCATACAGCGGATGTAGGGGCAGGCCCTGTGCCAGCCCGCACGCCCGACAGGGCGTTCATCCGCAGACCCAACCGCAAACATTGGCCCTTACGGGCCATCGGGCTGGCACGGGGGCCTGCCCCTACACTGGCGGTATCACCCACACGAAATCTCGCAGAACCCAATAATAAAAACATGACACCAGACCAATTTCAGCAACTCCTCACCGAGAAAAAGGCAGAAATAGAGCAGGCTCTCCGACGCACGCTACCCGTCAAGGTAGGACGCATCGCCAAAGACCACTTCCAGGACAATTTCCGGCAGGGAGGCTTCCAGGACAACGGACTGCAGGCATGGGCACGAAAGGTTGCCAGCCCACCCCGACCCTGCATCGTGGGGATGCCATAGCTCGATGCCCCCCAGTTCCCGTTAACGTTCCCGTTAAAACCGAAGCCTTTGTGTTTTTTTGTCGCCAATCATGTTGGGGGAATAAAAACTTTTTTGTAACTTTGCACCAGAACTTTTAACTACGGACATGATGAAAACTATTCTCTGTTTGACATTGGTGTCGGCCATGCTGTGCCTTTCTGCCCAGGCTGCCGACGTGAAGCAAGCGGGCAACAGCGTGACCATCCGCCCGGACGGCGGACAGGCAAAGGTGATACGCCTCGAAGTAATCAACGACAACATCATCCGCGTCAGGGCAACGTCGAAGGACGAGCTGCCCGTAAAGCCTCAGAGCCTGATGATTGTGCCGCAGGCCACCTACAAGGGCAGCGTCAGCGTGAACGACGGCCCCGAGACTGTCGAGGTGAAGGCCAAGAACGTGTGGGCCGTGGTCAGCAAGGCTTCGGGCGAGTTACGGTTCTACGATGCCCTCAAAGGGAAGTGGCTGCTGAAGGAGGCCGCCGCCGGCAAGCAGTTCAAGGACTTCACCGTACCCGAGCGCGAATATGGCCTCAAGGGCGGCCCCGCCATCACCGAGGAAATGAAGCACGGCCTGCAGTGGCAGATGACGTTCGACTCGCCCGACGACGAGTCCTTCTACGGTCTGGGCCAGCACCAGTCGGAGGAGTTCAACATGAAGGGCAAGAACGAGGACCTGTTCCAGTATAATACGAAGGTGTCGATACCCTTCGTGCTGTCAACCAAGGGCTACGGCCTGCTGTGGGATGCCTACAGCTACTGCCGCTTCGGCAATCCGGAGGACTACCTGCAGCTGAACCGCGCCTTCCGTCTCTACGACAGGCAGGGCAGGGAAGGTCACCTGACGGGCACCTACACCGATGCCAACGGCCGCAGGTTAGTGCGTCAGGAGGACTCCATCTATTATGAATATGGTACGCCCGCGAAGTCGGCGATAGCCCGGAAGACCGACAACGGCGGCATCAAGAACCTGCCTGAGGGTTTCAACCTGCAGGGAGCGAACGTGGTGTACGAAGGCTTCATAGAAGCCCCAGTAGCGCAAGCCTACGACTACCAGTTCATTCTCTACTACGCCGGTTACGTCAAGGTGTATATCGGCGGCAAGGAGGTGGTGCCCGAGCGTTGGCGCACGGCCTGGAATCCAAATACCTATAAGTTTACGGCCCGGCTGCAGCCCCGTCAGCGCACCCAGCTGCGCATAGAGTGGCAGCCCGACGGCGGCGAGTCCTACTGCGGCCTGCGTGTGGCCGCGCCGCGCCCGGAGAGCGAGCGGGGTGCGCTGACCGTCTGGTGCGAGATGGCGAAGGACATGGACTACTACTTCATTGCCGGCCGCAGCTTCGACGAGGTCATCTCGGGCTACCGCACGCTGACGGGCCGCGCCTCGCTCTACCCGAAGTGGGCGCTCGGATTCTGGCAGAGCCGTGAGCGCTACAAGACGCAGGACGAACTGGTAGGGACGCTGGCCGAGTTCCGCCGCCGCCAGATTCCCATCGACAACATTGTGCAGGACTGGAACTACTGGCCCGAGGACCAGTGGGGCAGCCATGAGTTCGAGCAGTCGCGCTATCCCAGTCCGCAGCAGATGCTCGACGACGTCCACCAGATGCACGGCCGCTTCATGATCTCGGTCTGGCCTAAGTTCTACACCAATACCGACAACTACAAGGCACTCGATGCCAAGGGCTGGATGTACCGCCAGTCGTCTACCGACGACATCCACGACTGGGTAGGCCCCGGCTACACCAACGGCTTCTACGATGCCTACGACCCCGAGGCCCGCAAGATGTTCTGGCACCAGATGGACGAGAAACTCTATAAGAATCTTGGTCGTAAGGTCGACGCTTGGTGGATGGACGCCTCCGAGCCTAACGTGCGCGACTGCACCCCGATGTGGTATCGCAAGGCACTCTGCGGCCCCACGGCCCTCGGCACTTCCACCGAATACTTCAATGCCTACTCGACGGTCAACGCCGATGCCATCTACAACGGTCAGCGCGGCGTGTGGAAGGGCAGAAAGGACGAGCCCCGCGTCTTCCTGCTCACCCGCAGCGGCTTCGCCGGCGAGCAGCGCTACTCGACGGCCACGTGGAGCGGCGACATCGGCACCCGCTGGGAGGACATGCGGGCCCAGATGACCGCCGGACTGAACTACTCGATGTCGGGCATACCCTTCTGGGGCATGGATCAGGGCGGCTTCTGCGTGGAGAACCGCTACGTCGCCGCCCAGCAGCTCTTCGACCGCACGGGCCAGGAGAACGAGGATCTGCGCGAGTGGCGCGAGCTGCAGACCCGCTGGAACCAGTTCGGAGCCTTCATACCACTCTTCCGCAGTCATGGCCAGTGGCCGCTGCGCGAAATCTGGAACATCGCCCCCGACGACCATCCCGCCTACCGTTCGTTCGTCTATTACGACCGTCTGCGCTACCAGCTCATGCCCTATCTCTACAGCCTTGCCGGCTGGGCACACTTCCGCGACTACACGCTGATGCGCGCCTTAGTGATGGACTTCTGCGGCGACCGCGAGGTGGAGGACATCGGCAACCAGTGGATGCTCGGACCGGCACTGATGGCCTGTCCCGTGGGCTACTACAAGGCCCGTAACCGTTCGGTCTACTTCCCGAAGCAGTGCGGCTGGTACGACCTCTACACAGGAGAGTACACCGAGGGCGGTCAGCGCCTTGTCGTTGATGCCCCCTACGAGCGTATCCCCGTCTTCGTTCCCGAGGGAGCCATCATCCCCTTCGGCCCGGAGATGCAGTGGAGCGACGAGAAGCCCGCCGAGCTCATCAACCTCTACGTCTACGCCGGCCGCGACGGCTCGTTCCAGCTCTACGAGGACGAGGGCACCAACTACAACTACGAGCGGGGCCAGTATGCCACCATCGACATCAGCTACGACGACCAGTCGCGCACCGTCACCATCGGCCAGCGCAAAGGTCAGTTCCCGGGTATGCTGAAGCAGCGGCGCTTCAACGTTATGCTCATTACGAAGGACAGTGCCAAGCCGCTCAACCTCGACAGCCCCGAGGGCACGCTCGTCAACTATAACGGCAAGGCCGTCAGCGTCCATCCAAAACCCGCCGCCTTTTCCCCAAAACCCGCCGCCTTTTCAGTAAAACCCGCCGCCTTTTCCCATTCTGCCCATTCAGCCCATTCATCCCGTC
>CAJOLE010000068.1 GCA_905235325.1 uncultured Prevotella sp. | reverse complement strand
AGACAATAACTTAGCAATAACTTGAGCCGTATGCGGTGAAAGTCGCACGTACGGTTCTTAATGGGGAAAGAGGGGGCAACCCCTCCAACCTACATAATAACGAGTGTTAACTTTAAAACAGCGTCAGCGTGTAGAGGTAGACTACTGAGGCGGGAACGGCCATGAGCGTCGAGTCGAAGCGGTCGAGCATACCGCCGTGGCCGGGCAGCACATTGCCGGAGTCCTTGATGCCGAGGGTGCGTTTGAAGAGCGACTCAATCAAGTCGCCCCACGTGCCGAAGATGACCACCACCAGACCAAGGCCTGCCCATTCGTAGGCCGTCAATCCAAGATCGTTCACATCGTAGTAGTCAGTGAAATACCAGATGAGCACCGCCGCTGCCACCACTAACACGGCACCGCCGATGCTGCCTTCCCACGACTTGCCCGGCGATATGCGCGGGAACAGCTTGTGGCGGCCCAGGAGCGAGCCGACACAGTAGGCTCCCGCGTCGTTTATCCACAGGAACACGAAGACGGAGAGCGGCATGAGGTAGGTGTACTGTATGTCGTAGCCGTTAGAGCGGAAGGCCAGCACGTTGAGCAGCGACAGGGGTAGGGCGATGTAGAGCTGCGAGAGCATGGTATAGGCCCAGTTGTTGATGGGGTCCTTGGCCTTGAGGTAGAGTTCGGCCACCATCAGGTAGATGATGCTGACGAGGTAGGGAATGAACACCGTGGCCGGCGTCAGTCCGCTGTTGTAGCCTGTCATGGCGAGGAACAGGTAGACACCCGATACGGTGCAGATAAGCCGGTTGATGCTGATAAACGGCCGGTCGTTGACCAGTCCGGCAAACTCCCAGATGGTCATGCCGGTGACGATGCTGAACAGCAGCGTCATGGCCCGTGGGTTGAGGAAACTCGTCACAATAGCCACGACAAAGAACACGCTGGTGATGGTGCGGACGATGAAGTTTTTCATGCTTTCCCCTCCTTTTCCTTTGCTTCAAGTTCGAGTTGCTTCGCACGCTCCTCAGCCATACGCTCGGCATCGGCACGCATCTGGGCTTCAAGGAGTTCCTCAGAGCGGCTGGTCCAGGGACGCTTGCCGAAGATCTTCTCCACGTCCTCGGCGAAGATGACCTCGCGGTCGACCAGGAGCTGGGCGAGCTGGGCGTGACCCTCGGCGTGCTCGGTGAGGATGCGCTTGGCACGGTCGTATTGCTCGCCCACCATCTTCAGCACTTCGTCGTCCATCAGCTTGGCCGTGGCTTCAGAGTAGGGACGCTGGAACTGGTACTCGGTGTTGTTGTAGTAGCACAGGTTAGGCAGCTTGTCTGACATACCGGCGTAGGCCACCATGCCGTAGGCTTGCTTCGTGGTGCGCTCCAGGTCGTTCATGGCTCCCGTGGAGACATGACCTATGAACAGCTCCTCGGCGGCACGGCCGCCTAAGAGCGAGCACATCTCGTCGAGCATGGCCTCCTTCGTCTGAAGCACGCGCTCCTCAGGCAGGTACCAAGCGGCACCCAAGGCCTGACCGCGCGGCACGATGGACACCTTGACCAGCGGATTGGCAAACTCTGTGAACCATGAGATGGTGGCGTGGCCGGCCTCATGGATGGCGATGGAGCGCTTTTCCTGCTCAGTCATGACCTTGGTCTTCTTCTCGAGTCCGCCGATGATGCGGTCGACGGCGTCGAGGAAGTCCTGCCGTCCCACCTGTGGGCGGTTGAATCGTGCGGCGATGAGTGCCGCCTCGTTGCAGACGTTGGCGATGTCGGCACCCGAGAAGCCCGGCGTCTGTCGGGCCAGGAAGTCGACGTCGACGTCGTCGGCCAGCTTCAGCGGCTTCAGGTGAACAAGGAACACCTCCTTGCGCTCGTTCAGGTCGGGCAGGTCGACGTGTATCTGACGGTCGAAGCGGCCTGCACGAAGCAGGGCCGAGTCGAGCATGTCGGCACGGTTGGTGGCGGCCAGGGTGATGATGCCGCTGTTCGTGCCGAAGCCGTCCATCTCGGTCAGCAGGGCGTTCAGCGTGTTCTCGCGCTCGTCGTTGCCGCCCATGGCGGGATTCTTCGAGCGGGCACGGCCCACGGCGTCGATCTCGTCGATGAAGATGATGCAGGGAGCCTTCTGCTTGGCCTGCTCAAACAGGTCGCGCACGCGGCTGGCTCCCACGCCGACGAACATCTCGACGAAGTCGCTGCCCGACATCGAGAAGAACGGCACGCCGGCCTCGCCGGCCACGGCCTTGGCCAGCAGCGTCTTACCCGTTCCCGGAGGTCCGACGAGCAGTGCGCCCTTGGGAATCTTGCCGCCCAGGTCCGTATATTTCTGCGGGTTCTTCAGGAAGTCTACAATCTCCTGCATCTCCTGCTTGGCACCAGCCTGTCCGGCCACGTCCCTGAACGTGATGCCCAGTTCGCCGCCCTTTTCGTACATCTTCGCCTTCGACTTGCCGACGGAGAACATACCGCCGCCCAAGCCGCCACCGCCGCCCATGCGACGGAATATTAACATCCAGATGACGATGATGAACAGGATTGGCAGCAGACTGATGAAAATGTCGCTGATGAAGCTGCCTCCCGACTTGTTCTCGTAGCTCAGCTTGCCTTTGAACTTTCCTTCCTCCTTCATCTTCTCTACGAACTGTTCCACCTGGTCAACCGAACCTATCTCGACATCCACGAAGGGCGCGGTGCCTGTCTGCTTGTGTCCCTGCTTGAACACGTCGCGGATGTGCTCCGCCTTGACGTACATCTTCAGCTTGTTCTGGGTCTTGTTCACCACAATCTTGTCGGCATAGCCGCGCTCCACGAACGCCTTGAAGTCGCTGTACGTCGACTCCGTGTGAGTCTGTGCGACTGCGACTACGCTGTCGCCGGTATTGGTCATGTAGAGCAAGATCAGCGTCAGGATGGCCACGAAGTATATCCAGTTCATGTTGAACTTGGGCATGTTCATCTTCGGCCCGTTATTGTCGTTATTCTTCTTTTTCTGTTCCATTTCTTCTTTACCTTAATCCAGGTCGGGTATATATGTCAGCTTCGCGTCGTCCCACAGGTGTTCCAGGTCGTAGTACTCACGGACGTCGGGCAGGAAGACGTGAACCAGCACGTCGGTATAGTCCATGGCCACCCACTGTGCGTTCTCCAGCCCGACGACATGGGCCGGCCGCTCGTCCAGCTCCTTGCGGGCAAAGTCGCCCACCGACTCGGTGATGGCCTCCACCTGCGACGGTGAGTTGCCCTGGCAAATAACGAAATAATGGCAGATGGTGCCGTCGATGCCGCTGAGGTCGGCCACCACGATGCCCGTACCTTTCTTCTCTTGAATCCCTTTGGTAATTGTTTCTACTAATTCCTTTGTTTGCTCCATTTAATGAATGATATGTAAAATCTTCTGCAAAGGTAGTGCTTTTTCTTCGTTCCTGCTACATAATGGGAGAAAAATTGAGTATTTTTAAAAAAATCTGCCAAAAAGTTTTGGCGGTTTCAGAAAAAGTAGTACCTTTGCACCCGCAATTCGGAACGAGGCTGTTCTGCTTTGCAACATGATTGGGGTATGGTGTAATGGTAACACTACAGATTCTGGTCCTGTCATTCTTGGTTCGAGTCCGAGTACCCCAACAGAGTGAAACTGTCAAGTGGTTGGAAATCAACACTTGACAGTTTCATTTTCTATAGCCTTAGTGCCGGAACGGGGAAACAGCCCACAAAGATTCTTCTGCACCTGCTTATGACGTGCTGACCAGGCGCGAGCCGTCGGGCTGCTCGGTGATGCTGACGCGGACGGCATCGTCGGGCAGCAGTTCCTCGATCAGCTCCGGCCACTCGATGAAGCAGAGGGAGCCGGAGTAGAAATAGTCCTCGTAGCCCATGTCGTAGACCTCCTCCAGGCGCTTGATGCGGTAGAAGTCGAAGTGGTAGATGGGCTGTTCGTCAGACTCGTATTCGTTGACGATGGCGAAGGTGGGCGAGGTGATGACGTCGTCGACGCCCAGCTGCTCGCAGACGGCCTTGATGAATGTGGTCTTGCCGGCGCCCATGCTGCCGTAGAAGGCGAAGACGCGGCTGTCGCCGATGGCGTCGACGAACTGGCGGGCGGCGTCGCTGATGTTCTCGATGTTGTTGATTGTTATTTTCATTTTTTTTTCTTTTCGATGTTTCGATGTTTCGAAGTTTCGAGGTTTCGAGGTTTCGATGCTTCGGTTAACCTCTTTTCTTCCCCGTCAGCGTGACGAGGGGAATGATCATCTCCTCCATCGAGATGCCGCCGTGCTGGAAGGTGTCGCGGTAGTAGGAGACGTAGTAGTTGTAGTTGTTGGGGTAGGCGAAGAACGAGTCGCCGGTGGCGAAGACGTAGCTCGTCGACAGGTTAGGGGAGGGCAGCTTCGCCTTCTGCGGCTCGCGGATGACGTAGACGTCCTTGTCGTTGTAGCTCAGACTCTTGCCGAGCTTGTAGCGCAGGTTGGTGTTCGTGTTGCGGTCGCCGACAATCTTCACCGGCTTCGTGCAGCGTATGGAGCCGTGGTCGGTGGTGACGATGACCTTGTAGTCGGTCTGTGCCAGCTGGCGGAAGAAGTCGGCGATGACCGAGTGGCGGAACCACGAGAGCGTGATGCTGCGGTAGGCACTTTCGTTGTTGGCCAGCTCGCGCACCATGCGGCTCTCCGTCCGGGCGTGGCTGAGCATGTCGATGAAGTTGAAGACGACGACGTTCAGGTCGTTTCTCTTCAGCTGGCTCAGCTGCTGCATCAGCCGGTCGGCGTCCTGCGAGTTGTTCACCTTGTGGTAGGAGAAGGTGTTGTGGCGGCGGTAGCGCTCCATCTGTGTCTTTATGAGCGGTGCCTCGTTCAGGTTCTTACCCTCCTCCTCGTCCTCGTCGACCCACAGGTCGGGGAACATACGGGCTATCTGGTCGGGCATGAGCCCTGAGAAGATGGCGTTGCGGGCATACTGCGTGGCGGTGGGCAGGATCGAGCAGTATAGCTGCTCGTCGATGTCGAACTGGTCGCCCAGCTCCTGCGCCAGGGTGCGCCACTGGTCGTAGCGGAAGTTGTCGAGCACGACGAGAAACACCTTCTCGCCGGCAGTGAGCAGGGGGAACACCCGCTCCTTGAACACGCGGTGAGACATCAGCGGGGCGTCCTTGCCGTCGACCCACGCCAGGTAGTTCTTCTTCACGAACTTGGCAAAGCCGAGGTTGGCCTCCTCCTTCTGCATCTGCAGCATCTCAGTCATCGAACTTTCGGTGGCCGAGAGCTGCAGCTCCCAGTGTACGAGTCGGCGATAGACCTCGGTCCAGTCCTGCCACGTCTGGCAGTCCATGATCTGCATGGCTATCTGCTGGAAGTTCTGTTGGTACTGGCTCTGCGTCACCTCCGTCTCTATCTCGCGTCGGTGGATGTTCTTCTTCAGCGTCAGCAGGATCTGGTTGGGGTTGACGGGCTTAATCAGGTAGTCGGCTATCTTCTGGCCGATGGCCTGTTCCATGATGTTCTCCTCCTCGCTCTTGGTCACCATCACCACGGGCAGTGCCGGCTGCAGCTGCTTGATGCGCTGCAGCGTCTCCAGTCCGCTCAGTCCCGGCATCTGCTCGTCGAGCAGAACGAGGTCGAACGACCGTTCCTGGCACTGGTCGATGGCGTCGGTGCCGTTCGAGACGGTCACCACCTCGTAGCCTTTCTTCTCGAGGAACAGCAGGTGTGCCTTCAGCTGTTCTATCTCGTCGTCCACCCAAAGCAATACTCCGTTTGTCATACGTTCACTTATTGATATATTGTTCAAAGTTGTTCGCGCCCCCGCGCGTTCCTTGTCAGAAGTCCGTACCGGTCCGTGAGAACAGCGCCTTGCGGCCGTTGACGATGTAGATGCCCTTGGGCTGCGGTGCTGCCACGTGGCGGCCCTGTAGGTCGTAGACCTGACGGGGGCTGCGGGGGGCGGCGGTCGGGGCATCGCTGATGGCGGTCAGGTCGCCCACGTGCGCCTTCGCTGCGTTCACCACCGAGCCGTTGCGGGTGTCGATGAGCATGGCCACGACACTGAGCTGCTGCCGGTCCTGGATAATCGTGTTGCCGCTGATGTCGAGCGTGTAGGCGAAGCGTTGGGGCTGCCCCGCCGTTATCGGCGCTGCTATGCTGCCCTCGATGCCGCTGTTCACGCCGACGATGTCGACGGCGACGTGGTTATACACCATGTCAGTCAGGTAGTAGCCCTTGCCGGCATATACCAGCAGCGCCTCGTCGGGGCCGTCGTAGTCGTTGTAGCCGTTGTTCTGGCTCCATCGGCTGCCCTCGCCCGT
This sequence comes from uncultured Prevotella sp., assembly GCA_905235325.1. Lineage (GTDB taxonomy): Bacteria > Bacteroidota > Bacteroidia > Bacteroidales > Bacteroidaceae > Prevotella. Next base: position 6,384 of record CAJOLE010000068.1, on the reverse strand, counting down.
CAGCCCGTCGGCTGTCAGCACCAGTATCAGGCTGTAGTGGGCATCGTCCGTGCTGTAGAGGAAGTCAGTCGCCACGTCGCAGGCGACGGCCGTGCGGCTGTCGTCGGTCCACGTGGCCGTCACGCTCATGTCGGCCACCGCCTTCCGGCTCAGCGCCTCGCTCACTAATGCGTCGGTCTGGAACGACCCTGTCTTCTGGTAGCCGCAATACGGGTCGCAGTCAATCCAGCGGTCGATGGTACACGACGGCAGGCCGCCAAGTATGCTGATCTTATTCTTATAGAAGGTGCTGTTGCGGTAGTGGCTCACCACCATCGGGTCGCGGTCGTAAGCCGGGTCGTCGCTGTGCATGGCGATGGCGATGAAGCGGTCGCCGAACTGCTGCTCTAATAGCCCGATGCCCGCAAAGCCGCGCACGCAGTTCAGGCACCACGTGCCGGTGAACTCCTCCATCACCGTGCGCTTCACGGCCTCGCGGCTCAGGGCGATGAGTGCGGCCTGGACGGCCTCCGGCTGCTCCGTGGGCTGGCTGTTGATGGCCGTCACCGTCACGCCGAGCCCGTGGACGGCGGCCTCCGCCGGGGTGGCATAGCCTGCGGGCAGCGTGGCCTCGCGGCCTATCTCCGTCAGCGGCTCGGCCAGCGTGGCGGTGCGCTCGGGCTGCTCCACGCCGTCGATGCTCACGCGGTAGGTGATGCTCGCCAGCGGCTCCGAGCCCTGGTTGACGATGGTCAGCAGGCTCTCGCCCTCGCCGCGCGCCACTGCCGTCTGTTCGCCCATCGGCAGCAGGGTCACGCTGCGGTCGGGGATGGCGGGGCCGCTGGCCAGCACCTGCAGGGCCAGCGCGCCGTAGCTCTCGGCGGCGTCAATGCCGTTGTAGAAGTTGCTGTAGGGGCCGCCCTTGCCGCTGCCTGCCATGAGGTAGGTGGTGGGGCTGTCGGCGAGCGTCAGCTCATAGCCTACGTAGATGCTGGCGTAGGGGCTTGTGGCGGGCAGCACGGCCACCGGCCCTCCGCTGAAGCGCACCTCCGTGGGCTGGCCGTCGTGCAGCAGGTCGCGCAGCTGGTCGGTGCCGACGTCCTGCGACAGCAGGGGCTCGCCCGTCGGGGTGGCCGCCATCCATACGCGGGCAGCCTTCACCGCCGTCTTGTCGCTCAGGTAGAAGCGCAGTCCGCTCACCTCGCCGCCCACCAGCTGCCGACTGTTCTGTGCCGTCAGCCTGACGTATAGGTTGTTGCTACCGCCGTAGAGTGGCGACCGCTGCACGAGTCCCATGCCTGTGTTCCACAGTCCCCACCAGGCGCTGCCTGCCGTTGCCGTCAGTGTGTGGGCTGTCAGTAGCAGAGCCGTCAGCAGTGTCATCGTCGTTCGTCGTTCCATCTGTCGTAGCGTCTTCATTCGTCTCTTTCCTTCGTTTCGGTGGCCGAAATTTTTGATGTTTACCAGAAGTCCTCGCCGAAATCAAGGTCGTCGCCTTGGGGCGTGTCGTCGTCGCCTTCCTCTTCTTCTTCGGGTATCTCGTCCTCGTCGTCGGGCTGCTCTACGCGCTCGGGGATGTTGAGCAGCTGCTCGCTGCTGACCTTGAGCGGCGTGAAGGTCTGCTCGTAGAACTTCTCGTAGTCGTCGTAGCTGAAGCGAGTGCCGATGAGGGCGAGGTTCTGCTGGCTGACGATGAGGCTGCGGCAACGGGCCAGGGCAGACTTCATGCCCTCGGCGGCGTACAGTTTACGCGCATACTGCAGTGCCTCGTCGTAGTTGAGGAATCCGCTGATGAGCATACGGTGCAGACCGTACTCCTGCTCAATGCTCAGGTCGAAATTGCGCACCAGGAAGTTGGTGAAGTTGTAGCGTGCCATTTCGAAGAGCAGTTGGTTCTCGTTGACGGAGTCAGGCTCGTAGACGAGGAGGAACAGGAAGTTGGTGTTTCGGTCGGCCGACAGGGAGTCGGTGGCCGTGGAGTCATTGGCTACCATGATGACGTCGCGCCGCGACCAGACGTCGCCCAGGTCGAACTTTCCTCCATGCAGCGGGCGTCCCTCCTGAACGCCTTTCACAATCATGCCGGCAATCTCGCTGACCTCGCTCTGCGGGTACTTCTCGACGACTTGCTTCAGCAGTTTGAGGCATCCGTCGGCGTCGCCCTCGTTCAGCTTGCTCAGACCGCTGATAAAGAGGAACTTCGGCTGGTTCTGTCCCAGCGGGAACCGCTCGATGGCCAGCTGTGCGTTGGCCTGCGCCTCCTGGTAGCGGTCGTCGTTGAAGGCATCGTAGGTGGCGGCATAGAGCGAGTCTTCGATGTGTACGCCGAAGCGCTGGTTCTCGGTGAAGTTGGGGTCGGAGAGCAGGATGGTCCACTGGCTCTCGGGGAAGTCGGCCTTCAGGTGTGACAGACAGTCGTCGGCCTTGTCGGTGCGTCCTTGCAGAGCGTATAACAGGAAGAGGTGGTACCATGCTTCGTCCAGCTGCGGGAAGTCGTCGTAGTTGCCGGTGAGTCTCAGCAGCTGCTTTTCGCTGAGGTTCAGGTTGCCGAGCTTGTCCTTGAAGATGATGCCGGCGTGGAACAGACCGTCCTTGATAATGTCGTTGGAGGCGGCCACCTGGTCATCGGTGAAGGGAATCTGCGCCAGGTAGTATTCGCGGTTGTGCGGGTCGTTGGCCAGGGTGTCGGTGGCCACGGAGTCGCTGGGCTGCTGTCCGCCGTCAGCCAGAGTGCTTCCCGGCTGCGTGCTGCCTATGCTGTCGTTGCTTTCCAGAGCTTCCGGAGCGTCCAGGCCGGCCTGAATGTTGACCACCGTCCGGTTGGCACGCTGCCAGTCGTCGGCGTTCTCGCGCTTGCCCCATTGCCGCTGGAACGTCTGCTTACCCTGGTTGACGGCCGTCGGGTTGTAGAAGTACCACTGGCCGTTGCCTTGCTGGGCGACGTTGGGCGTTGTCGGGCGGGCGGGGGTGTTGGTGCGGTTTCCTGTGGTACTCCGCTGTTGCAGCGTTTTCTCGACTTCGGCCTCCCGGGCCTTGTCGCGCTCCTCCTTCTCCTTCTTCTTCAGGGCTTCGATCACGCGGTCGATGGCCTCTAACCGCTCCTTCTCGGGCATCTTGGCCAGCTCCTGCAGCGAGTCCTGCAGGTGGACGGCCTCGGTGAAGGGCACCAGCTCGTCGAGCATCTTCGAGCGGTTCGACAGCTGTTCGTAGTCGGGGCGGTCCTTGTCCAACAGTCCGATGGCCTCGCCGTAGCAGCGCTGGGCGTCGGCGTATTTCTCCTTGTCCCAGTACAGTCCGCCGAGCTTGAGCAGCAGTACGCCCTTTTCGATGCCGTTGCGGGTGGACTTCTCGTTGCCCTTCTCGTAGGCGGCGATGGCCTGGATGGTGTCTTTCTGCGAGAGATAGATGTTGCCGATGGCGTAGTAGACCTGGTCGAGGTATTCCTTGTTGTTGTCGTTGCGGGCCATGCGCTTCAGACGGCTGATCATGCCGCGCCCGTTGGTGGCGGCCATGACCTCGGTCTGGGCGATGCGGGCATTGAACTCCAGTTCGTAGGGCGGGTTTTGGCTCACCACGTGGCGGTAGGCGCGGTAGGCCTGCTCTCTGTTGCCGAGCGTGGTCTGTATCTGTCCCATGAGGAACCATTCGCGGGCCTTCTGCGTCTTGCGCCGCTCGTGCTTGATGACCTTCCGCAGGTATGGCACCGCCTTCTCGTACTCGCCATTACGGATGTAGTAGTCGGCGTAGGTGTAGTCCCAGTCCTTCACCGAGCGGTAGTGCATGGAGTCGCGGTTCATGCCACGGATGACGTCCTCGGCATCGTAGAGCCAGCCCAGCTCGGTATAGCACTTGGCCAGCCATGCGCGTGCGATGGCGTTCTGCATGGGCTGTGTCTGGTAGAGATGGCCCATGTATGAGAACGTGGATGCAGCCTCGTCGAAGGCTCCCTGCTGGAACTGTGCCTTGCCCATGAGCAGCCATGCCTTCCACAGAAACGGGTTATACTCCTTTCGCCCCAGCCATTCGCGGTCCTTGTCCGTCTTGCGTCCCGACTTGTTCCACTCGGGCTTGGCCTTGATGCTGTGCAGCTTGATGGTCTTCTCCATCTTCTCGATGGCCCGGTCGAACTGTCCCTTGCCTGTCTCGCGGCTCTTCTTGTTGCCTACCGTGTAGAGGGGCAGCATCTCGGTATAGTTGTCCTTGTTGCTCTTCTCCTTCTCCAGCGACCCGTCAATGAATGCCTGCGAACCATTGTAGTAGGTGTTGTAGCGCGCGGTGAACGAATGCCACATCCTGGTCTGCGAAGTGTTTTTCTTCGTAGAGCAGCCCGCCGCCAACAGCGTCGTGGCAACTATTATAAAGATGTATGTCGTTCTGCGCATTCTTTCTTTGTCCTCTCTTCCATCAGGCAGTGCAGCTTGCACGAACCGTCGTTGGCCGACGTGCATGAGCTGCAGTCGTGTCCTTCCGCTACCACGTCGTCGCCCCCTTGTAGGTAGGATGCAACGGCAGCCACGATGCCCAAAATGGCAAGAGCTGTTATAGAAAGAACGGCAAAACTCATGTTTTATTATGTTTCGGCGATGTCAAATCCTGCATTTTTCATGTCGTCCCAGAAGTGCGGGTACGATTTCGTGACGACCTGCGGCTCACTGATGGTGATAGGCCGGCGCAGACTGAGGGGGGCAAACGAGAGAGCCATGCGGTGGTCCTCGTAAGTGCGGATGACGGCGTCGGGCAGGGGCTGGCACCGCGTGCCGTCCCACTTCAGTTCGCAACCGTCAATGTCCTGCAGCACAATGCCCAGCTTCAGCATTTCCCGTTTCATGGCGTCAATGCGGTCTGTCTCCTTAATCTTCAGCGTCGACAGCCCCTTGAAGTGGAAGGGAATCCCCATGCCGCAGCACGTCGCGATGACGGTCTGGGCAAGGTCGGGAGAATTGACGAAATTGTACTCCAGGCGGGGCACGCAGCGCCCGCTCTTCTTCAGTGTCACCGTCTGCAGGCGACTTTCTCTCTTCGACTGGAAGATGGTCTTTACCCCCAGCAGGCTGAAGATGTACTTCACCACGGAGTCGCCCTGTTTCGAGCCGTCGGTCAGTCCTGACAGTTGCACCGTGGCGTCGCGGTCGTCCGACAATGCCACCATCTCGTACCAGTAGCTGGCGCCGCTCCAGTCGTTCTCAATGAAATAGTCGCGGCTGGTGTAGGGCTGCGCCTTCACGCTGATGGTGTCGCCGGCACTCCACTCCGCGTCAGCTCCGAACTCCCGCATCATCCACAGCGTCAGGTCGATATAGGGGCGCGAGATGATGTCGCCGGTCAGGTGCAGCTCCAGCCCCTCCTCCAGCACTGGGCCAATCATCAGCAGGGCCGAGATATACTGCGAGCTGATGTTGCCGGGCACTTCGAGAATGCCGCCCGTCAGCGACTTGCCTGTGATACGCAGGGGCGGGAACCCTTCTTCGCCTATGTACTCAATGTCAGCCCCCAGCCTCCGCAGTGCGTCGACAAGCACGCCGATGGGGCGGTGCTTCATGCGTTCCGTTCCGGTAATGACGTGGGTGCCGCGCATCACGCTCAGGTAGGCCGTCATAAAGCGCATGGCAGTACCTGCTGCCTTGATGTCGATGACTTCGGGCATGTGGCGTATTGCATTGATGATAACTGTCGTGTCGTCGCAGTCACTTAGGTTTTGGGGCAGTGCCTGTCCGCCGCTGAGGGCATAGATGATGAGTGAGCGGTTAGAGATGCTTTTCGAGGCAGGCAGCGAGATTGTTGTGTCCAGTTTGGCTGGCGCTGTTAACGTATATTGCATGGTTTGATGCTGTTTTTGCCTGCAAAGTTACATGAAATACGATAAAAAACAAAAAAAGTTCCCATAAAATTTGCAAATGTCGGAAAAAGTATGTACTTTTGCACCCGCAAAGGTCAGATGCCAAGCAAAAAGGATCGGGATTTAGCGCAGTTGGTAGCGCACACGTCTGGGGGGCGCGAGGTCGCTGGTTCGAGTCCAGTAATCCCGACCAAAATCACGGAAGACCGTCTGTTTTTAGGCGGTCTTCCGTGTTTTTTCACCAGCCGATGGTCGGACGCAACCGTTTCTGTTGCCGACAAACTCCAACCTCCATCGCACTAAGAATTAAGGGCAGCGGATAAAACCCACCGCCTTTTGCCAAAAACCCGCCGCCTTTTCGCCAAAACCCGCCGCCTTTTCACCAAAAAACCGCCGCCTTTTCTCCAAAACCCGGCGCCTTTTCCCATTCAGCCCATCCTGCCCATTCAGTCCATCACCCGCCACGCTCGGGTGTCGGTTCCGGTGTCGGTTCCACCCTCTGAAGGCGGTCGTCGAGGGCCGTTTTTCTCGATGAAACCGCCCTTTTTTGCATATATAGTTGTCATTCG
>CAJOLE010000067.1 GCA_905235325.1 uncultured Prevotella sp. | reverse complement strand
GAAACCCAACCGCAAGCATTGGCCCTTACGGGCCATCGGGCTGGCACGGGGGCCTGCCCCTACACTGGCGGTATCATCCACACGAAATCTCGCAGAACCTATTATTGAGAACAAAGATTAAAAGATTTAATAAGATTTTTGCCTTAAAATTGTGTGGGTGAGGCATACAGCGGATGTAGGGGCAGGCCCTGTGCCAGCCCGCACGCCCGACAGGGCGTTCATCTTGTCTTTCGCCTGTGGAGACGATAACGAGTTCTCGGGGTTGGGATTATTTAACAGAATTCCTTATAAAAGTTAATAAATCGTTGGTGGTTTAAACATTTTTCAGTATTTACGTCAAATAAACATTGTGACACTTTTTCTCAAATACGAAAACTGAATGAAGCAGAAATTGAATTGTTTTGCAATCCTACTTCTGATGCTGCTGCTGAGAGGCCTGCCCGTGGCCGCCCAGCAGAATACGGTGTCGGGGCGCGTTGTCGATTCCGAGACGAAGGAAGCTCTGGAGAAAACGACCTTGCAATTATATAAAATAGGTAGAAAGGACACAACTTTTGTTACTGGTACATTCACCGATGCACGTGGCAACTTCACGCTCAGCGGCATCACTACGGGCAACTACCTGCTGAAGTTCAGTTTCTTAGGCTATAAGACGCTGTCGAAGTCGGTCGCCAAGAGTCGGCAGCCTTTGAATCTCGGCACGGTGAACCTGGAGGCTGACGCGGTGCAGCTGAACGAAGCCGTGGTGACGGCCAATGTGCCGAAGATGGTCATCAAGGACGATACCGTGGTCTACAATGCCGACGCTTTCCGCGTGCCCGAAGGCTCAGTCATCGAGGCACTGGTCGAGGCGCTGCCGGGTGCGAAGATAGACGACGACGGCAAGATCTCAATCAACGGTAAGGAGGTGAGGAAGTTCAAGCTCGACGGCCGCGACTTCATGACCGGCAACAACGATGCGGTGATGAAGAACCTGCCCTCGTATGTCGTTGACAAGGTGAAAGCCTACGACGAGAAAAGCGACCTGAGCCGCATGACGGGCGTCGACGACGGTAACGATGACTTCGTGCTGGAGTTCACCACGAAGCGCAGTGCCCGCAACGGCATACAGGCCAACCCCGACCTTGGTCTGGGCACTGACGGCCGCTACGGTTTCCGCCTGACGGCCATGAAGCCCTTCGGCGATGTGCGCTACACGTTCATGGGCAATGCCAACAACGTGAACGACCGCAACTTCTCAGGACGTGGCGGTCGCGGTCGCGGCAACGGCAACGGCCAGCGTGAGACGAAGACGGGTGCGCTCGATGCCAGTTACGAGAGCAGGCGCAAGCCGAACGGCAGCAACCTCAAGTTGAACGGTCGCGTGACGTGGACCCGCAATGATGCCGACAACTGGAATCGCACCGGCTCGGAGAACTTTGTCAACACGCGCGGCGGTGCCTTCTCCAACAGTGTCAGCCAGAGCTACTCGCGCAGCAACAACTGGACGGGCAACATGAACCTGCAGTGGGCCATCGACTCGCTGACCACGCTGTCGTTCCGCCCCAACGTCAGTTTCGGCACCAACGACAACCGCTCGTCGTCAACCAACGCCTCGTTCAATGCCGACCCCTTCGACTACGTCGCCGACGCTCTGAGCCAGGAGGGGCTCGACACGATGAACGCCAGGGGGCTGATAGTCAACGGCAGGCAGAACAAGTCGATGAGCTACGGCGACAACAACAACGTCAGCACGCAGCTACAGCTCTACCGCCGCCTCGGCTCCAAGGGGCGCAACGTGGCTTTCAGCGGCAATATCAACTATCGTGACGGCGACAACCAGAACGCCAACCTGTCGATGGTACGTCTGTATCAGCAGAAGAACATACTGGGTCAGGACTCTACCTACCAGACGAACCGCTACACCAAGTCGCCCAGCGACAACTTCAGCTATTCGCTCGGCGTCACCTACACCGAGCCGCTCTATAACTTCAAACCGAAACCTGAGCCTGTCGACACAACCCAGCAGGCCCGTGGGCCGTTCGGGCGAGGGCGCAATGGCGGCGGGCGCCGCAGCTTCGGCGCACAGGGCATCTTCCTGCAGGTGAACTACCGCTACAACTACAGCCACCAGAAGAACGACCCCTTGACCTACGACTTTCCGGACTATTCGGACGAGGGCTTCCAGAACGTGCTCAACGACTACCGTGAGTGGGCGCGGCTGTTCGGCTATCTCGACAATCCCTACGAGGAGTACCTCAGCACCAGCCTGAGCCGCTACTCCGAGCGTACCGAGTATAACCATAACATCGACATGCAGATACGTCTGGTGCGCGACAAGATTAACATGAATCTCGGCGTGACGGTACAGCCCCAGCGCTCGCACTTCATACAGCAGTACTTAGGCCTGCCGGTCGACACCGTGCGTACCGTGACCAACTTCTCGCCGACGCTGAACATGCGCTACCGCTTCAACCAGCAGACAAACTGGCAGGTGCAGTTCCGCGGCTCGACGTCGCAGCCCAACATCACCCAGCTGCTCGACATCTACGACGACACCAACCCGCTGTCGATTACGATGGGTAATCCGGGGCTGAAACCTTCGTTCACCACCAACCTGAGCACCAACTTCCAGAAACAGCGCGCACCGACGCTGGTCGAGGACAGCCTTGGCTTCATGGTTCCCAAGAACCAGCGCCACTGGAGCTTCAGTGCCAACGCCAACTGGCAGCGCACAAGCAACAACGTGGGCAACGTCGTCACCTATAATGAGCTGACGGGCGGTCGCATCAGCCGGCCGGAGAATATCAACGGCAACTGGAACGTCAACGGCGGCGGCTCCTTCAACATCGGCCTCGACACCCTGAACCGCTGGGACTTCAGCGGCGGCATCAACGGCAGCTACCGTCATCAGGTGGGCTACGTCAACCTGAACCGTACGGCAGTACCCGACCGCAACGTCACGCATACGTACAATCTCTCGCCTGATATGTCGCTCAGCTTCCGCAACCGCTGGCTCAACTTCTCGCTCAACCTTCGTGCCACCTACGCACGTACAGAGAACCGCCTGCAGGCTTCGCGCAACTTGGAGACCTGGAACTACAACTATGGCGGCAACTGCGGCATCATCTTCTCCTGGGGGTCACGCCTCAACACCGACTTCCACATCTACAGCAAGCGCGGCTACAGCGACGCGACGCTCAACACCGACGAGTTTATCTGGAACGCCCAGCTGTCGCACAGCTTCCTGCGCGGCAAGCCTCTCACCGTCATGCTGCAGTGGTACGACATTCTCCACCAGCAGTCGAACTTCTCGCGCACCGTCAATGCCAACGGCTGGCGCGACCAGGAGGTCAACGCCATCACCAGCTATGCCATGCTCCACGTCAGCTACCGCATGAACTTCTTCGGCGGTCGCGGCGGCGGGTGGGGCGGCCCCGGTGAGCGTGGCGAGCGTGGCGAGGGCGGCGGCCGTCGTGGCGGCGGTCGTGGCGGCTTCGGCGGTGGCGGCGGTGGCGGCTTCGGCGGCGGCGGTGGTTTCGGCGGCGGTCGCGGCGGCTGATAAAGCAGATTATTCACCATCAATAAATACTTAAAATATGCATCAGTGGCTACAAATCGGTGCCGTAATCCTTATTATTATTATCGGCATTTTCATTTTTCGGAGTAAGTCGCAGTAAATTGTGGCTGGATTTCTTGGAAGTTTCGCCGAAAATGTCTATCTTTGCAGGGTATTAATCTAAAAACCCTTGCTTATGGATAAGACTCCAACTCCCCACATCGGTGCCAGATATGGCGAAATAGCCGAGACTGTAATCATGGCGGGCGACCCGCTGCGTGCCAAGTTCATGGCTGAAAACTTCCTGGAAAACCCAGTGCAGTTTAACAACGTGCGTGGCATGTTAGGCTTCACCGGTACCCATCAAGGGAAACGGGTGAGCGTGATGGGTCACGGCATGGGCATTCCCTCCATTGGTATCTACACCTACGAGCTGTTCAACTTCTACGGTGTCAAGACCATTATCCGCGTCGGTTCCGCCGGTTCCATCAATGAAGACCTCCATGTGGGCGATCTCGTGCTCGTAGAAGGTGCCTGCACGAACTCCAACTACGGTTCACAGTATGAGCTTCCCGGAACATTCGCACCCATTGCCGAGTTCAACCTGCTGCGTGCCGCTGCCGACGCCTGCGACCGCTTTGGCTACCGCTACAAGGTGGGCAATGTGCTGTCGTCGGACACCTTCTACACAGAGAACCCGCACAACGACAAGTGGATGAACATGGGTGTGCTCGCTGTCGAGATGGAGGCCTCGGCGCTCTACATGAATGCTGCCCGCAGCGGCAAGCGCGCACTGGTTATCCTGACCGTCTCAGACCACATCCTGACGGGTGAGGCCACCACGGCCGAAGAGCGCCAGACGACGTTCACCCACATGATGGATGTTGCGTTCTCGCTGGTTTAGACCTGCGCCGCAGAGTCTTTGCCTGATAATAATCCCTTAAAACTTTACGCTATGAACAAAGAGGAGAAATTCGTCATTACCATCAGCCGACAGTTCGGCACGGGTGGTCACGAAATCGGAGCCGGGCTGGCCCAGCGCCTTGGTGTGAAGTTGCTCGATAAGCAGATTCTCAACGAGGTGGCCAAGCGTATCAGTGCCGTCGAGGATGCCGTCGAGAAGATAGAGTCGCGCAACCCGCTGTGGCGCGACGACTTCACCAACTTCTATCGCACGTACATGGCCGGCGCAGAGTACAGCGGTTCCGAGCACGACCAGACGAGCCATGAACTGTTTAAGGCCCAGGCTGAGGCCATCCGCAAGATTGCCGCTGAGGAGTCGTGCGTGATTGTCGGCCGCTGTGGCTTCGACATCTTCAGAGACCATCCTAACGCCCTGAAGATCTTCGTCCACTCGCCCCTGAACTGCCGCAGGCGCCGCATTGCCGAGAAGTACGACCTCAGCGAGCAGGATGCCGGTGCCATGATTGTCGACAACGACTACAGCCGCGAACTTTACACGAAGACCTTCACGGGCAGCGACTGGACCGACGCCCGCAACTACGACATCTCGCTCGACGTGCGTAAGTTCGGCGTCAACGGTGCCGTAGAATTTCTGATGAAGGCTATCGAAGGCTGAGGTACAGCTGCTCGTACCGGCGTGCCACCTTCAGATAGTCGTGGTGGCGCTCTACGTATTCCCTGCTTTGCTCTTTAAGCAAGGGAATACGTTCGGGGTGCAGGATAAACTGCTCCAGTTCGTGGTAGACGCTCTCGTAGGTGGGCTGCACGTTGATGATGGGGCGCAGCTCGTCCTCGTTGATAATCGCGTAGTTCTCAGGCTCGCCGCCGCCGATGCAGATGATGCCCTTCGACATGGCCAGCAGCGGGTTCATCGAGGGCGTATAGCTGTACAGCTGGTCAAGTATGGCGTCCGAGCCGTTCATCATCTGTTCGTATTCGGCAAAGGGCACGCCCTCGGCCACGACGAGCTTCATGCGGTGGGCGTATTTGCTGCGCAGGTCCTTGGCGGCGCTCAGCATGATGTCGGTGCCCTTGTACTGGCTGCGTCCGCGGCTGATGCCTATGAATATGGTGATCTTCGACCGCTTGCACTGCTCGGTCGAGAAGTTCTCGGGCAGTCTGATGGGGAATGGAATGAAGTGCGTCTTCTCGGGGAAATATGGGCGGTAGCACACGTCGTACTCATAAAGGCCGGTGACGATGGCGTCGCAGTCGTCGGCAATGAACCGGTTCAGCCGCTCCTTCTCGGTTCCTAACCAGTCGTGCTGCTCTTTCACTGCCGGTTCGTCGGTGCGCACGGTGTCGCCGATGTTGAAGTCGCTGTAGCGCAGCGGCTTCTTGTATGTGCAGGTGTGAACCCAGTACCAGTCCATGCCGAAGGCCCCCAACACCATCGCCTTGTTATGCCGTCGGAGGTAGCGGTAAATCGGGAACAGCCGCCCGGCCTTGAGCTCGAGAAACATCGGGTTGATAATCTGTACGACGTCGTAGCCCCTCAGCAGCGGCAGCCGGCTGTAGACCTTGGCCGTCAGCTTGATGCCGCCCCACTTGCCCGGCTGGCGTGCCAGGTCGATGTCGCGGGGGTAGTCTTTCCAGAAGTCTCCGTTCGAGGCCACCGTCACCTTGTGCCCCAGCTGGCGCAGACCTTCGGCCAGCGTCCAGTGTACATTGCTGTATTCTCCTAACAGTAGTATCTTCATCGTTCTTTAGTCATCAGTGGCAGGGTCCGCGTCAGCAGGGCCAGGCCCGCGTCGCTGTTGGTCAGTCGGCGGAACCACTTGTACTTCGTGGTGTAGTCGCGGTCGGGTAGGGGGAAGAGACCGTCGCTGCGCAGCGCGTCGAGGCGCTGGCGGAGCAGGCTGCTGTCGTGTGTCAGGGTAATCGTGTTATAGATGTAGTCCATCGTCAGTTGGGCCACGCGCCGCTCCAGGGCTAAGCGCTCGGCGGTGGGTAGCGTGGCCGTCATCTGCTGCAGACGGCGGATGACGTGCAGGTTGTCGTCGAGCCGCTTCATGATGCCCTCCTTCGTCTTGTTGCCGGTGGCCGACGTCTCGCGCAGCCGGTAGTAGTAGGCTTTGGCGGTGGTCCTTACCACTTGCTCGGCCCTGAGCAGCAGCTGGGGCACGAACTCCTCGTCCTCGCCGTAGCTGATGCCTGGCGTGAAAGTCAGCCCGCCCAGTATGGAGCGGCTGAACAGACAGAGCCACGAGGCCCCCTGGATGTTGTGCTGCCGCATCATGTCGCAGCCGCTCATCGGCTCCCAGTCCTCGTAGTCCGTGGCGTCGCTGCTTTTGCGCGTGAAGTCGAACATCACGGCATCGGCCTTGCCGTATCTGATGATGTCGAGACAGTGCTCGTAGGATGACTGTATCAGCGTGTCGTCGCCGTCGACGAACTGTATGTATCTGCCGGTGGCCGTGCGCAGTCCGAGGTTGCGTGCCGTGCTGACGCCGCCGTTGCCCTTCCTGATGTAGACGATGTCGTCGGCGAAGCGGCGCAGCCCCTCGACGGGACTCTGTTCAGAGCCGTCGTCGACCACGATGACCTCGCGCTCGAAGGGGCGCAGCGACAGGCTCAGGATGCTCTCGACGCACTCGCCGAGCATCCGTTGCGGCAGGTTGTAGCAGGTAACGATGAAGGTTACGAGCGGCTGGGACTCCTGAATCGGTGTACTATCTTGTTGAGCTTGCATATTACGTTAATTCCGAGAATGTTGAGCATATAGGCTTTCAGCCTTTGTCTTGTGCTGCCACAGGGCCTGACGCTGCGCTGCGGCAGTCGTGGCGTGTCGCCCGTCAGTTCGCAGACGTCCATCTGGATGTTGAGCAGGTGCATATAGTAAGAGTCGTCGACGGGCATCCCCGCCGTGAGGTGGGCGTCGAGCAGCATACGCAGCTGCTCGCCCTTGGCCGTCGCCGTTATTCCCTTGGCGTTGTCGCAGTAGTAATATGTGCCGCGGTCGGTAGTCATGATGCGCGGCCTGAGGCTGAGCAGCCGGGGCAGGGTATAGACGTCCTCGAAGACCTTGCCCTCGGGGAAGCGCACCTCGTCGAAGAGCCACCGCCGGTAGACTTTGTTCCAGGCGTAGGTGTGGAGGTATGCCTTCGTTCCGAGCCAGTAGTCGTCGGGGCTGTCGTAAGTCTGTTGCGGGAAGGCGACGAACGTCTGGTCGGCGGCGCCGTAGAATCTCCACAGGGGGTATTCCAGCAGGTCGGTCTCTTCGGCCAGCGGCATCAGGGCTTCGAGCGTGCCGTCGGCAATATAGTCGTCGCTGTCGATAAAGGTGATAAACTCCCCCCTGGCCCTGTCGATGCCGGCATTGCGGGCGGCACTGAGTCCCCCGTTCTGCTGGTGGACGACGGTGAAGCGGTTGTCGCGCCGTGCCCATTCGTCGCAGCGTTCGGGACAGCCGTCGGGCGAACCGTCGTCGACGAGGATGACCTCAAAGTCGCCGAAAGTCTGGCCCGCCACACTCTTCAGGCAGCGGTCGAGCGTGGTCTCCACGCGGTAGACGGGAATGACAATACTCAGTTTCACGCCACAAAGTTACGAATTTATTTGGTAATTCGTAATAAAAAGCGTACTTTTGCGTTCTGTTTGTAGAAAAAGATGAAAAAGGAAGCCACTGGCAGCTACAGCCACGTGCTGAAATATACCGGCATTTTCGGCAGCGTGCAAGGACTGAACATCGTTGTCAGTCTTGTGCGCAACAAGCTGATAGCCGTTATCCTCGGACCTAACGGCATGGGGCTGGCCTCGCTCTTCAATACCACCGTCAACTTCATCTCGCAGGCCACCAACCTCGGCATCTCGTTCTCGGCCGTCAAACACGTGTCGGAGCTGTTCGACCGTGGCGACGAGGCCGCGATAGCCGATTTCGTGCGGGTGGTGCGGGCCTGGTCGCTGCTGACGGCCCTCGTCGGTATGCTGGTGTGCATCGTGGCGGGACCGGCCCTGAGCAACTTCACCTTTGCCTGGGGCGACCACACGCTGCACTTCGTGCTGCTGTCGCCTGCCGTCGGACTGCTGGCCATCACGGGCGGCGAGACGGCCATCCTGAAGGGTGCGCGCCAGCTGCGATCGCTGGCCGTCATCCAGGTCTACACGGTGCTGGCCGCGCTGGTCATCTCCGTGCCCGTCTACTATTTCTTCGGACAGACGGGCATCGTACCCGTCATCGTGCTGATGGCCTTGGTGTCGATGCTGCTTGCCATCCGCTACAGCTACCGCCTCTATCCGCTGCAGCTGCGCGGCGGGCGGGGCGTCCTCGGCGAGGGCATGGAGATGGTGAAGCTCGGCGTGGCCTTCGTCGTGGCGGGCGTCATGGGCAGCGGCGCCGAAGTGCTGATACGCTCGTTCCTGAACGTCAGCAGCGGCGACCTCGACGTCGTGGGGCTTTACAATGCGGGATTCATGCTGACCGTCACCTACGCCGGCATGGTGTTCTCGGCTATGGAGACCGACTACTTCCCCCGCCTGTCGTCGGTGAACCACGACGCGGCGGCCACCAACCTCACCGTGAACCGCCAGATAGAGGTGTCGCTGCTTATCGTGTCGCCCATGCTGGCAGCGCTCATCATCAGCCTGCCGTTGCTCATTCCCATACTGTTTACGTCGAAGTTCCTGCCAATGGTGAGCATGGCCCAGGTGGCCGTGTTCTCCATGTATATCAAGGCCATTTCGCTGCCCGTGTCGTACATCATGCTGGCCAAGGGCGACTCCCTCGGCTACATGGTGCTCGAGGGCATCTACGACGTGCTGCTGGTCGTGCTGATCGTCCTCGGCTACCGCCACTGGGGACTCTTCGGCACGGGCGTGGCCCTTTCGCTGAGCTATCTGCTCGACATCCTGATGGTCGGTGCCTACGCCTACCTGCGCTATCAGTACCGGCCGTCGGTGCCCGTGATCTTCTATGCCGCCCTTCAGTTCTCGTTAGGACTGGCGGCCTATACGGTCACGCTCATCGACAATTCCTTCATCTACTGGACGCTGGGCATGCTCATCTGTCTGGTCAGTCTGCTCGTCTCGGTCTACATTCTCCACCAGAAGACTTCGCTCTGGGCGTCGCTCATAGGGAAGTTGAAGAAGCGTTTCCGCAAGAATGGCTGAAGTCACCGTCCTCGTTGCCGTCTACAATGCGGCGGCGTTCCTGCCCCGCTGCCTCGACTCGCTGACAGGCCAGTCGCTGAGCGACATACAGATTGTGTGTATCGACGACGCTTCGACCGACGGCTCGCTCCAGATACTCAGCGACTATGCTGGCCGCGACCCCCGTGTCGAGGTGGTTCGCCTGGCCGAGAATGGCGGACAGGCTCATGCCCGCAACGTCGGACTGCGGCAGGCCCGCGGACGCTATGTCTGCATGGTCGATGCCGACGACTGGCTGTCGGCCGATGCCTTGGAGCAGCTCTGTGCCGCCTTCGACAGCGAGACCGACTGTGTGCTCTTCGACGTGGTGAAAGTCTATCCCGACGGCCGCGAGGAGCCCTACACCATGCCTCCCTTCGTGGCGCTGACGGGACAGGAAGCCTTCCGGCTGAGCCTGACGTGGCAAATCCACGGACTCTACGGCGTGCGACTGCCCATTCACCGGCAGCACCCCTACGACGAGACGTGCCGCGCCTACAGCGACGACAATACTACGCGCCTCCACTATCTCGCCTCGCGCCAGGTGCGCTGCTGCCCGGGCCGCTACTACTACCGCCAGCACAGCGCCTCGGTGACCCATGCCGCCAGCGTGCGACGCTTCGACTATCTGCGCGCCAACGAGAGTATGCGCCGCCAGATGCTTGAGATGGAGGTGGCCCAGCCACAGCTCGACCTCTACGAGAACCACCGCTGGCTGAACATCATCGACGTCTATATGTTCTGGCACGTCCACGGCCGCGAACTCCCCGATGCCGACCGCCGCACCGGCCTCAGCCTGCTTCGCCACGCATGGAACTCCATCGACCGCCGAGCCCTGAGCAGGGAGACCACGGCCAAGTTCGGCTATCGCCCATGTCGCTCGTGGGCGCTCTTCCGTCTTCAGGAGTGGCTCTATTTCACGCTCCGCGGCTTCCTCGGAAGAAACTACTGACCGCGCCCCAGCGAAGAATTCGCCCCGCAACAGCCCTCTTTACCTGCAAACTCTGTCTGACAGGGAAAGGGGAATGACGGTGCTGCCAACCCTCGTGCTGCCCCAAGATGTCGGAACAATCCGGAGATTATGCGGACGTTACGGGGCGGCGATGCAGCAGCACCACGTTCTCGACGTGGGGCGTATGGGGGAACATATCGACGGGCTGGACGGCCGCCACGCGATAGGCCGCGTCGAGGTCGTGCAGGTCGCGGGCCTGGGTGGCTGGGTTGCACGAGACGTAGACGATGCGCTGCGGGGCGGTCCTGAGGATGGTCTTCACCACGTCGGGGTGCATACCGGCACGCGGCGGGTCGGTGATGACGACGTCGGGCCGCCCGTGTCGGCTGATGAAGTCGTCGCTGAGCACGTCCTTCATGTCGCCGGCGTAGAACAGCGTGTTGCCGATGCCGTTGATGTCGGAGTTCACCTTGGCATCCTCGATGGCCTCCGGCACATACTCTATGCCGACGACCTGCCTGGCCTGTCGGGCCACGAAGTTGGCGATGGTGCCGGTGCCGGTGTAGAGGTCGTAGACCAGTTCGCTGCCTGTCAGGGCGGCCAGTTCGCGCACGACGCTGTAGAGGTGGTAGGCCTGCTCGGTGTTCGTCTGATAGAACGACTTCGGGCCCACCTTGAAGCGGAGGTCCTCCATCAGCTCGAAGATGTGGTCGGTGCCCTTGAAGGTGAGAATCTCCTGGTCGCCGATGGTGTCGTTGCACTTCTGGTTGTCTAAGTAGAGCAGCGACGTGATCTCCTGGAATTTGTCGGCTATGTGCTGCATCAGTGCCTTGGCTTCTTCCTCGCCGCCGGTCTCGTCGTAGTGGAACTGAATGATGACCATCAGCTCGCCGCTCTTCGAGTTGCGGAAGATGACGTCGCGCAGCAGTCCCACCTGTGCCCTGAGGTCGAAGAATGACAGGCCGTTCCGGACGGTGTAGTCGCGAATCTCGTTGCGTATGCGGTTCTGGATGTCGTCCATCAGCCAGCACTTCTCGATGGGCAGAATCTTGTCGAACGCACCCGTGATGTGGAAGCCGATGGCCGGCACGTCCTTGGCTCCTCCTCCCTCGGAGGGGGCGGGGGGCAGGCAGTCCATCTCCTCCTTCGTCAGCCATCGCTTGTTGGCGCAGCCGAAGTCCAGCTTGTTGCGGTACTCCTGCGTCCTGACGCTGCCGAGGATGGGGCGGCACTCAGGCAGCTCCACCTTTCCAATGCGTGTCAGCTGGTCGAGGACCTGCTGCTGCTTAAACTTCAGCTGCTCGTCGTAGGGCAGGTTCTGCCACTTGCAGCCGCCGCACACGCCGAAGTGCCGGCAGAAGGGCACGGCTCTCACCTTACTCTTCTCGACGAGGCGTACCACCTCGCCCTCGGCAAACGAGTGCTTCTTGCGCCGTATCTGGACATCGCAGACATCGCCCGGCACGCACCAGGGAACAAATACCACGAGGTCGTTCCAGTGGAACAGACACTTGCCTTCGGCGGCCACGGCCTCAATCCTGACACCCTCTAAGAGCGGCAGTTCCTTCTTCTTTCTTGCCATAGCTCAATGCTCAGATCTCAAAGTCAAGACAGCTGCGCTGCACCGTATAGGGACGAACCTTCGTGTTGGCCACAGCCACGTGCTCGGGGTGCTGGGCATAGCCGCGCAGTGCCTCTTCCGACTCCAGCGTAGAGTCAAGCATCACGTCGGCGTTCGACGAGCTGAGTCGTCCGTCGATGTTTACCTTCACGTCAATCAGTCCGGGCACCTTGCCCACCAGTCCCTCGAGTCCGGCCTTGATGCCGGCCTTCACTGTCTGCTTCTCCTCCTCCGTCAGTTCGGGGTTCAGAGTCCAAAGAATAATGTGTTTTACCATATCAGTTTGTTTTTTCTTGCTTGTCAGATTTGTCTATATAACTTACAGTTATTCTCCCTCCACGTACCAACTGTCGGCTGCAAAGTTACGAAAAAACGAGGGAAGAACAAAAGAAACTCGTTTCTTTTTCTTCCGAGTGGCAGTAACTTCGCGCTGAAGCGCAAAGTTACGGAAAAAGTCTGTAACAAAAGACGCTTTTTGGAAGATTAACGCTGAGTGACCGTAAATAAAAGAACTCTGTTCGCTTTGCCCAGCAAAGAATTCCTATCAGGGATTCGGCAGCGAGTATGAGACACAGCTCAACGCATTCGACAAGGACATCGCCAGTTTCAAGAAGCGTGTCGGCAAGGACAGGGTAATAAGCACCCTATGGGCAATGTAACTCTCCAGAAAGGACATAGCATCATTCATCGATTCCCACTATCGCCGCAAGGACATATCAATGTTTGGACTTCTGTACGTTTAGCTTCAACTTTCAAACTAATCCATCCATGTTCTTCGCCTTCCTTACGCTCATTTTCATTCCAGCAGACATCAAGCAAGATGCTTTCGTCCGTCATGTCTTCCACAAGGCCAACTCCTTTAAACTTCCTATGGTAAGCGAAACTTCCCTTTTTTAGTTTGAAAGAAGCCTCGCGGCAATGTATTCCTTCGTGGCAGTCTTTACATAGTGACACTAAATCACCATCTTCATAGTCCCACGCTTCTCGTCCATGGATATAGCGGATATGGTGAACGTCTAACGGCATGTCTTTTGCACCACACAAGCGGCAAGTATAATTGTCTCTAATACGAATATTGTCCGACTTGAATTTCCAATTTATGTCTTTGGAATCTTGGTCATATTGCTCAACAGAAGCAGTATTAGATTGTATGTTTTTTGCTACTGGGCCATACATAGAATATGACATTGAGCCAGTAGCTTTCATGTAGTCGTGGTAGTTCATTTTTAATTGTTTGGTATGCCTTTAATAATAAATTCATACAGGCCATCACCCAACTTTGTCCTTTTATAAAGATATACGCTCTCTGGGTGTCTGACCATACGATTTCCGAATCTCCGCTGAGCATCATAATAATCTTTGGCACTAATCTTCTCTGCTAACCCTAAAGACTCTAAATCCCATAACTGTGCCCTAATATCCTCATTGTCAGCAGAAGGCTTATCTTCACACATTGTTTTTACGATAGAATCTTCTCTGGACTGCTTTTCCAAGATTTTGAGAATATCAATTCCCAAATAGTCGAGTTGCTCTATTTTCCGCAAATAGATTTGCTTTCGAGACCAATCTTTATTGTCTGGATGGCAACATGCTGTAACGTACGAAGCATATAAATCCCTCTTCTCTGAAATCAGCTCGTCTTTTGCAATCTGAATTGTTTGCATAAGGTCTTTCTTTATAACAGGCTCATCCACAAATAACTTTCCAAGCACAATTTCATTTAGCCATTCCAAATGCTCCAATAATTTCTGTAGAAAATCTACTATATTATTATATTGAAGAGCATTTTGATAGTCAAAATAGAGATTAGCCCCAACACCCAAAATAGGATGCTGACCATTAGCGACAATCTTCACAATGCTTTCAAGTAAGAATTTTATTTTTGAAGTTTTCTCTAATTCGTTTTCCATTTTCATCATTCTTCAAACGGATAAGTTTCGTCGTAAATGTCGCTCAGTAGCTTTTCCTTATAGAGCCAGTGGGCACCGGGGGCAATATGCCTGACTTTGTAGCCTTTCAACTTGGCAGAGAGTGAACTAATGGAAGTTTCCTCGCCTTCATAGCTTACTTTCCGCTCTGAGACTATCGTGACGCTTATCGTCGGGTCGTCTTTCCATATCAGC
>CAJOLE010000066.1 GCA_905235325.1 uncultured Prevotella sp. | reverse complement strand
GTTCGCGACGAGTGCCGTGCGCTGGTCGACGAGATCAACGACTCGGTGCTGGTAGGAAAGATCGACGGCAAGAAGGTGAAGTTCGACATCAGCGAGGCCGCCTTTACGCATGGCGCCGTGATGTATGGCGACTCCGTCATCATCCACTACATCGGCGACCTGTCGATGAAGCGCGCCTTTGCCGAGAGCGTCTTCCTGCTTGAGCGCAAGAGCCAGGTCATCGAGATTCCACGCGACCCTGAGAAGCGCGACACCACCGCCGAGCTGAAGGTCAAGCCCCTTGACACGAAGGAAATGACCGACAAGAAGACGCATGGCGACCGTATGCTGAAGGCTGCCGCGAAGTATGCAAAGTGAAACTAATGAAAGAAATAAAATCTTATAAGGTATGAAAGCATTAAAGACATTGCTCATCGGCGCCCTGGCCCTGTCGGCCACCGCCGCCTCCGCCCAGGCCACCTACGAGGCCCAACGAAGTATGAGTTCCAGAAGTACTGGTTCCTCGACCTTGAGGGCGGCGCACAGTACACGCTGGGCGAGGCAAAGTTCCGCCGCCTGGTTCGGCCGAACGTGCAGGTGGCCATCGGCCGCCAGTTCAACCCCTGGCTTGGCCTGCGCCTGCAGGTGAACGGCTGGCAGAGCCGCGGCTACTGGGACCTCGGCCTGCTCGACAACACAGGTTTCGTCCACAGCGCCCCCATCGGCTACACGTACAGCTACGTCGCACCCGGGCTTGACCTGATGTTCGACCTGACCAACCTCATCGGCGGCTACAACCCGACGCGCGTCTTCGGTCTGAAGGCATTCCTCGGCGGCGGTGCCAACATCGGCTTCGAGAACGACGACCTGAACGATCACCTCGACGTCGAGCGCCCCGCCGGCTCGGGCCTGACGCTTCGCAACCACCCCGCCGCCAACACGACGGGCCACGGCCTGGAGTACGTCTGGGACGGTACGCAGGTGCTGCCCTTCGGCCGTGCCGGCTTGGAGGCTTCGTTCCGCCTGAGCAAGGTGGTCAGCCTGCTCATCGAGGGTAACGCCAACATCCTCTCTGACAAGTACAACTCGAAGAAGACCGACAACCCCGACTGGTACTTCAACTGTCTGGCCGGCCTGCGCTTCAACCTGGGCAACACCTACACCAAGACGCTGCCCCCGCCTCCCGCACCCGAGCCCGTGCCCGTGGTGGAGAAGTCGAACGAGCCCGACCCCGCCATCCTCGAGCTGCAGCGCCAGCTGCGCGAGCTCCAGGCCAAGGAGCAGGTTGAGCCCCTGCGCCGCGACATCTTCTTCCAGATCAACAAGACCAACATCCGCGATAGCGAGGCCGAGAAGGTGAAGGAGATTGCCCACTACCTGATCAAGTATCCGAAGGCTAAGGTCGTCGTCACCGGCTATGCCGATGCCGGCACGGGTAACGACAAGATCAACGACCGTCTGGCCGCCCAGCGTGCCGACGCCGTGGTGAAGTCGCTGCAGGAGCAGTTCGGCATCGAGTCGAGCATCGAGTCGAGCCGCATCAGCTACGACTCTAAGGGCAGCCGCGTCCAGCCCTTCTCTGACAACGACATGAACCGCGTCTCGATCTGCATCGCCGAGTAATCCGCCCGGCCGCAGAGCAAGACCTCAACACACCCCCGCGCTGATTGCGACGTGTACCGCCACGGAGCAGTCAGCGCGGGTTGTCGTGTGTGGGCAGCGGGGTCAGTAACCTAAAAACCTGGAAAAACGAATTGGCCCGACCCGGGTGGCCGCGGAGGCCGGCAGAGGCCAGCGGAGGCTCCCCTCCCCTTTGGGGAGGGGAAGGGTTTGGCGAGGATTCTCCGCGGGTGTAGCACGCGCGTAACTACTTGTTTTTTATAAAGATATTTTTTGCGGAAATAGAATTATTTTGTAATTTTGCGCCCGTTTTTCATAAATAACTTAAAAGATGAAAACAATCAAGATAAACATCAGCGATCAACAGTTAATGAAACTAAACGTAGACGGGCAAATCATTATTAACATCGGAAACAAGAAAAATGAACTGACAGACGACACAAAAGGAAACGAAGACTTTCATCGTCAGATATGCAAACAGTCTTCAGCAGACAGGCAACCTGCGGACGGCCGAGACTTACCTTGCGGCGAAGAACCAGCTTCAGAAGTTCAGAGACGACACGCCGCTACCGCTGAAAGCCGTGACACAGGAGCTGATGGACCGGTTCCAGTCATATCTGCGCAGCCGAAACCTGACCAAGAACAGTATATCGTTCAACATGCGCATCCTACGGTCGGCCTACAACAGGGCGGTCAGAGAAGGACTGGTAGAGGACGCCCTGCCGTTCAAGTTTGTCTATACCGGCCAGGACAAGACGGCGAAACGTGCCCTGACGACAGAGCAGCTGCGGAATATAGCGCGGCTGAAGATTGACGACCACGAACTGAGATTCGCTCGCGACTTGTTCATCATGAGCTTCTATCTGCGCGGTATGTCGTTCGTCGACATGGCTTACCTGAAAACGAGTAACCTGCGCGACGGCATACTGACCTACAAGCGGCGGAAGACGGGCCAGAAACTGACGATAGGCTGGGAGGAACCCATGCAGGCTATCGTCGAACGTTACCATCAACCATCCTCACCTTACCTGTTACCTATCATCCATCACGAGAATGGGAAGGAGCGCAACCAGTACCGGCACCAGCAGACGAAGGTGAACGTGCTGCTGAAGGAGGTAGCGCGGCGGGCGGGCATCAGCCAGAACCTGACGATGTACTGTGCCCGCCACACGTGGGCGACGACGGCCCGCGAGCTGCAGGTGCCGATGAACATCATCAGCCGTGCCATGGGTCACACGGACGAGAAGACGACGGAGATCTACATCCGCTCGGTGGACTCGTCGGCCGTTGACCGCGTGAACAGGCAGATCATCGACTTGATTTAATCATGGGTTTGCTGAGTTACTGACCCGCGCATCAAAACGACGTAGTTACGAATAACAGGATACATCCTACACTTCCTACACTTCCTACACCTGACCGAAATTTTTAGGTGTAGGAAGTGTAGGAAGTGTAGGATAAAACCTGCAAATAACAACTATATATGCAAAAAAGGGCGGTTTCATCGGGAAAAACGGCCCTCGACGGGTGCCTTCGGAGGGGGGAACCGACACCTGAACCGACACCTGGGGTTGGAGGTTGATGGGCTGAATGGGCTGAATGGGCAGAATGGGAAAAGGCGGCGGGTTTTGCTGAAAAGGCGGCGGGTTTTGGGGAAAAGGCGGCGGGTTTTGTATGGAAAGAAATTGGAATAATTAGAATAATTGGGCTGGCGCCGAAGGGGGCATTATTCTTATTATTCCAATTTCTTTTATGAATTGGGTTGGCGGCGGAGGGGGCATTATTCTTATTATTCCAATTTCTTTTATGAATTGGGTTGGCGGCGGAGGGGGCATTATTCTTATTATTCTAATTTCTTTTATGAATTGGGCTGGCGCCGGAGGGGGCATTATTCTTATTATTCCAATTTCTTTTATGAATTGGGGCTGGCGGCAGAGGGGGCATTATTCTTATTATTCTAATTTCTTTTATGAATTGGGGCTGGCGGCAGAGGGGGCATTATTCTTATTATTCCAATTTCTTTTAAGATTTCCTTAGCCGCCAGAAGGACTGGAGGGCGAAGTAGAGGACGGTGCCGGCTATAAGGCCGGCGGCGACGTCGACGACGTAGTGGGCGCGGATGTAGACGGTGGCGAAGCACATCGGCACGAAGAAGACGGTGACGAAGGCTACGAGACGGCGGGAGCGGGCACGGACGGCGAGGAGCAGCAGCACGAGGGTCACGCCGACATGACTGCTGGGGAAGGCGGCCGTGGGACGCTCGCCGGCGGCGTGGGCGCTGACCATGAACTGATAGAAGAAGCCGCCGTCGTAGCCGGGCATGGTCATCATCTCGTCGTGGGTGAGGAAGTAGTTGCCGACGTCGGGGAAGACGCCCTGTGCGACGTTGTCGAGCCCGGCGGCGAGGTAGTAGAACTGCGGCCCGGTGACGGGGAAGGCGACGAAGACGATGTAGAAGAGGAAGAAGGAGGCGACGACGACGAAGGCGGTGCGCAGGAACTCGTCGTAGCGCCAGACGAAGTAGTAGAGCACGACTGCTGCCAAGAGGAAGAAGTAGCTGGAGTAGGCGAGGTACATCAGCTCGCTGACGACGGGAAGGGGCAGGCGCTCGGCAAAGAGCAGTGCCGGCTGGCAGCCGAAGAGCGACTGCTCGGCTGCGGCGACGACGTGGTCGAGGTTGGGGTAGATGCGGTTGAGGTCGAACGTGTCGGGATACCACCACGAGAGGAGTGCCAGCTGCAGCGTGACGCGGCAGAGGAGCGTGAACCGGCATGGCAGTAGCCTGTAGACGGCCCATAGTGCGGCAGTGGTGACGACGATGCGCAGGCGTCCCCAGACCATCGGCTCGGGCTGCGGCAGGCGTGTCCAGGTGAAGAAGATGAGCAGGAGCGTGAGCAGGAGGTAAGCCATGACGACCCACTCGGCAGCGAGCAGTCCGCGGATGGGTTTCCTGTCGGGTGCAAAGAGATACTTGATCAGAGCCATTTGTTGTCTTTATACCACTTGATGCTGCGGCGCACGCCCTCGCGGAGGTCGACCTCGGGGCGGTAGCCGAGCTCGCTGACGGCGGGGCCTATGTCGCAGCGCCAGTTGCGTTGCCTGAGGATGTTGTACTTGTCGTTGTTGAGAGCCGAGATCTTGCCCGTCAGCCGTCCGACGTACTCGCCGACGAAGGTGACGACGCGGAGCACCCAGACAGGGGCCGTGATGCGAATCCACCAGGGTCGTCCCAGCTCTTCGTGGATGAGGTTGCTGAAGGTGGACGACTGGTAGACCTGGCCGTCGCTGAGGAAATACTTGCGGCCCGTCTGCCCCCGCTCGAGGGCAAGGAAGACGGCCTGGACGACGTCGGTGACGTAGACGAAGGTGATGTCCTGGCGGCGGAAGCCGACGGCGAAGTCGCTGTGCTGCTTGATGCTCTTGGCCATCAGGAAGTAGTCGCGCTCGCGCGGGCCGTAGACGCCGGTGGGTCGCAGGATGACGTAGTCGAAGCCCCCTGACTTAGGGGACAAAGAATCCAGCCACTGCTCGGCCTCGAGCTTGCTGCGCCCGTACTCGGTGTTGGGCTGCGGGGTGTCGGTCTCGCGGATGTCGTCGTAGGGCTGCTGCTCGCGGATGGCTCCGAAGACGCTGAGCGAGCTGAGATAGACGAAGCGCCGCAGGGGCATCTTGAGGGCGAGGATGGCCTTGACGAGATGCTTCGTCCCCTCGGTGTTGATGCGGCGGAAGTCGCGCTTATCGATGCACTTCGTCACGCCGGCGGCGTGGACGACGTAGTCGAAGCTGTAGCCCTCGAGCTGGCGGGTGAGTTGCTCCTCGGACGAGAGGTCGAGCTCGATGAAGTGTATGCGCGGGTCTTGCAGATACTGCCGCGAACTGCTGGCGCGCACGGCTGCCCAGGTCTCAAACCCGCGCCGCAGGGCCTCCTCGACAATGAACGAGCCAATAAATCCGCTGGCTCCTGTGACCAATATTTTCATTTCTGTCTCATTTTTGTGCGCAAAGTTACGCAAATTTATTTATTTTCGCTATCTTTGCGCCAACATTTTAACGAACAAAATTACGAAATTTACTTAAAAAACAGCCCTATAGGCTGAATATATTTGTTTGTTGCCGCTTTTCTGACTACCTTTGTCGTCGGAAATACGAAAACAGGACAAATGAGAAGACTGATTGCCATTATCGGCGTAATGCTCGCCACAACTGCCACCACCTTCGCCCAAAGCGACGACTTCGGCATTTGGTACGAACTGGGAGCCGAGAAGAAACTGTCGCCAAAGTGGAACATCGGCATCGAGGGAGAATTCCGCACGCGCAACAACAGCCGCACCGCCGACCGCTGGAATGCCGGACTCAGCGCAGAGTATAAGATTATCAAGGGGCTGAAAGTCTCGGCGGGCTACACCTTATTATATAATAACAACAAGGAGGAGCTTGACCTGAAGAGCGACGGTCTCCGCCCCAACAAGTGGACGCCCTCCTACTGGGGCGTGCGCCACCGCACAAACGTGAGCCTGTCGGGGAACGTTGACGTAGGCCGGCTGAACATCGCACTGCGCGAGCGCTGGCAGTACACCTACCGCCCGAAGGCTGAGGAAAAGAAGTACGACTTCGACAACGAGGAGTGGCGGTCGGTCAAGGGCAAGGGCAAGAACGTGCTGCGCAGTCGGCTGCAGCTGAGCTACGACATTCCCCGCTGGAAGTTCGACCCCACGGCCAGCGCCGAGATGTTCAACGACAAGAGCGGCATCGCCAAGATGCGCTATCAGGTGGGCGTCGACTACAAATACAAGAAGAAGCACGTCTTCGGCCTCACCTACCTCTACCAGGACGTCAACGCCGACGATGACGACAACGAAGTGAACAGTCACATTGTAGGACTTAGTTACAAATACAAATTCTAAGACACGATGAAGAAGATATTTGCCTTGTTGGCCATGACAGCCGCCTTTGTGGCCTGCACCAACGACGACCGCTACACCTGGAACGACGATTTCGCCGACCGCACGGCCACCGACACCATCAACGTCAGGATAGGCTGGTATAAGGATTATGTTATGGTTGACGGGGATGACAATTATGGCTTTGTCACCACCGACGGCACTGACGTTACCGTGAAGTCGAATACCAACAAGTTTCTAAGCCTCCACCTCTACGGTGAATGTGCCGACGGCTCGCTGACCATTTACAGCTGGAAGAAATTAGGACTCAAGCTGGAAAGCCTGATCCTGACCAATCCTGACGGTCCTGCCATCAACAACCAGTGCGGCAAGGCACTCTATGTCACACTCGACAGCAACGACAACTCACTATCCGACGGTGCCGCCTACGCTGAACGCGACATCGACCAAAAGGCCACGCTCTTCAGCGAAGGACAGATTTACCTTCAAGGGAGCGGCAGCCTCACCGTCTATGGCAACTACCGCAATGGCATCGCCAGCGATGACTACATAGTGATGCGTGGCGGCCATGTGAAAATCGACATGGCTTCCAACGCTTCTAACGGCATCAAGGTGAACGATGGCTTCACGATGCAGGGCGGTGAACTGAACGTGAAAGTTCAGGGCGACGGGGCCCGTGGCATCAAGAGTGATGCCCGCACGACCATCGAGGGAGGTCTTGTCAGCATCGCCACTTCCGGCGACTGCCGCATAGAGACTGTTGACGGCGTGCGCGACACCACCTCAGCGGCGGGCATCAAGAGCGACAGCCTCTTCACCATGACCGCCGGCACACTCGTCATCACCAGCACGGGCGACGGCGGCAAGGGCATCAACTGCTCAGAGAGTTCAAGGGTGGTACGCTGAATATCACCACCACCGGTTCGAACGACGAGGGCAAGCCCAAAGGCGTGAAGAGCGACACCGCCATCATCGTCAGCGGCGGCTCCTTCACCGTCGATGTCAACAAGAGCTGGGCCTGCGACAACGGCTCCGACAGCGAAGAGCCGGAAGACCGCATCACCATCGTAGGCACGCCAGTCACGAAGAAACTGGAGAAGAAGTCGGTTGTCGTTCAGTTCTGACGGTAAAGTCTTTCCACGTCCTGAACGATACAGTCAGGCACCATTCCCGTTATCGGCAGACCTTTGCTGACGCGGCGGCGGATGTCGGTGCTCGAGATGTCGAGCAGGTCGGCCTCGACGACGGTGACGGTGGGCGGCAGCGCCGTCAGGTCAATGTCGCTGTCGCGGCGGGGATAGACCACAATCCGGTAGTTGCTGACGATGTCGTCGGCACGATACCAACGGGGAAAATGCTCCCAGTTGTCGCCGCCGATGAGCAGCGTAAACTCACGGTCGGGGAAGTCCTGTTCCAAGGCTTGCAGTGTGTTCCACGTATAGGAAGGCCGAGGCAGGCGGAACTCATAGTCGCTGACGCGGATATACGGCTCGGCGACCAGTGCCTGGCGGGCCATCTTCAGGCGCAGGTTGTCGGCCAACAGCCCTGCCTGCTCCTTCAGCGGATTCTGGGGCGACACCATCAGCCACACCTCGTCCAGGCCCGCCGCCTCGCGCAGCTGCCGGGCTAATTGGATGTGACCGTTGTGAATGGGGTTGAACGACCCGCCGTAGATGCCCGTCTTAATCATTCAGGAAGTCGCTGATAATCTGTAGTGCCTCCTGCTTCGCCGTCTCGAGATCGTCGTTCACCACGACGCGGTCGAACTGTGGGGCAAAAGTCAGCTCATATTCCGCCTTGGCCAAACGTTCCTCGATGGCCTCAGAGGTGTCGGTGCCGCGACCTTCCAGGCGGCGGCGCAGCTCCTCGACCGACGGCGGCTGGATGAAAAGGCTCAGTGCCTCGTCGCCGTAGTAGCGCTTGATGTTCACGCCACCCTTCACGTCGACGTCGAACACGACGTTCTGGCCTGCCTCGCGCTGCCGTTCCACCTGAGCCTTCAGCGTGCCGTAGAAGCGGTCGTGATACACCTCCTCGTACTCTAAGAATTCCTCGTTGTCAATCTTCGCGCGGAACTCCTCGGGCGTCAGGAAGAAATACTCTACGCCATTCTGTTCCGTACCCCTCGGTGCCCGACTGGTACACGAGATAGAGAAATACAACTTCAGCTCGGGATGCTCCTCCATCAGCCAGTTCACGATGGTCGACTTGCCGCTGCCCGAAGGAGCACTAACGATTAACATTTTGCCTTTCATCTTTACAACGCATTAAGAACCTGTTCCTTGATCTGCTCCAGTTCGTCCTTCATCTTGACGACGATGTTCTGCATCTCGGCCTGGTTCGACTTCGAGCCGGTGGTGTTGATTTCGCGGCCCATCTCTTGGGCGATGAAGCCCAGTTTCTTGCCCTGTCCGGCCGGTTCGGCCATCGTCTCGCGGAAGTACTTCAGATGGTTCGTCAGACGCTGTTTCTCCTCGCTGATGTCCAGCTTCTCGATATAGTAGATCAGTTCTTGCTCCAGGCGGTTCTTGTCGTAATCCACGCCGGGAATCTGCTGCAGTCCGTCGGTGATGCGCTGGCGGATCTTCTCAACGCGCCCCTTCTCGTAAGGCTCAATCTCGGCCAGCAGCTGCTGGATATTGTCAATCTTCTCGGCGAACTTCAACTCAAGGGCTGCCCCTTCCTGCGTGCGGAAAGCCACAAGGGCCTCAAGGGCCTCCTGTACGCCCCGGCGGGCGGCATTCCACTCGTCGTCGCTCAGCACCTCCTGCTCCGTCTTCGTCAGCACGTCGGGCATACGCAGCAGCGTGTACATCGGGTCAGCCGACAGCGGAATACCCGTCTTGTCGGCGATGTCCTTCATCTGCCGGTAATAGTTCTCTACCAGTGCAACATTGATGGGCGTGGCATCGACCACCGTGTCCTTCTCTATCCACAGGCTGAAGTCCACCTTACCGCGGACGACGGCCGCAGCCACCATCTGGCGTATTTCCATCTCCTTCTCTCGATAGAGCGGCGCGATGCGCGTCTGGAGGTCCAGCTGCTTAGAGTTCAGCGACTTAACTTCTACGTTGATTTTCTTGTCCTTATAAGCTACGACCGCCTTGCCGTAGCCCGTCATAGATTGTATCATATAAGTATTTATTGGTACCCCGACCGAGAATCGAACTCGGAACTAAGCTTTAGGAGAGCCTTGTTATATCCATTTAACTATCAGGGCCTGCACTTGCGGGTGCAAAGTTAGTCTAAAAAAAGGAAACTTCCAAATTATTTGGCAGCTTTTTGCTTGTTTGCGATAACCGAGAGCACGATAGAGAGCAGCAGGATGCCGAAGATGAAGGCCAGCGACCACGTCGTGGGCACCTCGATGTGCGGCATATTCAGGTCGAGGCCGACGAGGCGACCTGCGGCGTTGACGTATTCATCCATCGTCAGCAGCATCTTCACGCCGACAAAGCTGAGGATGATGCCGAGCCCGTACTTCAGGTAGCCGAAGTACTTGGCGATGGCGGCCAGCGCGAAGTAGAGGGCACGGAGGCCGAGGATGGCGAAGATGTTGGACGTGAGCACGATGAACGGGTCGCGGCTGACGCTGAAGACGGCGGGTATGGAGTCGACGGCAAAGGCCACGTCGGTGGTCTCGATGACAATCAGGGCTATGAACAGCGGGGTGGCTAAGCGGCGCCCGTTTTCGGTGATGAAGAACCGCCCGCCGTGCATCTTGTCGCTGACGGGGAAGAACCGCTTGAAGATTCTGACGAAGACGTTCTTCGAGGGGTCCACCTGCAGGTCCTCGTCGTGGCTGAACATCTTGAAACCCGTGTAAATGAGGAAGATGCCGAAGATTCCCAGTATCCACTCGAAGCGCTCGACCATCGCCGCGCCGGCGAAGATGAAGATGCTGCGCAGCACGAGCGCGCCGAAGATTCCCCAGAAGAGCACCTCGTGCTGATATTTCCGCTCGACGCCGAAGAACGAGAAGAGCATCAGGAAGACGAAGAGGTTGTCCATCGACAGCGACTTCTCAATAAGGTAGCCCGCCAGAAACTCCGTTGCCTTCTCATGGGGGGCATCGGGATACCAGAGGTAAATGCCGGCGCAGAACACCAGCGAGACGGCTACCCAGACAACAGTCATGCGCAGGGCTTCGCCGATGCCCACCTCATGCTGTCCCTTCCGGCCGAACATCTTCAGGTCGGCAATAAGCATGATGAACACCAGTATATAAAAAACGACCCAAGCCCACAGGGGCATACCCATTATAGGTTCCATTCTCTCAACATTCTCTTACGATTCGTCTGCAAAGGTAATACATTTTTCCGCAAACAGCCAAATAAAAACGCGCTGAAATCATTTTCAGCGCGTTTTTATTGATGTCTGTAGTAGTTAATTGTACCAAATAGATGTTTCCACCTCGGGTGAGTAGCCATCAATGTCGTAATGATCGAACTTCACCTCTTCCTCGTTAAATGTTGATTGAGTTGACATAAGCGAATCCTCCTATAAGTTAAGTGACATTGCAAATATAATACTTTTTCTGGCAAGTTGTACTCCGAAGGGTGATTTTTAATGCTTTTTTAACACTTTTCTCAGAAAAAAGGTATATCTTTGCAACCTGAAAGCTACTTTTAAGAATCACAATGAGACACAGACTACTGACATTAGCCCTTTCGCTGGCCTTTACCGTCGAGGCTCTGCCTCAGACGTTAGTCCATCCCTGGCAGGGCAAGCGCGTTGCCTATTTCGGCGACTCTATTACCGACCCGCGTAACAACGGCTCGAAGAAGAAGTACTGGGGATTCCTCGAGGACTGGCTCCAGATAACCCCCTACGTCTACGGCGTCAGCGGCCGGCAATGGAACGACATTCCCCGCCAGACCGACCAGCTGAAGCAGGAGCACGGGCAGGACGTGGACGCCATCCTCATTTTCTGCGGCACCAACGACTACAACGACGGCGTACCCATCGGAGCGTGGTGGGACGAGCGGACGACGGAGGTGGAGTACGGTCACGGCCAGGTAAAGAAGATGGTGAAGCGCCGCCAGCGCACCCCGTCGATGGACCCGACGACCTACAAGGGCCGCATCAACATTGCCCTCGACTCGCTGAAGCGCACCTTCCCGACGAAGCAGATTGTGCTGCTGACGCCCATCCACCGCAGCAACTTCCATGCCAACGAGAGGAATTGGCAGTGCGACGAGTCGTACACCAACCAGTGCGGACTCTACCTCGACGAATATGTCGAGGCCGTGAAGGAGGCCGCCGACGTCTGGGCTGTTCCCGTCATCGACTGGAGCGCCGCCAGCGGCCTGTTCCCCCAGCTGAAGGAGCACGGCCAGTACTTCCACGACGCAGCGACCGACCTGCTGCATCCCAACGACGCGGGACACCAGCGCATGGCCCGCACGCTGATGTACCAGCTGCTGACGCTTCCATGCACATTTTAACGGGAACGATAACGGGAACGCGAACGCGAACGATAACGGGAGGCTGAACTATTCGGTTTTGGTTTTCGGTTTCGTCTTGGTTTTCGTTTTCGTTTAAATTACAACATACGATGAGACTACTGCTTATTTACGCAACACTGTTGCTGACCGCCGCGACAACGGCGACGGCCGCCGAGACAAAGACCGTGAGTTCGCCCGACGGGCGGCTCCAAGTGAACATTAGCGACGGGAACGGCGGACAGGCCACCTACAGCGTCAGCTACGACGGGGCACAGGTGCTGCTGCCGTCGCGCCTGGGCCTTGAGGCCGACTACGGCGACTTCACCCGGGGGCTTACCATCGCCCGGGCCGAATCAGGCGATACTGCCTACAGCTATGAAATGCGGCAGACGAAGCGGTCGAGCGTCCGCGTCGAAGCCAACCGCCTCGCCCTGACGTTCCGTAACGCCAAGGGCATGGAGATGGTGGTCGACTTCCACGTGAGCAATCACGACATTGCTTACCGCTACCGGCTGTTGCGCCCCAAGAAGGGCAACCCGAAGTGCGCCGTCGTCCGCCGCGAGGTCAGCTCGTTCCGCTTCGCCGACGGCACGACGACGTTCCTCTGTCCGCAGATAGGGCCGATGACGGGCTGGGAGCGCACGAAGCCGAGCTACGAAGAAGACTATAAGACAGACCAGCCCATGGCGCAGCGGTCGCAGTTCGGCCAGGGCTACACCTTCCCCTGCCTGTTTAAGGCTCCCCTGACGTCACCCGAGGTCGACAAGCAAGCCTCCACTGGGGGAAGTTTGGAGGGGGTCTTATGGGTGCTCGTCTCCGAGACGGGCGTCGACGGCAGCTACGTGGGGAGCCACCTGAGCGACTTCGACCCGCAGACGGGTTATACCATCGCCTTCCCGCAGCAGGGCGAGAACAACGGTGTCGGCACGGCCACGGCCGGCATCCCCCTGCCCTACTCCACGCCCTGGCGCACCATCACCGTCGGCACCACGCTGAAGCCCATTGTCGAGACCACCATCAGCTACGACGTGGTGAAGCCCAAGTACCAGCCGTCGCAGCAGTACAAGCCCGGCCGCTATACGTGGTCGTGGCTCGTGTGGCAGGACGAGTCAATCAACTACGCCGACCAGGTGCAGTTCGTCGACCTGGCCGCCCAGATGGGCTATGAGTACTGCCTGGTCGACAACTGGTGGGACCAGCGCATCGGGCGCGACAAGATTGAGGAGCTGTCGGCGTATGCCCGGGGGAAGGGTGTCTCGCTGATGCTGTGGTACAACTCTAACGGCTACGAGAACGACGCCCCGCAGACGCCGCGCGACTGTATGTCGACAGCCATCGCCCGCGACCGCGAAATGGCTTGGCTGCAGAGGATTGGGGTGAAGGGCATCAAGGTCGACTTCTTCGGCGGCGACAAGCAGCCGACGATGCAGCTCTACGAGGACATCCTCTTCGACGCCAACCGCTACGGCCTGCAAGTCGTCTTCCACGGCTGCACCATTCCCCGCGGCTGGGAGGTGATGTACCCCAACTACGTGGCCTCGGAGGCCGTGCTGGCCAGCGAGAACGTCTTCTTCACCGAGGGCCACGCCCGAAGCCAGGCCTTCGAGCTCTGCCTGCACCCCTTCATCCGCAACGCCGTGGGCACGATGGACTGGGGCGGCACCATCATGAACAAATACCTGAGCCGCGACAACAAGAGCCGCCACCGCCGCTACACGACCGACGTCTTCGAGATGGCCTCGGCCATCACCAACCAGACGGCCATCCAGTGCATCGCCCTGCAGCCGAACAACCTTGCGGAGCTGCCGCAGTTTGAGCTCGACTTCCTGCGCCGGGTGCCCACCACGTGGAGCGACACCCGCTTCCTCGACGGCTATCCCGGCCGCTACGTCGTGCTGGCCCGCCGCCACGGCGACGACTGGTACGTGGCCGGGCTGAACGCCGAGCCGCAGGCCAAGACGCTGACCGTCGAGATGGCGGAGTGGGCCGGCCAGACCGTCAGTTACTACATGGACGACGCAAAGCGTGGCCCGCAGCTGCGCCAGCTGAAGTTCGACAAGCGCG
Organism: uncultured Prevotella sp.; assembly: GCA_905235325.1. Lineage (GTDB taxonomy): Bacteria > Bacteroidota > Bacteroidia > Bacteroidales > Bacteroidaceae > Prevotella. Next base: position 14,563 of record CAJOLE010000066.1, on the reverse strand, counting down.
GACAGGCGAAGATCACCATCCAGCCCATGGGCGGCGTCATACTGAAGTAACCGCTATCTGATATTTACGCGCAGGCCCACCTGCAGGCTCAGGTTCGTGGGCTTGTCCTTGAAGAAGTTCTGAATGCTGCTCCCGTTGTCGGGGTAGTAGCTCAGTCCCGGCTCCACATACAGTCCTATTTGCGGTATCAGGTCATACTGCAGGCCCAGGCTGCCGTTCAGCGACAGCTGCACGCGGTCCTTGTCCATCTCCTGCGTCACGCCCTCGGTCTCCACGTGCGTGGCCACGTTGAGGTAGGCCAGTGCGCCCGCCGAGACGTAGGCCCGGAAGCCCTTCAGCGACCAGAGCCGACAGCTCAGTCCGAGGGGCACGCCGACGTAGTGGAGCGTCTGCTCGCGCCGTATCTGCATCTTGCCCATCACCTGGGTGAAGTCCGACGAGAGTTTCGTATAGACGAGGCCCGTGGTCAGCGACAGCCGCTCCGTGAGCGGCCAGTTCAGCCCGAGCCCGTAGGCGACGGGGCGGTGGTGGTGCTGCTGCTCCTCATAGCCCGTCAGGTAGATGGGCTCCGTGCTACGCGTCGCCGTGGCGTAGCTGTTCTCATAGACTTCGCGGTATTTGCTGGCCATTTCTTCGGCCATCATCACGCCGTTGCTGCCCGACTGTCCGCTGAAGCCGTTCATCGCGTAGAGACCAAGGCTCAGGGGGGCGCTCTTCGTCTTCTTCATCTCGGCTATCTGCCGGTCCATATCGCGGACGACGGCCTCACTGGTATTGGTGAGTTCGTCCGTGGCCTCAGCCTCTACTACGTCCGGGCGCTCCGTCTGGCTGTCGGTGGTTTCGGCGGATGCAGGAGTTTCAGGCTGAGCCTCATCGACCGTTACCTGCGCTGCCCTTTCCTTCGCTTCGGGGAGAGGTGCCAGGGTTGGGGCTTGCATCTCATGTATCTCCTCTGCCAGCAGTTCCTTCGGGGCTTGGGTGGACTCTGAAATAGTTTCAGTCCCCACCCCTATTCCCTCCCCTTCAAGGGAGGGGAAGGGCTGCGCCAGCTGCGGGGAAGTATCCCCCTCCGGCCACAGCAGATACCCGCCACCTATCGTCAGCGCGGCAACGGCCGCCGCTGCCGCCGCCCACCGCCGCAAGACCACGAAACGGGACTTCCCCCTACTGGGGGGACAGAGGGGGACTATCTCCTCCCACAATCCTTCGGGCGGCGCTACCTCGTGCTCCGCCAGCTTGTCGTGCAGTTGCTGTTCCCACTTGTCCAGTTTCATATTCCTTGCTTGTTTAAATATTCTCTGATTTCCCTTGCCAGCATCTTCTTGGCCCGGAAGAAGAGCGACGACGAAGTGTTCTCCTTGATGCCCAGCAGCCGGGCTATCTCGCGGTGGGGCCGCTGCTCGAAGACGTAGAGGTTGAGCACCGTGCGGTAGTTCGGCGGCAGGCGGCCAATCATCGCCGTCAGCACGTCGGGCGGCACGCCGCCGATGTCGGGCTCGTCGGGGCTGTCAGGCTCGTCGGGAATGCTGTCAGCCGTCACGAAGCGCTGCTGTCGGCGCAGGTAGTCGACGGCGCGGTTGCTGACGATGCGCCCCACCCACGAGCGGAGCGACCCTTCGCCGCGGTAGCTGAACCAGCCGATGCCGGTCAGTATGCGCACGAAGCTGTCCTGAACGACGTCGCGCACCTCGTCGCGCTCGGGCAGATACCTCAGTCCGACAGCCATTGCATAGCCGGCGTAGCGGTCGTAGAGTCGCTTCATGGCAGCCCGGTCGCCGCCCCTGATGGCTTCAAGCAGTTGTCGCTCTGTCTCCACCGTCGTGGTTATCTGATTCGTTCTTTCGTGTTATAGTATAAGGCGAATGGATGCTCCAGATGCTTCACGCTCCATGCCATCGTTTTCACGTCGGTGATGCGGAACCCCGTGACTTGGTAGGCTAACGTCCAGCCCATCGTGTCCATCTTGTAGACGGTACGGCCAGCCTCGTCGGAGAGCAGTTCGACGAAGTACGTCACGCCGTCGACAATGGTAACGTATGAAGCACCGGCGTAATACATAGCTTCGCCGACATTGGCCATCTCGCCTTCGATATTGGCGTAGAGAGCCGTGTCGGTATAGCCTATGCTGCTAATAGGCAACTCGGCGGGCCGGTTCAGAGACACCACTTCCGGCAGCTCCGTGGCTGTTCCATCCCACTCATCCGACAGCGGCGGGAAAAAAGCGGCAATTTTTGGCGACTGATCCGACTTAGGCAGCCAAAACTCGGTCAGTCTGTCTTCGGGCAGCCGGACCTTCAGCACGTTTCCCACAATCACCAACTGCGCCGTATCGACCACCTGCTGGCCGATGGTCCACACGCCGTTGTAGACGCCGTCAAACAAGTGAGTGGTGTCAGTAGCTTGAAAACTATTCCTTACGTCGGCTATATCACGGCTGTCACCATCACTGCACGCCCCCATTATCAGCACACTCACCGCCATGACGGCCATGAACCATATTGTTCTCCCTATTCTTTTCATACCTTATTCTTATTGCCTTTCTATTATATAACGCAGAAATTTCAGAATCTTGCACTTTGGGAGCAACTTTTTTTGTTTGTCGCGTGCTTATAGTTACTAATCGCAGGAAACATCCTACACTTCCTACACTTCTTACACCTGTTGAAAATTTTTAGGTGTAGGAAGTGTAGGAAGTGTAGGATAAAAAGTGCAAATGACAATCATATATATAAGAAATGGTATGAGACATCTGCAAAACAGCGCTCTTTGCCAGCTTTCGGAGGCTGGAACCGACACCTGAACCGACACCTAAGCAAAAGGCGCCGGGTTTTGGACAAAAGGCGCCGGGTTTTGCTGAAAAGGCGGCGGGTTTCTTTAACACTCTTTATACTTTCCAGGTGCAGGATTCCCGACCTCCCTCCGTTATAAGGACAGATAAGCAACGAGAAAGAGCATGAAAAAAAACTCATGGGCCGCCATCGCCCTGGTCTTGATGGCAACAACAGTAGTGGGGTGCAGCGGTGACAGCAATGGGCTATCGTTCACAACAGACTTAAAGCTAACTCGTGGAGAACAGCAGTTGGTGAAAGAGAGCAACGACTTCGCCCTCGACCTCTTCCGACAGGTGCAAGACGAGCGTAAGAGTCAGCTCGTATCGCCTATCAGCATTGTCTATGCTCTTGGTATGCTGAACAATGGAGCAACAGGCGAGACTCGAGCCCAGATAAACCGCGCATTAGGTTTTGGCGATGCCGGTGCCGACAGCATCAACCTCTTCTGCCTCAAGATGTTGCGCAGAGCGAACCGCTTGGACTCTAAGACTCGGGTGATGATAACCAACAATATCTACGTGAATCAAGACTATCAACTGCTTCCCGATTTCGTCAGTAAGGCTCGATTGTTCTACGACGCTGAGCCTGAGACGCGCGACTTTGCCGACGGCAAGACCTGCGACGTCATCAACAGGTGGGCCAGCGACCACACCGAGGGGATGATTGACAAGGTGCTCGACGACAGCTCGTTCGCCCCTGAAGCCGTCAGCTATCTATTGAATGCCATCTACTTCAAAGGCACCTGGACGAACCAGTTCAAGAAAGAACTGACAAAGCGGAGAGAGTTCTACCATGTAGGCGAGACAGAAGAGATGACCTACTGCGACATGATGTCCCAAGAAAGGCGTTTTAACTATGCAGAGACATACGATGTGCAGGCTTTGCAGCTACCCTACGGGAACGGTTCGTTCGTCATGACGGTCCTGCTGCCCAAGACTGTGAAAGGGCTGCCGCTGAACCGCCTGCCCAACGTGCCAACGAGCTACGAGTGGCAGCTGCTGAACAAGCAGATGAGTCAGTTGAAAGTAAATGTGCAGTTGCCGCGCTTTGAGACTACCACCGATGTTGACCTTGTTCCCGTCATGCAGAAGCTGGGCATGACGAAGGCTTTCACCGATGATGCTGAATTCTCAAACTTCTGCGATAAGCCGACCTGTATCAGCTTGATGAAACAGGCGGCGCGCATCAAGGTCAACGAAGAGGGCGCCGAGGCAGCTGCCGTTACAACCACTGGCATTGCTTCCGCATCGGCTCCAACAAATTTCAACGCCAACCACCCGTTCCTCTACGTCATCAGCGAACAGCAGACGGGTGCCGTTTTGTTTATTGGACAGTACACAGGATATTGATGAAAAGGTAAAAAGTAAGAAATGAAGAAAGGAATTATCATTTTGGCCTTGTCGCTTGTCGCCATACAGTTGTACACAGGGTGTGACAGAGATAACGATGGCGAGGAAGAAATAACCCGCGAAGTGGAGAATTATGAGCAGCCTGTAGATATCAGCCCCAAGCATTATGACCACATCTTCGATACTCTCGTCTGCTATCCTGTTGGAACTACTTGGGAGATGGGTTATTATTTTTATGACGACATTGAGAACCTGTTTTTAAGAATCAAGTTCGAGTTAGTCTCTGATACGCTGATTGACGATGAACACTACAAAAGAGTGAAAGGCGAATTTGTCCATTTGGACAAGACACATATTCCTGTACATTATTATGAAACGACGGAGATATGGCCAGGTATAGAGAACGACTTACACCGTTTGGATTTTTATATCTATGAGGAGAAGGGAGTAGTAACTGCGTATAGTATTGACGACGCAACCCAGCGACCCTCATACATTTTGCAAAAATATGATTTCAACTGGCCTCCGTACATTCATGGACTGCTGTTCTATAGCGATGGAAACATCGTTAGGACTGAAAGAAACCGCTCAAACATTACCCTTCTTGACGGAAACGTCTACGAGATTGAAGACAATGGATCAACAGATTATTCGTTTCCCGTGAAAACCATAGGATGCGTCTATTCTATGTTTGGTGAATATCGCAATGACTTTTTGAAAGGCCGTCTCCTCAACTTCCGTCGCAACGGTGTTTTGCTGTATGAATATGGAAAGGTTGAACTGCCTGAAAATCAAGACGGCGATTATTATGTCAGATTGAAGAAGCAAGTCCCAGGCTTGATTGGAACATGGGACATGATGGCGTATTATAATAGTTCGAATCAGGCAACGGAATACGAAGCAGGTACTATTGAATGGATTTTCTATCCCGATGGCTTTCTCTATGTGAATAGCGATTCCTCAGCAGCCTATTTGCCATTTGTATACCGAAATGGGACGCATCACATTGATTATGCCACAGACACACAACTCAAAATAGATGAAACAATCTATGATTATTCGCTTGGTGACGATGGAATTCTGACAATCAATCAAAAAACCAAGTCTAGATGCTATTCCTGCACATTCAGAAAAAAGGAATAAACAAAGTATGTTATGAAAAAAGGTAAAAAGGTAAAAAAGTAAAAAGGTAAAAAGGAAGAAAAAGCATGAAGAAAGCTAACTCATGGGCCGCCATCGCCCCGATCTTGATGGCAACAACAGTAGCGGGATGCAGCAGTGACAGCGAGAGCCCGAAGCCGGAGCCAGTCATTTGTCCCGTAGTGACGCCAACAGAATTAGAGCTGACCCGCGCCGAGCAGGAGATGGTGGGCAGCAGCAACGAGTTCGCCTTCAACCTGTTCCGCGAAGTGCAGGACGGCGTGAAGAGCCAGATTGTGTCGCCCGTCAGCATCACATACGCCCTCGGTATGCTGAACAACGGTGCCACTGGCGAGACGCTGGCTCAGATTAACGGCGTGCTGGGCTTCGCCGACACGGGGGCCGACGGCATCAACGCCTTCTGCTACAAGATGCTACAGCGGGCAGCGACGCTCGACCCGCTGACGAAGGTGCTGATAGCCAACACTATCTATCTGAACAAGCCTTATATACTTCAGGCGGAGTTCGTACAGCGGGCGAAGACGTTCTACAACGCCGATCCTGAGACACGCGACTTCAAAGACGGCAAGACCCGCGACGTCATCAACAAGTGGGGCAGCGACCAACCGAGGGGATGATTGAGGAAGTGCTGAAAGAGGGGGACTTCGATGACAATGCCGTCAGCTATCTGCTCAACGCCATCTACTTCAAGGGCAGCTGGGCGAAGAAGTTCGACAAGGCACTGACCCAGAAGGAGCGGTTTGACCACGCCGGCGAAACCTTAGAGCTGACCTATGCCCAGATGATGCACCAGACGGACCAGTTCGAGTATGGCGAGACCGACGACTGCCAGGCCCTGCGACTGCCCTACGGCAACGGCTCGTTCCTGATGACGGTGCTGCTGCCCAAGGGAAAGACAAACGCCCTGCCCAAGGTGCCCACCGCCGGGGAGTGGCAGCAGCTGAACCTGCAGATGGGCTACAGGGAGGTCGACGTGTCGCTGCCACGCTTCGAGACCGAGACCGACATTGACTTGAAACCCATCATGCAGGAACTCGGTATGCCCGATGCCTTCGATGTCAAGAAGGCCGACTTCAGCCGTTTCTGCAACGCGCCGGTCTATATCAGCCTGATGAAGCAGGTGGCCAAGGTGAAGCTCGACGAGAAGGGCACAGAGGCGGCTGCCGTCACGGTTATCGGGACGGCTTTGAGTTCCGCACTAAGACCTGACTACGTCACCTTCTGCGCCAACCACCCGTTCCTCTACGTCATCAGCGAACAGCAGACGGGAGCCGTCCTCTTCATCGGTCAGTACACGGGGTATTGACAAAGGACTAACCAAGCCACCCCGCACCGACAGGCGATGAGGCGGTGGCCGTCAATGCCGAGGGACTAAGTGAAGGAAAAAGGTTGAAATAAGCCAAACTCGTGCTAATTCTGCTTAAATTGGCGGCGGGGAAGTTGGCAGGTCACAGTTTTTTGCGTAATTTTGCACCATGCAAAGACTGTATCTGGCTATCTTCCTCGCCGCACTGTGTGTTGCGGTTCGTGGGCAGCGCCGGCTCATCGTGGTCGACGTTGAGACGCGCGTACCCATCCGTGGCGTCAACGTGGTGGGCAGCAGCCACCGCGCCGACACCACCGACTGGCAGGGACTGGTCACCGTCAGCGACACGTGCCGCTCGCTGTCGTTCTCGCACGTGAAGTACGAGAGCCGGCTGCTGAACCTCAGCGAGGTGAAGGACACGGTGTTCCTGATTTCGAAGCTCATGGGACTGCCCGAGGTGACCGTCTACGGCCAGGACCTGGGCGAGGACAAGCTGAAGGAGCTGAAGCGCCAGATGCGCCTCAACAAGACCGAGCAACAGCTGGCCGCCGCCAATCCGGCGGGCGGCTTCAACATTCTGGGGCTTTTCCAGAAGCTGGTGAAGCGCCGCAAGGAGAGCAAGAAGGAGCGCTTCCTCCGAATGCTGGAAGAGTATTAACCCCACGGGGAGCCGGAGAGGGGTTAAAAAAATAAGAATATCAGCGGATAATTATCGTTTTTTTTGTAACTTTGCAGCCGACAATTGGTACGCAGGTGTCTCGCCTGCGGCAGCCGCGGGTGAGACTCCCGCGTAAAAACACTCAACACGAATGAAAGAGTTCCTGAACGTGCTGCGGCGATTCGTGCCGCCATATAAGAAATACCTGGTGTTGTCGGTCGTCTTCAACATCCTGTCGGCCGTGCTCAACATCTTCTCGTTTGCAGCGCTGATTCCCATCCTGCAAATCCTCTTCCAGACGGGCGACGCCAAGGCGGCCACCACACTCATGGACTGGGACTGGGGGAACGTGCAGGAGGTGCTGATGAACAACCTGAACTACTTCGTCAACGGGCTTATTGCCGACTACGGACAGACGACGACGCTGCTCTTCATCGGACTCTTCCTGGCCGTGACAACCGCCCTGAAGACGGGCGCCTACTTCCTCTCGTCGTCGACCATCATCCCGATACGCACGGGCGTGGTGCGCGACATACGCAACCAGCTCTACCAGAAGATCACATCGCTGCCGCTGGGATTCTTCAGCGAAGAGCGCAAGGGCGACATCATCGCCCGCATGAGCGGCGACGTCCAGGAGGTGGAGTCGAGCATCATGTCGAGCCTCGACATGCTGTTCAAGAACCCCATACTTATCATCGTCTACTTCGGCACGCTGCTCTTCGTGTCGTGGCAGCTCACGCTGTTCACCATCGTCTTCGTGCCCATCTTCGGCTGGTTCATGGGCTTCGTAGGCCGTAAGCTGAAGAAGCGCAGCATCAAGGCCCAAGCCCTGTGGAGCGACACGATGAGCCAGGTGGAGGAGACGCTCGGCGGACTGCGCATCATCAAGGCTTTCTGTGCCGAGGAGAAGATGAACACCCGCTTCGACCGCATCAACAGTGCCTACCGCAACGACATCATGCGCGTGAACATCCGCCAGTCGATGGCCCACCCCATGTCGGAGTTCCTCGGCACGGTGATGATTATCATCGTGCTGTGGTTCGGCGGCATTCTCGTGCTCAACAACCAGACCATCACCGGCCCGACGTTCATCTACTACATGGTCATCCTATACAGCATCATCCAGCCGCTGAAGGACTTCTCGAAGGCGGGCTACAACATTCCCAAGGGCCTGGCCTCGATGGAGCGCATCGACAAGATTCTGAAGGCCGAGAACAACATCAGGGAGGCCGAACACCCCAGGCATATAGCCAGCTTCGAGCACCAGATTGAACTGCGCAACGTCTCGTTCAAGTACGGCGAGCAGTGGGTGCTGCGCGACATCAACCTGACCATCCCCAAGGGCAAGACCATCGCACTCGTGGGACAGAGCGGCAGCGGCAAGTCGACGCTCGTCGACCTTATTCCACGCTACTACGACGTGCAGCAGGGCGAGGTGCTCATCGACGGCATCAACGTCAGGGAGCTCGGCATCCACGACCTGCGACAGCTCATCGGCAACGTCAACCAGGAGGCCATCCTCTTCAACGACTCCTTCCGGGGCAACATCTCGTTCGGCGTCGACAATGCCACCGACGAGCAGATTGCCGAAGCCGCACGCATAGCCAATGCCTACGACTTCATCATGGCCTCCGACCAGCAGTTCGGCACCAACATCGGCGACCGCGGCGGGCGCCTCTCTGGCGGGCAGCGCCAGCGCGTGTCGATAGCCCGCGCCATCCTGAAGAACCCGCCCATACTCATCCTCGACGAGGCCACCTCAGCCCTCGACACCGAGAGCGAGCGGCTGGTGCAGGACGCTCTGGAACGGCTGATGAAGACGCGCACGACGGTGGCCATAGCCCACCGACTGTCGACCATCCGCAACGCCGACGAGATATGCGTGCTCCACGAGGGCCGCATCGTCGAGCGCGGCACCCACGACGAGCTGCTGTCCATCGACGGCTATTACAAGAAGCTCCACGACATGCAGCAGGTGTGAGGAGGAGCGGGAAGTGAAAAGTGAACGATGAGACAAAACGTGATATTCCTGTTGAAGACCTATCTCTGGACGGTGGCGGTATTCACCGTCGCCAAGCTGGGGTTTATGCTCTTCTGCGGCCACGGCCTGTCGGCGACCGACGTCGGACAGGTCGTCGCACACGGGCTGTCGCTCGACCTCTCCACGGCACTCTATTTCCTCATCGTGCCGTTCCTCGTCACGATGGTCAGTGTGTGGTGGGATAACGGCAGGGTGCTCCGACGCCTGCTCACCACATATAATGCCCTCGTCGCCCTCGCCTTTGCACTCGCCTTCGTGGCCGACACCAGCCTCTACCCCTTCTGGGGCTTCAAGCTCGACTCCTCCGGCCTGCAATACCTGTCCACGCCAGGCGAGGCAACGGCCAGCGTCTCCACGGGCTATCTACTCGTCAGGCTTCTGGCGTTCATCGCCGTCGCCGCCGTCGTCTTCTGGGGCTATCCGCGGTTTCCGATGCCTGCGGCCAGGAAACGCCGCGTGGCCGAGACCGTGGCCTACATCATCTGCATACCGCTGATGGTCATCGGCATCCGCGGCGGCATCGACGAGTCGACGACGAACATCGGCCAGGTGTACTTCTCGCAGAACCAGTTCCTGAACCACTCGGCCGTCAATCCCGTGTTCAACTTCCTCTACTCGCTCAGCCATCGGCTGGACACCGACAACGCCTACCAGTTCATGGAGCAGTCGGCGTGCGACCGGCTGACAGAGGGCGTCTACACCACCGAGAGCACCGACACCGACACCCTGCTCACCACGCAGCGCCCCGACATCGTCATCATACTCCTCGAGAGCTGCGGCGAGCTGTTCGCCAATGTGATGCCACGACTGCAGCAGCTGAAGCAGGAGGGCATCTGGTTCAGCCAGTGCTACGGCAACAGCTGGCGCACCGACCGCGGCACCGTCTGCACGCTGAGCGGCTACCCCTCCTTCCCGTCGCTGTCGGTGATGAAGATGCCCGAGAAGAGCGGCTCTCTGCCCGGCATCGCACGCACGCTGCGGCAGCAAGGCTACCAGACCTCGTACCTCTACGGCGGCGACATCAACTTCACCAATATGCGCTCCTACCTCGTCGCCACGGGCTGGGAGACGCTGACGTGGAAGAACAACTACTCGCGCGAAGAGCAGAACACGGCGGAATGGGGCGTCAGGGACGACATCACCTTCCAGACGCTTTTCCGCCAGATTACCGCACCGCGCACCCAGCGCGCCCTCTTCGGCTACTCCACCCTCAGCAGCCACGAGCCGTGGGACGTGCCTGCGAAGCGCTATGACGACGAGGTGCAAAATGCCTTCAGCTATCTCGACGACTGCCTCGGCGACTTCATCGACCGACTGAAGCAGACACCGCAGTGGAACAACCTGCTCATCGTACTCGTTGCCGACCACGGCATCAACTACCACGACATCGACGAGCAGAAGCCCCTGCTCCGAAACCACATCCCCCTGCTCATGGTGGGCGGGGCCGTCAGGGAACCACGCAATGTGGCGACGCTCTGCAACCAGACCGATATCTGTGCCACGCTGCTGGGCCAGCTCGCACTGCCACACGACGACTTCCGCTTCAGCCGCGACGTGCTCTCGGCCAGCTACCGGCATCCCACCGCCGTCCACAACTACAACAACGCCCAGTTGCTCATCGACTCAACAGGGTATATCCTCTACGACTTCGACGCCAGCCGCGTTGCCGCCGGTGAAAGCACCGACCGCGAACAGCTGCTGCGCCTGAACAAAGCCATCCTCCAGACCACCACCGACGACCTCATCAACCGATAAATGAAGCAACTTACCTACCGCCTGCTCTACGGCTTCACCTACGCCGTCTCGCTGCTGCCGTTCTGGCTGCTCTACCTGATTGCCGATGCCTCCTTCCTGATAATCTATTATATAATAAGGTATAGGCGCAAGATCGTCAGGCACAACCTTGCCACGTCGTTCCCAGAGTACGACGACCGCCGGCGCAACACGATTGAGCGGCAGTTCTACCGATGGCTGTGCGACTACGCCGTCGAGACCGTCAAGCTGCTCAGCATCAGCAACAAGCAGCTGCTACGCCACATCGAGTTCAAGGGCACCGAGGAGATTGAGCAGTGCTTCGACCGAGGTCAGGACTGCGCCGGCATCCTCGGCCACTACTGCAACTGGGAGTGGTTGTCGGCCACGGGGCTGTTTTTCCACCGCTATCCCGAGGCCGTGATGGGACTCATCTACCACCCGCTCTACAACGATGCCTTCGACCGCCTGTTTCTCGACATCCGCTCGGCCCACGGCGGCCATTGCGTGCCCAAGCAGGACATCCTGCGCCACTTGCTCAACTTCCGCCGCGCCGACCGACGCACGCTCTTCGGATATATCAGCGACCAGTCGCCCCGCTGGAAGGACATCCACCTGTTCCTGCCGTTCCTCAACCACGAGACCCCCGTCTTCACGGGTGGCGAGCGCATCATGCGAAAAATGAACAACGCCGTCTTCTTCCTCGATATGGAACGCCCCCGTCGCGGCAAGTATATCTGCACCTTCAAGCTCATCACCGCCGAGCCCGCCGCGCTGCCCGAAAACGAGGTGACCATCCGCTTCTTCCAGATGCTCGAGAAGTCCATCCGCCGGCAGCCCGCCTTCTACCTGTGGACGCACAACCGCTGGAAGCGCACCAAGGAGGAGTTCGACAAAGTCTACGACCTGGTGAACGGCCATACCATTCCTAAAGTAAAAGGTGTCTATGGAAGTTAAGCATATACTCGTCATCCGCTTCCGGCAGATGGGCGACGCCGTCCTGGCCACGCCGATGCTGAACGCCCTGCGCACAAACTACCCCGAGGCGCAGATTGACTTCGTGCTCAATAAGCGCATCGCGCCGCTGTTCGAGGGCCATCCCGCCGTCAGCCGCCTCCTTACCTTCACCGACGACGAGCGCCACCACCCGCTGACGTATATCAAGAAGGTGTGGCAGACCGTGCACCGCACCCGCTACGATGTTATCATCGATATGCGCTCCACGGTCAACACCGTGCTCTTTGCGCTCTTCGCACCGTTGACACCCTGCCGCATCGGCATCCGCAAGCCCTACACGCGCTTCATCTTCAACCACCGCTTCCCGGGCTGCGAGGACGACGAGAGCATGACAGACCATAATCTGCGCCTGCTGTCGCCACTGGGCATCGAAGGGGCCGACAAGGCCATCACGCTGCACATCACAGAGCAGGAGCAGCGCGACTTCCGCACCTATATGCAGGCTCAGGGCATCGACTTCAGCCGCCCCGTCATGCTGGCTGGTGTCACGGCGAAGCTGGCCACGAAGACGTGGGCCGAAGACCGCATGACCGAGGTGCTGCGCCGCTTCACAGCCAAACACCCCGAGGTGCAGGTCGTCTTCAACTACGCCCCGGGGCAGGAGGCCGAGAATGCCCGCCGCATCTACGCCCGGCTGCCCGACAGCACCGCCGTCTTCCTCAACATCGAGGCCAGAAGTATGCGCCAGCTGGCAGCAATGGCCGCCAACAGCACCTTCTACTTCGGCAACGAGGGCGGTGCGCGCCACATCGTCCAGGCCATGGGCCGTCCGTCGCTCGTGGTCTGTTCGCCGATGGCCAGCAAGCGGACCTGGCTTCCCGAGTGTGACGAACCGCTGACCTGCGGCATCGCCCCCTCCGACATCGACCCGCAGGCTGCCCGCCTCGACTACGCCGGGCAGTACGCCCTCATCACCACCGACCGCGTATGGACGGCCTTGCAGGCTTTTTACGAACAAATCTTACCTGTTGCACGATGAAAACTGTTGTAGTAGACTTCTCAAACCTTGACGACCTGAGCGGCTTCGGCGAGATAGCCCGCAACTATTGCCCACGCCTGGCCCGTGCCAACGTGCCTGACTTGCACTTCATCTTCATTGTGCCCGAGAAGCACAGGGGCGCATTCGGCAACCAGATCGACTATGTGTCACGCGAACATCCTGAAGAGCGAGATCAAGCCATTTGCACGGCAGATAGACCTTTGGCACGCCACCCACCAGCAGTTCAAGTACAGGATGCACGGCAAGGGCATACACCAGCTGCTCACCATCCACGACCTGAACTATCTGCACGAGAAGCACGGCATACACCTGCTGAAGCACAAGCTTGAAATGCCGCTGATGATTCGCCGAAGCGACACCGTGACGGTCATCTCCGAATACGTGAGGAAAGACGTGGAAGCCCACGTCCCCCTTGTGAACAAGGAACTGCGAGTCATCTACAACGGCATCTCCGACATTGAGCAGAAACAGCAGCTGAAGCCCACCTTTGTCAGCGACGCTGACCGGTTCTTCCTGTGCATCGGGCAAGTGCGTGAGAAGAAGAACCTGCACACCCTGATACCAATGATGCGCCACTTCCCGCATCACAAGCTGTTCATCTGCGGCGACAACCACTGGAGCTATGCCGACACCGTTCGCTCGCTCATAGCCCCGGAAGACCGCGACCGCATTCTGCTCACGGGGAAAATAGCCGACGAGGAGAAATGCTGGCTCTACGCCCACGCCGACGCCCTGCTCTTCCCCAGCCGTCTGGAGGGCTTCGGCATTCCAGTGCTCGAGGCGATGCGCTTCGGCACGAAGGTCTTTTCCTCGCGCTACAGCTGTCTGCCCGAGGTCTGCTCCATCCACGCCTCCTACTGGGACAGCTACGCCCCCGAAGCCATGGCGCAGGTGGTGCGGGAGGGGCTGGCCGGCTGGAACCGCGAGTGCCCAGCGGCAAAAGCGGCCCGCGAATACTCGCTGACGTTCAACTACGACCGATACACCGCGCAATACCTGCAGCTATACTGCCGACTGCTGGGCGTCAGCCGTTGACAGGCAGGCACGCCACGCGGTGCTTCATGGAGTGGCTCAGCGACTCGCCCCGCGCCACCACCTTCAACAGATACCACTTGCGGGGCTTGAACAGCAGACTCGCGCCAACGACCGTGCGGAAGGCGAGCGACTGGAGCAGGGAGTGGTATTTCCCGTATGTATAAATCTTTGAGATGTAGAGTTCACGGATAATGTCCTTATTGGGCATCTTCGACGTTGTTGCCCCGTGGGCATGCACGAAGCTGTGTGCAGGATGTATGACACGCTTCCATCCACGGCGTTCCAGCCGCATGGCGAGGTCGTACTCTTCATGATAACCTAAAAGTGTGGTAATATGTACTCAAAACCATAAAAATACTTAATTATTCTTCTACTTTCTTGCATAATTGCTTTATATTCATTAATTTTGCGGC